>JAYUZG010000197.1:0-16855 GCA_043751985.1 Betaproteobacteria bacterium
GATCGAGGCAAACAGCCACGAAGGTCGTGCGGCTGAAGCGCAGTTTGCGCTGCCCGCTGTGGGCAGCTATGCGCTGGATCGCATTCTGCGCGCGCCGGAAGGAAGCGTGCTGGACAACCGGCGCCACCAGCAAAAGCTGTCGCAATACACCAAAGAAAAAATCACTCTGCTAAGTTTGATGTATACGGCGTGCAGTGACGAAAAAGGATGCCCTTTCGCTTTGGTTACGCTGTCTGCCATCAAACGCGAACTCGATCGACGAACTTCAGCCCGAGAGCACGTGCGCTTGGTCAGCCTGAGTTTCGACCCTGAGCACGACAGCCCCGAAGTCATGCGCGCTTATGGGGGATCGAAAGCCTCTGCGCGTGGCGCTCGCCGCGAGGTGCCATGGCATTTCTTGACCACCGCTTCGGCGCAACAAATCGAACCGGTGCTGGCGGGCTTCGATCAAGATGTTTCCGTACCGGTGGCGGCGACCCGCCGTAAGCAGCGCGAAATGAAGCATCTGCTGAAAGTATTCTTGATCGATCGCGAAGGCTGGGTACGGGAGATTTATTCCACCGCGTATCTGATTCCCAAGGTGGTGATCAACGACATCGAGACATTGCTGCTCGAAGAGAAGCGCAAGCGGAATTGATCGTACGCGGCCGCTATTGCAGCGTATCCGCCCAGATGTTCTTTCCCCAGGCCCTGGCGTAGTCCGCTTCCGCTTCGTTGCGCGCAGCCGATACGCCGCCCGCGCCTGGCACGGCGAGGAAAGTTTTCTTGTCCGCATCGTAGCGATGCACCGATGCGACGTGCATCGTCAGCCGATCGCTGACGAAGCTGTAGCAGGTGTTGGCAATGATCGGCCGTGGGTTGATTTCTCTTCCGGTCAGCAACGCGCCGATAGCATCGGCCGCCACTTTGGCCTGATTGTTCGCCATGAAAGCCGACTTCGGCATCGCGGGCGCGGCGAGAATCGCGTCGCCAAGAAGATGCACCCGCGGCGCGACCTTGGATTCGAAGCTGAGGAACTCCACTTCGCACCAGCGTTTGTTCGCGGTGATCAAACCCGCGTTGCCGGCAATCGCAGCGGCGCGCTGCGGGGGAATCACGTTGAGCACATCCGCGCTGACGCTGTCGAACTCGAATTTGGCGGTTCGCGTGGCGGCATCGACTGCGACGAGCTGGCTGTTTGGCCGATACTCCAGCGTGCCCGCGTAGAGTTCATCCCAGGCTTTACCGAACAGCGCTTTCTTGGAGACCACTTCTTCATTCGCATCGAGGATCAGCACCTTGGACTTGGGCTTATGCTGCTTGAAGTAGTCGGCCACCAGACAGGCGCGCTCGTACGGCCCCGGCGGGCAACGATACGGCGCCTTGGGAATGCTGATGGCGAACACGCCGCCGTCGGGCATGGCTTCGAGCTGCGCGCGTAACGCGAGCGTTTGCGGCCCCGCTTTCCACGCATGGAGAATTCGCGCCTGAGCGTCGGCGCTTTCCATTCCGGCGATCTCCCCATAGTTGAAGTCGATGCCGGGAG
This sequence comes from Betaproteobacteria bacterium, assembly GCA_043751985.1. Lineage (GTDB taxonomy): Bacteria > Pseudomonadota > Gammaproteobacteria > Burkholderiales > JAYUZG01 > JAYUZG01. The sequence continues at coordinate 1,526 of JAYUZG010000197.1, forward strand.
ACAGAACCAGGCGATCGTAGGGGACGGGATCGCCGCGCGCAAGTCGTACAAGCTGCCGTTCCGGATCGATGGCGACCGCTTCATCGCGCACCAACCGAATCCCATACTTGCTTGCAAGCGTGTGGTAGGAAAGCGTGATCTCGTCCAGGGTCGCGGCGCCGCTTACCACCAGATTGCTGAGCGGGCACGAGACGAAGTTCTCCGCGCGCTCGATCAGCACGACTTCGATCGCCGGCTCCCACAAGCGCAGGTATTTGGCCGCTGTTGCCCCGCCAAAGCCGGCACCGACGATCACCACGCGCGGCGCATTGCGGCACGCCGGCTGCGCGGCACGGCTCAACGCCGGCAGCGCGCCGATTGCCGCGGCCGTCATCCATTTGATCGCGTCGCGCCGTGTCTGCTTCATCGATCTAGGCTGGTTGCGTCGAGACTGAATGCTTCATTGACTCTGCGCGGAGAAATATTCCGCAAGTTGCTTCAATTCAGAATCCGCGTAGCCTTTGGCGTGCTGATTCATCACCGTGCCGAGTCGTTTATCGCTCTTGAATTCGAGCAGCCGGCGATAGAGTTCCTCTGCATCGCGCCCGGCCAGCGAGGGAATGGAGGAGCCGCTCACGCCGCGCGTTCCATGACAGGTGGCGCACGCTGCCGCCCAAGCACGTACCGGTTGATCCTCGGCCGCCGCGTAGTAAGTGACGCCTGAGAACAACAGCGCCGCGCGTATTGTCCCCGCCAAAATCACGCGACGATCCGGCACGCGAGATTACCCAGCGGCAAGCCGCGCAGGATTTTCGCTGGGTGAGGCGCCGGCGGCATCTTGCATTTTTTGCCTGAACACTTCGCCCAAAAACAAAATCGCTGGCCCGGCCAGTTCGGGACTCGGAGCGTCGATCAGTGCGCCAAGTTGCGTGCAGATCTCGCGCGACTCGGGCAAGGAGGCGCTCTCCACGATCACGACGGGCGTGTCACGGCTCATTCCCGCCGCACTCAACGCCAGCGCGATTTCACGGGAGCGGCCGGCCGCCATATACAGAACGCTTGTGTCGGCGCGCGCCGCGCTGGTCAGCCAATCCGACTGCTCTTCGCCTTCGCCCAAACGCGGGGTCGCAATGTTCACCGAACGGCTCACGCCGCGACGCGTCAAGGACACGCCGATCTGCGCGCTCGCCGCCAGTGCCGAGGTGACACCAGGCACGACTTCGAAGCTCACGCCCGCGGCGCTCAACGCGTCGATTTCTTCCTGCGCACGACCGAACAACATCGGGTCACCGCCTTTGAGCCGCACCACGGTCTGGTATTTCGCTGCCGCCTCGATCAGATTGCGATTGATGAATCGCTGATCGGTCGACACCTGGCTGCAGCGCTTACCCACCGCAATCTTGCGCGCGTTGGGCGCGTAGTCTAGCGTCGCGGGATGGACCAGCGCGTCATAGAAAACGATGTCCGCACGAGCCAGAATGCCGGCGCCGCGCACGGTGATGAGATCCGGCGCGCCAGGGCCGGCGCCCACCAAATACACTTTCCCGTTCACGCGCGTGCTCTTCAGGCAACCAGGCCGGCGGCCACGGTATGGTGCGTCGTTTCGTCGATCACGATAAAGCTGCCGGCGACGCGATTCTGCCGATACGGCATACACGTCAGCGGCTGCGCCACTTTGATCGTCACGCGGCCGATGTCGTTTAATTGCAGAGTATCGGCCGCCTCGTGCGCCAGCGTGTTCACGTTGACGCGATAATCTGGCGCTCCGATGAGCGCTTTCACCAGCCGCGTTCCGTGTTTCAACAGATAGCGTCGCCCGCGCGACATCGGTTCCTCGGATAACCAGCAAAGGGTAACGTCCAACTCGCGCTTGCTTTCCACCGCGCTGCCTGCGCTTACCAGCGCGTCGCCGCGCGAGATATCGAGCTGGTCTTCGAGAATCAGCGTCACCGATTGTGGCGCGGTCGCTTGTTCCAGCGCGCCGTCGAAGGTGTGGATCGCCTGCACGCGCGTGCGTTGGCCCGAGGGCAGAATCGCCACTTCATCGCCGCGCCGTACGCGGCCCGATTCGATTCGTCCTGAGTAGCCACGCGCCGCTGAGTGGCCGCTGTCGCCAGGGCGCGCGACCCACTGCACCGGATAATAAAATTCGCCCGCCGCGGTCGACTGCCACGGCTGCGCAGTCTCCAGAATATTCAGCAAGGTCGGCCCGTTGTACCAAGACAACTTGTCCCCGCGCTCCACCACCATTTCACCGTGCAAGGCAGAGATCGGCAAGACGTCGATGCGCGCGAAATCAAGCTCGCGCGCGAATTCCAGAAATTCCCTGTGAATGGCCTCGTAGGGCGCGCGTGCGTACTCCACCAGATCCATTTTGTTCACCGCGACCACCAGATGCGGGATGCGCAGCAAGGACGCGATGAAAGCGTGACGCCGCGACTGCGTGATTAAACCGGCGCGCGCGTCCACCAATACGATGGCCAGATCCGCGGTCGACGCACCGGTCACCATGTTGCGCGTGTATTGCTCGTGGCCCGGTGTATCGGCGATGATGAACTTGCGCGCGGGTGTGGTGAAATAGCGATACGCCACATCGATGGTGATGCCTTGCTCGCGCTCGGCAATCAAGCCGTCGGTCAGCAAAGACAGATCCAGACCTTCCTGGCCGCGCCGCTCGGTGCTGCGTGCCACCGCGCTCAACTGATCCTCGAAGATTGCCTTGGAGTCGTACAGCAGGCGGCCGATCAACGTACTTTTGCCATCGTCCACGCTGCCGGCGGTGGTAAAGCGCAGCATGCCGGCGTCCTGAAACGGGATGTGTTCGATCGCCGACATTTAGAAATACCCTTCTTTCTTGCGCAACTCCATCGACGCTTCGGAAGTCTGATCGTCCATGCGCGTGGCGCCGCGCTCGGTGATACGCGTCGTCGCCGTCTCGGCGATGATCTCCTCCGGCGACGCGGCAACGGATTCCACCGGGCAGGTGCAGGTCATGTCGCCAACGGTACGAAAGCGCACGGAAATCGTCTCAACGATCTCGCCGGCTTTGGGTCGCACCAGGTCCGACACCGGCAGCAGCCCACCGGGACGGCGCACCACTTGGCATGAGTGCGCGTAATAAATCGACGGCACCGCCAGCTTTTCGCGGGCGATGTACTGCCACACATCCATTTCGGTCCAGTTGCTGATCGGGAACACGCGCATGTGCTCGCCTTTGTGCACCAGCGTGTTGTACAAGCTCCATAATTCCGGCCGCTGATTCTTCGGATCCCACTGACCGAATTCATCGCGGAAAGAAAAAATCCTCTCCTTGGCGCGCGCTTTTTCTTCATCGCGCCGTGCGCCGCCGATGCAGGCGTCGAAGCCATGCTCGGCGATGGTGTCGAGTAGCGTGACCGACTGATGTACGTTACGGCTCTCGTCCTCGGAGCGCAGACGAACGCGGCCGATGCGCATCGATTCTTCGACGCTGCCGACGATCAAGCGTTCACCGAGTTCCTGCGCCCGCGCGTCACGAAATTGGATGACCTCGGGAAAGTTGTGCCCGGTATCGATATGCAGCAGCGGAAACGGAAAGCGCCCGGGCCGGAACGCTTTCTCCGCCAGACGCAGCATGACGATTGAGTCTTTGCCACCGGAAAACAGCAACGCCGGTTTAGCGCACTCGGCCGCCACCTCACGCAAGATGTGAATCGATTCGCTTTCCAGCCAATCGAGATAGCTCATCGCCTGCGGCGCCGCAGCGCTATCCATTTTCTTCTCCGCTGCTTGCATATCCGTTGCTAAGTTTTCTACCGCGGTGTTCATGACTGAGCGGCCTTCCCGTGCGGCTTGACCGGGTGCAGTCCGCACTCCTTGGCGTCGGCCGACTCCCACCACCAGCGTCCGGCGCGAATATCTTCACCCGGTGTAATCGCACGCGTGCACGGCGCGCAGCCGATGCTGGCGTAGCCCTTTTCGTGCAAGGCATTGGTCGGCACGCCCTGCGCGCGCACGTAAGACCACACTTCGCGCTCGCTCCAATCGGCCAGCGGGCTGAACTTTAGCAGACCTTGCTCAGCGTCATTTTCGATTTCCGCCAGGGAATTGCGTGTCACCGCCTGTGCGCGGCGCAGCCCGGTGATCCACGCACGTTTGCCAAGCAAAGCGCGCCGCAACGGTTCGACTTTACGCACATGGCAGCAGGCTTTGCGCAACTCCACGCTGCGGTAAAACGCGTTCACGCCCTGCTCTCGCACGAATTGTTCGAGCGCGGGTCCATTCGGTGCGAAGATATCCACGCGCACTCCATAGTGCGCGCGCACGTCATCGATCAACTTGTAAGTCTCTTCGGGCAAGCGGCCGGTGTCCAAAGTAAAGATACCGATGCCGGGGAACTCCCTGGCGATGATATCGGTGAGCAGCATGTCTTCGACGCCGAAGCTGCTGGCGAGCACCGCCGGCGAATGATCGGTACTCGCTTGCCGCAGCAATACGCGCACGCGCTCAATCTTCGGGCCCAAGGCGCTGATTTGATCCGGTGCGTTCATGCCGCGGCAGCAACTACAGGCGCGCTCAGCGCGCGCAGATTTTTCGGTAAAGCGTCGCGCAAATCCAACTGCGGATCGTGCGCCGTCGCCACCACCGAAACATCGCGCGTCCACAAGTCAATCTCACTGAACAGTTCCGCCAATCCAGCGCCGTCTGCGCTGCCTTCGGCGGCGGACAAGGCGTGGCCAAAGCGCTCCAGCGCATCCGCGAGCGGGCCATGCGCAGGCAAGACTCGACGCAGTTCCGCTGCTTGTTCGGTCAGATCGTCGTTCTTCTTGCCGCCGACCAGTTGCGCCAGACCTTGGCCTACTACGCGCACAATCGCTTGCGCGCAACCGAGCGCTTCCGTCCACTTGCGCTGGAACATGAACGCATCGCGATACGCCCGCTCGTGCGCGGCCTCAAAGAAACTTGATCCGATCTGCACTTGCACGGCGCCGGCGCATTCGCCGCCGCCGAGTTGCAGCACGCGAAAATCCGCGCCATCGCCGTGATCGCGCAATACCTGCGTGATGTCTTCCGCTCGTACTTCGGTCAGGTCCGCCAACAGCGTGCGGAAATACTCGACTCCCTTTCGACGGCTCCAACTGAAGAAACTCTCGTCACCGTCACGGGTCTTGGCGTACTCCATGCGCACACGTGTCAGTGCCACTTCGATCCGTGCTGCTGGCACCGACGGGCCTTTCAAGGCGAGCGCGCCACCGCCCATGCCGTTGCCGCCGAAATAAGTCTGGTAGTGCGGCACCAGCTTGCCATGCTGGCGGCGGCCTTCGCCGTAGATGCCGATGTCGCCGGTTTCCGGTTGTGCGCAGCCGTTGTGACAACCGGAGACGCGCACGCGCAAGTCGTGCTCGCCACCGGTGAGCTTCGGTGCCAACAGCGTGCTGGAGGTAATGCCGAGACGGCAGGTGGAAGTACCGGGGCAGGCGACGATGTTGTCGCCGGTCTTCGGCAGCGCCAACTCAAGCGCCGCAAGTTGCTGCAACAGCGGCTCGACCTGGTCCTTGCTGACGTTGGGAATCAGCAGGTTCTGGTCTTGCGTCGTGCGCGCCTCCAACAATCCAAACTGCGCCAGCGCTCGCGCGATGCCGCGAAGTTGTTTGGGATTGAGATCGCCCAGCGGCACACCGACTGGCACGGTGACCAGTCCACCTTGCTTCTGCGCAAACACTTGGCGCGGCGCGCCTGGGCCCGGCGCCTCACTCTTGCCGCCGACATGCCATGGCGCGCTCGGACCTTGCTTGTCCGCTAATGCGGGACGGGTACGCGCGAGCTCTTCGCGATACTTCGCCAGAAAGCCCTCGACGCCGAATTTGTCGACCAGAAATTTAATCCGCGACTTGGCGCGTTTGACACGATCCGAGTAACGATTGTGCAAAGCGATCACCGCTTCCATCACCGGCAGCAGATCTTTCTCTTCGACGAAAGCCTCCACCACGATCGCCGCATGCGGTTTGTGACCGAGACCACCCGCGGCGAGCACCTTGAATCCGAACTTGCCATCTTGATGCACCGCGACCACGCCCATGTCGTGCAACATGGCTTGCGCGCAATCCGATTCGCAACCGGAGAAGCTCATCTTGAACTTGCGCGGCATTTGCTGATTGAGCGGGTTGCGCAGGAAATGCTCAACCGCGCCGTCGAGATGCGCGCGCACGTCGGTATGTTCGCGCGGACACACGCCCGCCATCGGACACGCGGTGACATTGCGCACGGTGTTGCCGCACGCCTCGCGCGTGGTCAGCCCGGCTTCGCCCAGGCGGCGCATCACCGCCGGCGTTTCGGCCAGCGGCACATAGTGCACTTGGATATCCTGGCGCGTGGTGATATGACCGAGGCCGTGCTGGCTCCAGCGCTCGACCACGTCGGCCAGTGCCTCCAGTTGAGAGACATCGAGCCGGCCGCCGGGCACTTTCACCCGCACCATGTTCACGCCGTCCTGGCGTTGCCCGTAGATGCCCTGCTGCAGGCGCATCGCGGTAAAACGCTCCGGATCGATCTTGCCGTCGAAGAAGTTCTGCAACGACTCCTCGTAGGCGCCGATTTCTTCCGCGTCCGCAAGACCGACGCACTGCTGTGTTCGCTGATCCACTCGATTGTTCCTCTAAGGATTAAATCAAAATACCAACCTGCCGCCGATCAAGACCAGCATCGATGCAAGCCCAACTCGCAAAAATTTGTCCGGCACGTGTGCGCAGGCACGGCTGCCGAGATAAATGCCCGGCAGCGAACCGATCAGCAGCGCCAACAGGAGTTTGAAATCCACGGTTCCCAGATACATATGGCCCAGGCCCGCCACCCCCGTCAACGGCACGGCATGCGCGATGTCGCTGCCCACGATTCGCGTCGCCGGCATCTTCGGCCGCAACCAGAACAACGCAGCAACGCCGAGCGCGCCGGCACCTACGCTGCTGATCGTCACCAGCACGCCGAGCGCCACGCCCACGCCGACGGTGAGTACGCTCAAGTGCTTCTCACGCCAGGCATCCTGGCCGTTGCGTGCTGACCATTCCTGAATTCGATGCCGCAGCAGCAGAGACAGCGCGGTGAGCAATAGCGCGATACCGAGGGACCAGGTCACCAGCGCAGTGGCGCGTCCGTGCCCGGGCCCAATCCAATACAACAGACCGGTGGTGAACAGCGCGGCCGGAATGCTGCCGGACGCCAAACGCCCGACCAACGCCCAATCGACGTTCCTGCGCAGCGCATGCACCCACGAGCCGGCGGTCTTGGTGATCGAGGCATACAGCAGATCAGTGCCGACCGCGTTCACCGGCGACACGCCGAACACCATGACCAACAGCGGTGTCATCAGCGACCCGCCGCCCACCCCAGTGAGGCCGACGATAAATCCCACGACAAATCCGGAGAGGGTGTAGGCAAAGTCCACGTCGATTTCCGCTATATCGGACAGTCTATGAATAGAGCGCGCATGATAGCGATCGGTTCTAATGCTGAGAACGAACATTCTGTTAGTATCTAATAACAATTTGTTATTAAGCCTGCGATACACTCGTTCGAAAGACCCAGCGGAGGCCACCATGAAACTGCAACAACTTCGTTTCGCCTGCGAAGTCGCGCGACAGAACTTGAATCTGTCTGAAGCCGCCAAGGTGCTGCACACCTCGCAACCGGGGATCAGCAAACAAATTCGCCAACTGGAACAAGAACTCGGCGTGGAACTATTCATTCGCCGCGGCAAGCGGCTGGTGGCGGTGACCGAGCCCGGTGCCGGCATTCTCAATATCGCCAACCGCATCTTGCGCGACACGGCCAACCTCAAACAAGTGGGCGAGCAATTTACCCAAGAAGAGACCGGCAGCCTCAGCATCGCTACCACGCACACCCAGGCGCGCTACGCGCTGCCCCCGGTGATCCAGCGCTTTACGCAGCGCTACCCCGGCGTGCGCCTGTCGCTGCACCAGGGCAGCCCAATGCAGATCGCACAGTACGTGACCTCGGGCGAATCGGATATCTGCATTGCCACCGAAGCGATCGAATTGTTTCACGACCTGGCGATGTTGCCGTGCTACCAGTGGAACCGTTGCGTCTTGACCTTGCCGGGGCACCCACTCTTGAAATCCAAGAAGGTCACCCTCGAAGAGATCGCGCGCTACCCGATCATCACCTACGACTTCGCCTTCACCGGCCGCTCGCGTATCAACAAGGCCTTCGCGGCGAAGAATCTCACGCCCAATGTAGTGTTGACGGCGATCGACGCGGATGTGATCAAGACTTACGTCGAACTCGGGCTCGGGGTCGGGGTCGTCGCCATGATGGCGTATGAACCCAAGCGCGATCTCGGTTTGCGCGCGATCGACGCGAGCCATTTATTCGAAGCTTCCACGACACGCATCGGCATCCGCCGCAACAGCTATTTGCGCGGCTATGTCTACGACTTCATCGAAATGTTCGCGCCGCATCTCACCGTCAATGTTGTCAACGAAGCGATGAGTGCAGCGCCGGACTAAACATTCGGTCGAACACTCAGGCTCGTTTAATCAGATCCTTGATGCGCAGACCCATGATCCACAACCCCCCCAGGTAAATGGCTGCGCCGAGCACTACCAAGCCGATCAAACGCGACACACGCCACCACTCCGATGCGGCGAGCCACGCAGCCGGTGCGCCCGCGGCAAACCACAATGACACCGCCATCAGCGATGCTGCCATGACGATTTTGGCGATAAACGCCGCCCAACCTTCGAGTGGATGGTAGACCTCGTGGTGGCGCAATTTCACAAACAAAATTGCCGCATTGGCACACGCCCCCAGACTGATCGCGAGCGCAAGGCCCGCGTGATCCAAATGCACAACGTACACGAAGACGAAATTCATCATCTGCGTGATCGCCAGCGTAAACAAACCGATCTTGACCGGCGTGCTCACGTTCTGGCGTGAATAGAAGCCCGGTGCCAGCACCTTGATTAGGATCAGTCCGAGCAAGCCAACACTGTAGGCGAGCAACGCCTGGTGGGTCATTTCAACATCATGCGCGCCGAACTGCCCGCGCTGAAACAAGGTCGCGATCAAAGGAACTGCCAGCACCGCCAACGCAACTGCGCAGGGAATAGCCAGCAGAAAAGTCAGGCGCAAGCCCCAATCCAGCAGACGCGAGAACTCCGCCGGCGTCTTGTCCGCGTGGCTCTTCGACAGACTGGGTAAAAGAATGGTGCCAAGCGCGACCCCCAGCAGCCCGGTCGGAAACTCCATCAAGCGGTCGGCGTAATACAACCAAGACACACTGCCGGTCACCAGAAACGACGCAAAAATCGTGTTGATCAACAGACTGATTTGCCCGATCGACACGCCGAACAACGCCGGGCCCATCAACTTCAGCACCCGCCACACGGCGGCGTCGCGCCACGCCAGCCGGATACGCGGCAGCATGCCGAGCTTCAGCAAAAACGGAATTTGCAGCACCAGTTGCGCAACACCGCCCACCAACACCGCCCAAGCCAGCGCTTTCACCGGCGGATCGAAGAACGGCGCCAGCCACAGCGCGAAAATTATAAAAGACAAATTGAGCAGACTGGGCGTAAACGCCGGGACGGCAAACTTGCTCCAGGTATTCAGCACGCCACCGGCGAGCGAGGTCAGCGAAATTAAGAAGATATACGGGAAGGTGATGCGCAGCAGGTCTATCGTAACGGCGAACTTATCCGGATCGCTGTGAAATCCCGGCGCGCTGATCCACACGATCACAGGAGCAGCGGCAATACCCAACACGGTGACCAACATGAGCGCCAGCGCGAGCAGGGTCGCCACGTGCTCGATCAAGGCGCGGGTTTCCTCCGCGCTGCGGGTATTCTTGTATTCGCCCAGGATCGGCACGAAGGCCTGTGAGAATGCCCCTTCGGCGAACATTCGCCTGAGCAAGTTCGGCAAGCGGAAGGCGACAAAAAATGCGTCGGTGAACAGTCCGGCGCCGAAGGCGCGGGCGATCACTGAGTCCCGCACGAAGCCAAGGATGCGCGACAGCATGGTCATGCTACTCACTGTCGCCAGCGCGCGAAGCAGGTTCATGGAGTTGATAGGAGGGCAGGACGGTGGCGCATTCTAATCCACGGCAGCAGGACGGGTTCGATCAGGGGATTTACAAACATTGCCAGGGCGGTTCGAATTCAGTACCATACGCAACTTTTTCCAAACCAGCCAAGGCGCGTAACCCGCGCTGACGCATCCGAAGGAATCTCATGGCCAACACCGCCCAGGCGCGCAAGCGCGCCCGCCAAACCGTAAAACGTCGAGCTGAAAATGCCAGCCTGCGCAGCGAACTGCGCAGCGCCATCAAGAAAGTGCGCAAAGCGATCGCCTCTGGCAATAAGGCCGCGGCCGAGGAGCAGTTGAAACAATCGCAGAGTCGCATCGACTCTATCGCGCGCAAGCAGATCATTCACGCCAATACCGCCGCGCGCAACAAGAGCCGGTTGGCGCACGCCATCAAGGCGATGGCCGCACCCGCGTAACGCTTCGGTCCGCGGCGCGGCTAGGCAGCGCGCGCGTTGCCCTCGTCCGGTCGCGCCTCGGTGCGACCGTTGCGCAACGTCAATTCGTTGTCGTGAACGAAGTCCATCAGAAAGCGGAATGCCGCAGGGTCGATGGTGCGCAAGGCCGAATCGACCACCACGCATTTCACGTGTTCCGACAAGACTGGTTTGAGATACGGCGAATACGACAAGCGCTGCTCTTCGCCGAAGATCGACATCATCCCGCACAAGCGCTCTGCCCAATCGCTGGGCCGGAAGGTCTTGCCAATGGTGGTCGCGCCGACAATCACAACTTCAGTGGCGCACAGGTCTAGCGTTTCATTCATCGGGATGCAGTCAGCAGTTTTGGGGCGCGCCCGGTGATCCGGGTCACCTTGTTTTCGGCCGCAAATCGCCGCTTTTGAGACGGAATCGACGGGCTCGATTGAAAATTCGATTCGACTGAGCGCTGGGGCTTGCAAGGCCAGGCCGAATCAGATAAAACTACGCTCACTCAATGTTCTGACTCTTAACATCATGACACGGCGGCTCTGGCCGCCGTGTTGCTTTTTCCGATTGTTTTTCCTGAGATCAGCCGGATCCGTGCTATGAATTCGATGCCACACGTCATGCCAACTTATGCCCGCTTGCCGGTCGCCTTCGCACGCGGCGACGGCGTCTGGGTTTGGGACACCGCGGGCAAGCGTTATCTGGATTGCCTGTCCGGCATCGCCGTCACCGGAATCGGCCACGCGCACCCGCGGCTGACGCGTGCGATCACGGAGCAAGCCGGACTCATGCTGCACGCGTCCAATCTTTACTGTATTCCCGAGCAGGAGGCGCTTGCCGCCAAGCTGTGCGAAGTGGCGCAGATGGACAACGCCTTTTTCTGCAATTCCGGTTGCGAGGCCAACGAGGCCGCGATCAAGATCGCGCGGCTGCATGGGCACCAGCGCAAGATCGAGGCGCCGGCGATTATCGTGATGGAAAAAGCATTCCACGGCCGCACCATTGCGACTCTGTCCGCCACCGGCAGCCGCAAGGTGCAAGCCGGATTCGAGCCGCTCCTCACCGGCTTCGTGCGCGTGCCGTATAACGATCGCGACGCCTTGCGGCACATCGCCGCCAACCATCGCAACGTGGTCGCGGTCTTGGTCGAACCCGTGCAAGGCGAAGGCGGCGTAGTGATCCCGGACGACGGCTATCTCGCGCATCTGCGCGAAATTTGCGACCGGCACGATTGGTTACTCATGCTGGACGAAGTGCAAAGCGGAATGGCGCGCACCGGCAAATGGTTTGCCTATCAGCACTCCAACATCGCGCCGGATGTGATCACGCTCGCCAAAGGTCTTGGCAATGGCTTGCCGATCGGCGCTTGCCTCGCACGCGGTGCTGCCGCGCAAGTGTTCAAGGCGGGCAATCACGGCTCTACTTTCGGCGGCAATCCGCTCGCCAGCGTCGCCGCGCTGACCACGCTGCAAATCATCGAGGATGAGAGACTGGTGGCGCATGCCGGCCGCTTGGGCACCTTGGTGCACAAACATTTTCAGGATGCACTGGCGGGTTCGTCCGGTATCAAGGAGATTCGCGGCAAAGGCTTGATGATCGGCATTGAGCTCGATCGTCCCTGCGGTCACTTGGTGCAGGAAGCGCTGGCTGCCGGCCTGCTGATCAATGTCACAGCAGAAAACGTGGTGCGCCTGCTGCCACCCTTGGTGATGCAGGAAGCCGAGGCCAGACAAATGGTCGATGGCGTATCGAGTTTGATCGCGAATTTCCTGGCGCAACCCGCAGTTGCCGCGGCGGGCTGAGGCAAGCGGCATGAAGAGCCCACGGCATTTCTTGCAATTCCGCGATTTGGCGCTCGACGAATTCGAGTATCTGTTCGAGCGCACGCGCTGGATCAAAGCCGAGTTCAAGAGCTATCGGCAGTACTGGCCACTGGTCGATCGCACGCTGGTGATGATCTTCGAGAAGCAAAGCACGCGTACCCGGCTGTCGTTCGAAGCAGGCATGCAGCAACTCGGCGGCTCGGCGATTTTCCTTAACACACGCGATTCGCAGTTGGGACGCGGCGAGCCGGTGGAAGATGCGGCGCAAGTGATTTCCAGAATGTCCGACGTGGTGATGATCCGCACCTTCGAGCAAGAGATCATCGAACGCTTTGCGCGCCACTCCCGAGTGCCGGTGATCAATGGCCTCACCAACGAATATCACCCGTGCCAGATTCTGGCGGACATTTTTACCTTTATCGAACATCGCGGTTCGATCAAAGGCAAGACCGTCACCTGGATCGGCGATTCGAACAACGTCTGCAACACCTGGCTGCAGGCGGCGGTGATCTTCGATTTCAACGTGCATGTTTCCACGCCGCCCGGCTACGAGGTCGAGCCCGAGCGCGCCGGAATTTACGATACCAGTCATTACGAGAGCTTCGCCGACCCGATGGAAGCGGCGCGCGACGCCGACTTGGTCACCACCGATGTGTGGACCAGCATGGGCTTCGAAGCCGAGAACGAAGAGCGACGGCGCGACTTCGAAGATTGGCAAGTCGACGCGGACATGATGAAACTTGCCGGCAAGCACGCTGTCTTCATGCATTGCCTGCCGGCGCATCGCGGCGAAGAAGTCGCCGCGGCGGTGATCGATGGCGCGCAAAGCATCGTGTGGGACGAAGCCGAGAACCGCCTGCACGCGCAAAAGGCGCTGCTGGAGTACCTGCTCCTGGGAAGAAAATAATTGGATGGAAATAAGAGGTGAATGTATAGCAAGCGGTTGGCCATCCCGTACGGTGGCCGCAATCGAAGCGTTTGTCGGGAGATCGCCATGAGTCCAATGCGTATCGTTGTTATCTGCCTTTACCTGCTTGCCTTGATTTGCTCCACGCCGGCTCGCGCCGCCACCGATCCGGACATGCAGTGGATCGCCGACGCAAACGGCTGCAAAGCGGCGAATCCGTTTCCGCGTCCGGGGGAATCGGTCACCTGGTCGGGCGCCTGCAAAGACGGTTTGATGGAAGGCAAGGGCGTGCTGCAGTGGTTTGTGGACGGAAAAATTGACGACCGTTACGAAGGCCAGATTAACGCGGGCTGGGCAGAGGGCGAAGGAACTTTGACCCGCCTCGACGGCGGACGCTATGCCGGGAACTGGAGCAAGAGCTTGCAGAGCGGCAAGGGCCGCTACGAAGGACCGGATGGGGCTGTCTACGAAGGCGATTGGAAAGACGGCCAGCCGCATGGGCTGGGCGTGATGCGCACACCCGACGGCCAAGTGATCAGCGGGCGCTGGGTGGGCGGCGAATTCGACGGCCCGACAGACAGCGGCAATCCAAATCGCATTTGACTGGTTAAGAGATCTGAGACGTGAAAAAAAGAAACGGCAAAGCCGCCACCATGCGCAAAGTCGTGCTCGCCTACTCGGGCGGGCTCGATACCTCGGTCATTCTCAAATGGCTGCAAGATACCTATCAATGTGAAGTCGTCACCTTCACCGCGGATATCGGTCAGGGCGAAGAACTCGCGCCGGCACGGCGCAAGGCCTTGCAGTTGGGCATCAAGCGCGCGAATATTTTCATCGAAGATTTGCGCGAAGAATTCGTGCGCGACTTTGTGTTCCCGATGTTCCGCGCCAACGCGGTGTACGAGGGCGAATATCTGCTCGGAACCTCGATCGCGCGACCGCTCATCGCCAAGCGCATGATCGAGATTGCGCGCAAAACCGGCACCGATACGATTTCCCACGGGGCAACCGGCAAGGGTAATGACCAGGTGCGATTCGAGTTGGGCGCCTACGCGCTGATGCCGGACGTCAAAGTCATCGCACCCTGGCGCGAGTGGGATCTGCTGTCGCGCGAGAAGTTGCTCGCCTACGCGGACAAACACGGCATCCCGGTCGATTTCAAGAAACGCAAAGGGGGAGGCGCGCCCTACTCGATGGACGCCAACCTGCTGCACATCAGCTACGAGGGCGGCGTGCTCGAAGACCCGAATTTCGAGCCCGAGGCGGGCATGTGGCGCCTCACAAACAGTCCCGAGAAGGCGCCCGGCAAGCCGCAGGTGGTCGAACTGACCTATGCCAAGGGCGACGTGGTCGCCATCGACGGCCAGAAATTGTCCCCCGCCGAGGTGCTGACGCAGCTCAACCTGATCGGCGGACGCCACGGCATCGGGCGCCTCGACAAGGTGGAAAACCGCTACGTCGGCATGAAGAGCCGCGGCTGCTACGAAACCCCCGGCGGCACCATCCTGCTCGCCGGCCACCGCGCCATCGAGTCGCTGACGCTCGACCGCGAAGTGCTGGCGCTGAAGGACGACCTGATGCCGCGCTACGCCCGCATGGTCTACAACGGCTACTGGTTCGCCCCCGAGCGCGTGCTGCTGCAGGGCCTCATGGACGCCAGCCAGCAGACCGTCAACGGCACCGTGCGTCTGAAGCTCTACAAGGGCACCATTCTCTGCGTCGGCCGCGAATCGCTCACCGATTCGCTCTTCGACACCCGCATCGCCACCTTCGACGACGACGGCGGCGCTTACGATCAGAAAGACGCCGGCGGCTTCATCAAGCTCAACGCCCTGCGCCTGCGCATCGCCGGTAACTTAGCGGCCGAACGCAGCCGGTCGGCGCGCAGGCCGGTGGCGAAGAAGGCCGCCGCGAAAAAGGGAACGGCGACATGACCGCCGAACGTTTCGAGGGCGTCTCCGTGGCGACCAAGGCGAGCGTCTATTTCGACGGCAAATGCGTCTCGCACGCTGTCACCCTGGCCGACGGCAGCAAGAAAAGCGTCGGCGTGATCCTGCCGGCCGAGCTGACCTTCACCACCGGCGCGCCGGAGATGATGGAAGGCGTGGCGGGG
>JAYUZG010000198.1:0-2787 GCA_043751985.1 Betaproteobacteria bacterium
CAGTCGCCCTTGCCGATCATCACTTGCGCACCGGGAAAGGACGGAAGCTGGCCGGTGTGGTCAGCGTGAAAGTGGCTGATGCCGATGTACTTGATCTGCTCGGGTTTGAGATTGAGTTGCGCCAGCTGGTCAACAATGCTCACTTTGGGCGCGGGCGCGCCGGCGCTCATCGAGTGGCCGGTGTCCCACAGCATGTAATCGCCGCCGTGCTTGATCAAGTAGCAACTGAAGGTGAACGGTCGCTTCTGCCCCGGGTAGGCAAAGGTGTCGCTGAAGCGGACACTGATGTCGTTCTCGACCTGGGTGCCGCAGTCGAGACGCGTGAGCGTGACTTCCGGGGTCTGCGCAGCGGCGGGCAGACTGGTGAGGGTGAAGGTGAAAGCGGTGGCAGCAGTGAGCGCCATCCAGATCAGGTTTTTTCGCATGGGGTTTCTCCTTGGTGGGTGCAACAAAAGCGGCGGCGCAAAGTATCTCCGAGGGAGATGCTGGAAGTCAATTCACATTTCTTTGCCAGCGGATGGAATCATCAGACCACCTCAAATGTCAGCCCGGCGCGCTGCGTCAGCCGCTCGACAAAGCGCTGATCGAGCATGGTGCCCGGGGTCCAGAAGCCTCCCGCGCGCCCGGTCTTCTTGCCGCTCTGATAATGGTCGAGCGCAATCGAAGCGGCGGCCTGGCCGAGGATTTTTCCGGTGGAGCCATAACCAGGATCACGGTCTCCCGTGACTTTGGCATGCAGCACCTCGCCCTTATCGGTCTTGCCGAAGAAACGCAGATCGTAGCGGCCCGCGAGTTGCTCGGCCGGCGTCACCCATCGAACGCTTGATCTCCTCCAGCTTAGCCTCTGAGCGCCCCGCAATCGCCCAGCGCAACTTCTCGCCAGTGCCGTTGAACTGTCCGGCCAAATACTTCGCCAGAATCTGCCCGGCAAAGCTGGTAGCGCCGAAGACCACCACGTCGTATTGGGGTACGCTCATCGAGATACTCCGATCTTCACATCTCATCGTTTCTATCAGCGACTCGACTGACGCATCCGGCTGTCCGGTGAAATCATTCGTGACACGACACCCCATCGTGCTGCGCTGCGAAGTGCAACACGTGCTGCGCACACGCTGCCGGCAGCATGAACTGGATCGAATGGAACTCGGTCGGGAAACTGACGTATTTCATCCCCTTCTCGGCAATGATCTGGTGAATCGCGCCCTCCTCTGGCCCGGTGATCTTTCCGCGCGAGGGGTAAAGACCGAGCATCGGCGTGGTCACGCGTGACAGATAAGGCCCGGCGCTCGATTGGCAGATGAGGTCGAAAAAGGACACCAGCACACCCGGTGGCGTCTTCGCCATCTCGTTGGCATACCACTCGATCAGACCCGCATCGGTGCCGGGCGGAAAGCGCGTGCTGGCATTGGTCTGGCGCGCCCATTCGACGCTACCCAACTTCTCCAGTGCCTCTTCGAGCGATCCGAAACCGCAGTTCCAGGCGCTTCTGATCGAGGTCGAGATAGTCAACGGCGCCGAGACCAGGGAGAGTGTGCGCAGCCGGTCTCCGTGGCCCGCTGCGAGCACCATGCCGAGAATGCCGGCGAACGATTCGCCGCAGTAATGCACCTTGGCGCCGCCCACCGCGTCGATGATGTCGAGCAGGTCTTCGACATAGGTGTCGACGGTGAAGCCGGCGCAGGTGGCGGGATCAACCTGCGTCTTGCCATGCCCGCGCAAATCGGGCCGCACCACGCGGTAAAAGCGCGCCAGATACGGCACCCAGCGATACCAGAATTGGGCGGAACGGCCATAGCCGTGTTGCAGGATCAATACCGGCGCGTTGCGCCAAGGGTCGGTGAAGTCGTCGACGACATAGTGCAGCGACGGTTTGCCGCTGCGTTCGAGAAAAGGCATTTGCTCTCCCTGGGAAGACCGGTTCAGTCGAGTGAAATATTGGCGCTGCGAATCACCGTGCGCCACTTGGCGATATCCGCCTGAATCCGCTTGGCGAATTCGGCCGGCGTATTGGCCACGACAATCGCGCCTTGCGACTCCAAGCCGCTGCGCGTGTCCTTGCCGTTCATGATTTTTGCGAGTTCCGCCGACAGGCGATTGACCACCGCTTCGGGCGTGCCGGCGGGCGCGGCAATGCCGAACCAGGTTTCCGCTTCATAGCCGGGCACGCCGGACTCGGCGATGGTCGGAATCTCCGGCGCATTGGCGAAGCGTGCGGGACTGGTGACCGCCAACGCGCGCAGCTTGCCGCTGCGCACATGCGGCATGGTGGTGACCGGGTTGGCGAACATGAAGGCGATCTGCCCGCCCAACAAATCGGTCATGGCCGGCGCCTGCCCCTTGTAAGGCACGTGCAGGATGTTGATGTTGGCGGCGAGTTTCAGCGCTTCACCCGACAAATGTGAAGACACGCCGTTGCCGGCCGAGCCGTAGCTGAGCGACCCTGGCTTGGCCCGGGCCAGTTGCAGGAATTCCTGAAAATTGCGCGCCGGCACGGATGGATGCACGGCGATCAAAAACGGCGAGGACGCGAGCAGCGACACCGGGGAAAAGTCGCGCTCGAAATTGTAGGGAATCGATTTGTAGAGCGACACCGCCATCGCATCGCCGATGTTGCACAGGAGCAGCGTGTAGCCATCCGGCGCCGCCTTCGCCACCAGTTCGGCGCCGACCATGCCGCCGGCGCCGGGACGGTTGTCCACTACTACGGGCTGGCCCATCGACTGCAAGCCGGTGGCGGCCAGTCGTGCAATGCCATCAGCCGGACCACCCGCGGCGAATGGTACGACG
>JAYUZG010000199.1:0-6391 GCA_043751985.1 Betaproteobacteria bacterium
GTCCCAGTTCATCCAAGCTCACGCCAATTTCCGCTAGACCATTTCGTGCTTCTTGCTTATCCTTGTCCATGGTGGAGGTTCCTTGTGTTGGGTTTTTGAATTCGACAATCAAATTGCCCAACAAAAATCTCCACCGCCTAATTTCCATCACCCCAGCTCCCAGGCTGTACACCAGAATCGACTATAGCTCGGATGAAGGCGCAGATTACCTGATCGAAGAGAGGATCGTACCAATAGATAGTCCTGGGCCGCCTCACCGTGGACGTCCAACCGCCAATTCTTCGCAACCCGGATATTCCAAACCGTGGGCGCAATGCCTTGCTCCCAATACCCTCACGAATTACACGTTACTCGTTGCGAGTAGCATTGACGAGGGCAGTCACGTGTTTGCAAAGCAACGATGCCATGGTAAATTCTCAACGGTCAAGCAATGCAACAACTTGCTCCTTCCCATACAGATTTACACGGCACATGAAATACGCGATTGAGCACGAACGCGAAGAAGACGGGCGCTGGCTCGCCGAAGTACCTGAACTTCCCGGAGTCCTCGCTTATGGAACCACCGCCGACGAGGCGATGGCGAAGGCAGAAGTCCTTGCCCTGCGCGTCTTGGCCGAGCGTGTTGAGCACAACGAGGCTAAGCCGCAATCCATTTCCATCGGGATCGCGACTGCATGACGTCTTGGCCTTCGTCCAAGGCTCGACAGGTACTTTCCGCCCTCTACCGAATTGGCTGGACGCTCAAGCGCGAATCGGGCTCGCACAGGCTTCTTTCATGGTATCTACCACTTTTACTTTCTCGGCGTTCTCCGTTCAGGTCCTTCGTTGCCGAATTTGAGCGCGTAGCCGGTCTTCGAACTGCGGGGCGGTGAGCGGGCCGCCAAACAGAAAACCTTGCATTTGCTCGCAGTCGATCGAGCGCAGCAGGGTCGCTTGGTCTTCGGTTTCGACGCCTTCGGCGACGGTGCCGAGGCCCAGTGTGTGAGCCAAGGTCACGATGGTGGTGAGGATCGCGGCATCGGGTGCGGCCACGACGGCGTCCTGGATGAAGAATCGATCGATCTTCAGCACGTCGATGGGAAAGCGCTTGAGATAACCTAGGCTAGAGTAGCCGCTGCCAAAGTCGTCGAGCGCCACGGTGACGCCCATTCGGCGCAATTCATGCATGGTTGCGGCGCTGGCGTCGGGATTTCTGACGACCGAAGCCTCGGTAATTTCAAGCTCCAAACTACGCGGCGGGAAACCCGTCTCGCGCAAAACATCTTCTACGATCGACACCAGCCCCGGCCGTTCGAATTGCTGTGGCGCGACGTTGACTGAGAGATGGATATCGAATCCCACGTCAAGCAGGCGCTTGGCTTCGGCGCAGGCGGCGCGCAGTACCCAGCGCCCCAACTGCATGAGCAAACCGGTTTCCTCCGCCAGCGGAATAAACTCGACCGGCGATATCAATCCTTTTTCCGGATGAGACCAGCGAATCAACGCCTCCATGCCGACGATCAAATTGCTTTGCGACTCGACTCGCGGCTGAAAGTAGACGCTGAATTCGTTGCGCTCCATTGCCCGGCGCAGATGGCTTTCGAGCACCAGGCGCTCGCGTGCGCGGACGCTGATTCCCGGACGATACAAGCGCAGAATATGATCGTCTTCCGCTACGGCTCGATTGAACGCGGTAGCGGCTTGCTTCAATAGTTCCGGCTCCGCGTCGAATGGGTGCAAAGTAACGCCGATACTCGGAGTCAACCACAGGTCGTGTCCCTGGTAATGAATCGGTTGCTCAAAAGCGCGCTGCAATTTCGCGCTGATCTCCTCTACCTCTTCGCGCCGTCCGATCGGTGTCAATAGCAAAGCAAATTCGTCGTTGGCGTAGCGTGCGACCGAGTCGGTTGCGCGCAGGCAGCTCAGAACGCGTTCCACGGCTTGTTGCAAAACCACGTCACCGGCTCGGTGGCCCAGGGCGTCACAAATCGTGCGCCAGCTCTCAAATAGGACGAACATCACCGCCAGCCTGCGCCCAGCCCCCAGCGCTTGTGCCAATTGATCTTCAAATAGCGCGCGATTCGGCAGGCCGGTTAATGCGGCATCGCGCGGCAAGTGATCGAGTTGATCTTCCGCCTGTTGGCGCTTACCCGATTGCTCCTTCAGCGCGCGGCGCGCCGCCTCCAGGTCGGCGGAACAGTCGGCGAGACATTGTCGCAGCCGATCGCGCGCTTGTTGCACCAAGTTTTGCGAGCGCCGGCGCGCTTCGAGCTGCAAGGCGCGATTGCGTGCTTCTTGCATGGTGGCTTGCTTCTCTCGGTAACGGGTACCCAACTGCTCGATCAGCAGCAGCTCGCGTGACTCGACCGATAAGGCGGAGGCCTCGAAATAATGTTCGTTGTGATGCGCATCCTCTTCGCACCAAATGCCGGAGCGCGGCACTTCCGCTTTCCGAGCGACCCAGAACGTCTCTGCATCGACCAAGAAATTTCCCAGAAACGAAACGTCGGAGGCCAGGCGAAACTCACCGCCTGTCTCGCGGACATCCGCAAATAAGCGCTCGAACCACTCCGGTGCGGCACCGAGCGGCTTAAACTGTCCCATCGCCCTTCGCTCGAGCGCAACGATGTTCAGGCGTGCCAGCAGGCCGGCGTCGGCTGCTGCCGCAGCCGGCGACGGCACGAGATCACCGCGATTCATCGCGGCGGCCTTGCCATTGCGCGACACCGTAGCGCATGATCGTAGCGTTGTTGTTGTCCGATCCTGCGGCTGGCTTCATCGGTGCGAGCGTCGAGTAGCAATACCCAGTCTCCTCTTTTCCCCGGCAGCAGATGAACATCCGCGGCGACCCCGGACTCCAGCGTGACGCAAGGGAGTAGCACGGGTTCACGCCCAAGCGGCAGCAAGCCTTCGAGCAGTACGATTTGGGTGGCGGCAGGTTCGCCGTGGTGCAGATCGCCGATACCATAGGTGGCGAGCGCGCCGCCCCATGCCGTCAAGCGCCCGCGACGATCCACCAGAACATACGCCGGGAAACGATGTCGCATCGATTCCTTGTGGAGGCGACTGATCAAGGCGCTCGCAACATTCATCACGAGGTTGCCGACTTGACTGGATTGTTTGCCGGGCTTGCCAGCATGCGCCGAGATAGTTCGGCGAAAGCGCGCTCCACGTTGACACCGGTCTTCGCGCTGGTCCTGATTGAGAGAAGGCTTTTGCGCGCCAGTTGCTCGATTTCTCCTTCATCCAGCTCCCATTCCGCTTCCAGGTCGGCTTTGTTCAAAACCAGAACGAAGGGAAGTTCGCCATACGTTTCCTCCGCGCTTCGCTGCAGATGTGCCGCGGTAACCAGCGTCTCGCGGCGCGTGCCATCGACCACCAGCAGGTAGCCGGACGAACCGCGCAGGTAGGACATGGGAACCTGCTGCAGTTGATCTTCACCGTGGATATCCCACAAAACGAGAGTCAGCTCTTGCTGATTTACGGTGACAATTTTCTTGTCGATCTTGGTACCGATCGTGGTGTGATAGCGCTCCGAAAAAATACTGTGCACAAAGCGGCTCACCAAGCTCGTTTTTCCGGTGGCGAACGCCCCCAACATGCCGACTTTTTTTAGCATCTTTTTCCCAGTGTCATGTGCTCTATCGTGTCTCCAACAACTCGCTGTCGTCTACGAGACCGACGCCGGGGATGAGCCGCGCGGCCCAGCGCGCTCTCTTATTCCGGGAATAGCTGGCCACACCCTGTAGCCGCAGGGTATTCCCATCCATCGACAGCGCCACGCCAGCCGGGGGAGTCAGTATTACGTGGGCATGACGTAACACCAGTTCTGGCTCAAGAGACTGGTAGGGCTGCCACGCAAAACGCACTTCGCCGGCGTTATCCGGCCGTGACCACGCGCTCGGGTCGCGCGCCAGCGGGTCGCGCAAACCCTCGACGTGGAACACGCCGTCGCGCTCCGCGGCGCGCAGGACCACTATCCCCGGCTCGTGTTGTAACTGCTCCAGCAACTGGTCGCGATGCTGTGTCAGTTGCTCGCGGCGCTGCTTCTCCTCAAGGTGGCGGTAGGTCAGAACGGCCAGCGCCGCGATGACGAGCGTGGCGGTGACCAGCAAAGGTATCGACAGCGGTTTTTTCTTCTTGCTCTCAGCCGCGGTGTCTGTCGCATAACGCGCTTGCAAGCACTCTTCGAGATATTGCCGGCTCAGATCGAACGGCGCAGTCTCGCCGTCAAATTCCTCCAGCAGCGCGCCCTGGGTCGCGTGGATGCGTTCGACCGCTTGGCGAAATTTCTCACGCAAGTCTTGCGGTGCCGTGCCGCGGATCACGCCGGCGACCATTGCCAGCGGACCGTGGTCCACCCATACCGTGAGTTCGCCGACATGCAGGGTCTCGATCGAATCACTTTCGCCGGAAGAGAAAGAATCGCGCACAAAATCCTGGATCGCGGTGAGCATCCCGGACACCATGTCGGTGTCCTGCACCGTTGCGCCAATGGCGGCAACATGTTGTAGCAACAAGCCGGTGCGCCGATGGATGAGAAACACTTGCTCGACGCGGAACAGCAAGGTATTGAGCAGCACGATTTCCGCAAACGGTTTGCCGGTGCGCAATGCCTGGATGCGCCACTTCAATCCTTTTGTCGAAAAAGTATGATCCATGGTTTGGTTCGGCGACTGGATCATCGCCTGCAGAGCGGCCGTAATCGCTTTGCGAATGGCCGGGCCCATGATCGGGAAAAGCGTATCCGACAATACCTTGGAATCGCGTCGAATCGAATTGGCAATGCCCTTTTCGACGCTCGGTGTCAGCGCGGCGGCGAGCGCCGGGCCCTCTGGGGAACGCGCGGCGATCGCCTCGGCCAGTACGCCGGCAACGTCCTGTGTACGCAGGTGCAAATTTTCCAGGCGCTCATGCAGATGCGCGAGCTGCGCCTGTTCGGCGCTCAGCAACAAGGCGCGCAGTTCGTCGATATCCTGAAGCGGGTCGCGGGTCGATTCTCGTGGTGAAGCGGCCGGCAGCAGTTCTATCCCGGTTGCCACGGTATGCAAGACCTCAGGAGTCGCGCCGGCGTTACTCGGTCGGCAGCACGAACTCATTGTTTAGACGCAGGGCCACTTCCGAAAACAACGCGGCCAGCGCCGCGCGGTCTGTTTTCTCGGCGCGCAAGGAAGTCAATTCGCGTTCGACGGCGATACCGAGGTCATCGCATTTTTGCCGCAACTCAGCGCCGAAGCTCTTTGCTTGATCGATGAGCTGTTGCCGCAATTCGCGTCCTTGCTTGGTGATTTGTTCGTCGTGCTGCGCGATTTTTTTCTCGTAGTCCTTGGACAGATCGCGCAGTTCCCGCGTGAGGGAGGCGATGCCATTGCTGCGATCTTTGTGCTCGCCCTGCAGTCGCTCCGACAAGGTCTCGGTCTCGCCTCGGATAAACGACTCCAATTGTTCCAAGCGACGTTGCACATCGTCGCGCAAGTCGGCCGAGTCCTTCAGCAGTCGTTCTTCCAGACGCACGAATCGCTTCTCGTAGTCGCGCATCTGGGTGCCGAAAATAATCTCCCGGATGCGATCGACATTGCCACCCGCGGCGTCTATCGACGCGCTGTCCGGCCGCATCTCGGCATCCGCTTTGCTCCCATTCTCCGCGACACGCGCTTTCTTGGTTTCAGCGGTATTTCTCATTGGCTGAGCTCGCGCTTTGGTGTTGCTGCCCATAGGTTTACTCCATCGGTTTCCAATGCGGCGACCAGTCTGAGTACACAATCTCGCACCGGTGGTTTTAGCCCAGCAAGCAGGCCGGACGCGTTCTACCCGATCCACGTCCCATTTCCGACGGCCGTGCGAGACTCATTTCCGAAATTCGGCGTGACCGTAGGGTGCAATTTTTAGGCACGGGTTTATCATGCGCGTTCCGTTCATCATCGAGAAAACCTCTTGGGCGATCCGTCATGAAAGCTACTCTGGCACGCTTGGGCTTTGCCCTATTGATCTTCGCCCTATCGATCCCGGCGTCGAAGCTGATCTTGGCCGCGAATGATACGGCGGTGTATGACGGACCGCGTTTTCCGCACCAAGCGTTTCGGCAATTGCCGATGACCGATCTATCAATCGGTGGCGGCACGTTGCACGTCGCTTTTGCGCCGGGTGAATGGCAGATGAGCCGTCAAGCTCTGCTGGCGTGGGTGTCGCAGCATGCCGGTGCGGTGGCTAAGTTTTACGGCAAGTTACCGGATGGCAATGCACGCCTGCTGATTCTCCCCGGCGACGGCAGTGGTGTCGCGAGTGGCTCGACGTGGGGACAGAATGGCGCCGCCAGCCGGATTACCGTCGGACGATTCGCCGATCCGGGGCGCCTCGCTCGTGACTGGATTCTGCCGCACGAGCTGGTGCACCACGCGCTGCCTGCGCTGGA
>JAYUZG010000200.1:0-3215 GCA_043751985.1 Betaproteobacteria bacterium
CGCGCGTGTAGTCACACGCACGCGGCGATTACCTGCGCCACGCACGCAGTAAGTTTTTTGGCGTAAGGTATATGAATGAACTCATTCGGTCCATGCGCGTTGGACTTGGGTCCGAGCACACCGGTGATCAGGAACTGCGCGCGCGGATATTGTTTTCCCAGCATCGCCATGAAAGGGATGGTGCCTCCCTCTCCCATCATCACCGCGGGCTTGCCGTAAAACGACTGCGATGCGCGCTCCAGCGCCTGCGCTAACCACGACGCGGTAAGCGGCGCGTTCCATCCGGTCGCAGCCTGGTCAGCGGCAAAACTCACCCGCGCGCCGAGCGGCGGATCGGCCTCAAGAATTCGTTTTATTTCGGCGGTCGCATGCGCACCCTCGATCAACGGCGGAATACGCAAGGATAACTTGAGCGCGGTGCGCGGCCGCAAAACATTACCGGCGTCGTTGATTGCCGGCAAGCCGTCCGCACCCACCACCGACAAGTAAGGCCGCCACGTTCGATTCAGCACCGCTTCCGTTGCATCGCGTGTCATCGCACACGTATCCCCGGCGAAAGGAAATTTTTCCCAGATCGAATTGCCCAGCACCTCGCCCGCGCGCAGCGCCTGTGCTGCACGTTCTTGCGGAATCGGGCAATGAAACTCCGCCGGGAGCACGCGTCCGGTCGTGGCATCTTCAAGGCGATCGAGCAGCTTTCTTGCGATCCGAAATGACGACGGCACGATGCCGCTCGCATCGCCGGAATGCACGCCTTCCGTCAGCACTTCAACGCTGAGTGTGCCGGCGGCAAGACCGCGCAACGATGTCGTCACCCACAGTTGATCGAAGTTGCCGCATCCCGAGTCGAGCCCTACCACCAGCGACACGTCGCCGATACGTTCGCGCAAGGCGTCGAGATAATCGGGCAAATCGTAGCTGCCGCTTTCCTCGCAACACTCGATGATGCCGACGATGCGCGGGTGCGCGACGCCGTGTTTCTGCAACGCCAACATCGCGGTGAGCGACGCAAACACCGCGTAGCCATCATCCGCGCCGCCGCGTCCGTACAGCTTTCCGTCGGCCAGCACCGGCGTCCACGGTCCGAGGCCATCGCGCCACCCGCTCATCTCCGGTTGCTTGTCGAGATGACCGTACATCAGAACGGTATTTTTCCGCTGTCCCGGAATCTCAAAAAATAGCACCGGCGTGCGTCCGGGCAGACGCAAGATTTCGACTTGCAGACCCGCGACCGGCTGCGCGCGCACCCAGGCATCGGCGAGATTCACCGCCGCGTCGAGATGACCGTTGGCCGCCCACGCGCCATCGAAATGCGGAGACTTGCAGGGAATGCGGATGTAGTCGATCAACTGCGGCACCACATCGTCGTCCCACTTCTTGGATATCCAGGCGCTGATTGATTCGACGTTCATGAATGTGACGGTGGTTGGAGAGCATGGATATTGTAGCCGTCTCGCGCACGCAATTTCTCGATGTCGTTCTCGAACGACACGCGTGATGAAATTTTTCTGGCAAAGACTTGCGATCCAGCCACGCCATAGTACGATTCACCGCGCTCTTTAGCGCGGCACCCTTATTGCGAATTTTTCCATTTTCGAGTTACTTATTATTGAGGAGCCACTATGAATTTCCAATCGAAGCCAAGGGTACAACTTCGCGCGCGCGACATATTCCTGTGCGCGTTGTGCGCCTGCCTGGCCTTGCCGGCGCAGGCCGAAGAGCCGTTTAATCGCGGCAGCACCACCGCATCGCTTCACGCCGGATTCGGCCAGGCGCTCGATCAAACTTACACCACCTTCGGCGGCGGAATCGGAACCATGGTCTCCGATGGACTGCTGTTGGCGGTTAACGCGGAAATTTGGGTTCGCAATGGCTTCGATATTTTCAAAGTCACGCCCGAAGTTCGTTACATTTTTCCCACCCCGACCCAGTTCAAGCCTTACGTCGGCGGATTCGTAACTCGCACTTTTTATGATGGCCCCGGCGATCGTTTCACCTATGGCGCGCGTGGCGGTGTCTACCACCGCTTCAGTTCCAACGCGGCCTTCAATGTAGGATTGGTACACGAGCACGTGTACGATTGCCAGAAAAGTGTTTACCAGAAGTGCACGCAGTTCTACCCGGAAGCGGGAATTATTTTTTCGTTTCGTTAGTCTCGACCTCGCCGATCAAAAAATAGTGCAGGACCAATGATCGGGCAGACACTGTTGGCGCCGCCTGATGCCCACCACCTCACGCAAAGCAATCGACGCGCGCGCCATGTCTCTCATGGTCGGGTTGTGTTTTCTGTGGGGCTTCAGCCATGTGGCGGCCAAACTTGCCGCGCCGGGTATTTCGCTGGTCATGCAAGGCGGCATTCGCTCGATCCTGGCCGCGTGCGCGCTGTTCACCTGGGCAAGTCTGCGTGGCATTCCGCTGTTCGCGCGTGACGGCACGCTGTGGCACGGGCTCGCCGCGGGTGCGCTGTTCGCGGGCGAGTTTCTGTTTCTGTTTCTGGGTCTCGCGCACACCACGGCCTCGCGCATGGTGGTGTTCTTGTATCTCGCGCCGTGTTTAACCGCGCTCGGCTTGCATTGGTTCGTAGCAAGCGAACGCCTGCGCTGGGTGCAGTGGATCGGTATCCTCGTCGCGTTCGCTGGTGTGGTACTCGCATTCGGCGATGGATTTCTCTCCGCGCGTGGCACCTTACTGGGCGATGTGTTCGGCGTGATCGCCGCAGTCATGTGGGGCGCCACTACTGTGTTGATTCGCAGCACTCGGCTCGCAACGTGCAGCCCCGCCAAGACTCTGTTTTACCAACTCGCCGTGTCGGCCGTCGCATTGCTGATTGCGTCACATTTATTGGCGGAACCCGGCGTGATCGCGTGGTCACCTATCGTGATCGCGAGCCTCGCGTATCAGGGGCTGGTTGTCGCCTTTGCCAGTTACCTCGCTTGGTTCTGGCTGCTCACGCGCTATCGCGCCACCCCACTCGCAGTGTTCGGCTTTCTCGCTCCGATGTTCGGCGTCGTCGCCGGCGTCGTGGTTCTGTCCGAGCCAATCAGCATTACTTTCGTCGGCGCAGTGATCCTGGTAGGAGCTGGTATTTATCTGGTGAATTCAACAGGCGGATAACGATTACTCAGCAGTCGCCAATTAAGACGACACATTCCAAGTTTCGGCGCTCTATGATGGAGACGGCAGTGTGTCGCACAAGTTACCGACTTCTGAGTAAT
>JAYUZG010000201.1:0-8574 GCA_043751985.1 Betaproteobacteria bacterium
GCCCGACAAAAGCCGTGGCGTGCCGCCCGAGAATACGCATCGCCCCCGGCTCGGCAATTCCCATCGGCCAGAAGAAAAAACGCTCCAGGCGTTCGCTGCCCCGGATGATGCCTTGCTCATCGAACACGTTGCGTCGCGTGCCATCCGCGCGCGCGAGCGTACGCAGCTCACGATAAGGTCTCAATTCATAGTTACGCAGCGGCACGGCGCTGCGATCATTTACCAGCACGCGATACAGATAATGCGACGTCGCCTCGGCACGCAGCGTAAGCCGATCCAAGGCGGATACACGATCCAGCGCCTGCGGCACCCACGCACTCTCCTCCCAACTCGCCGCAAGCGGCCTGACACTGACGCGGCCGGTCGGAACGTATAAGTGATAGCAACCGCAATTGTGCATGCTGTCAAACAACAACGGCGCGCCTTGTTCGTCCAGCGTCACCCGCCAGGTAAGTCCGTCCAGGTGTCCGCCCAGCAGGTCGAACACACCCGTTTTCGGGCGCGCCGGGAACCACGCGACGTAGTTGAGCTGCAGCAGCGCGCGGCCTTGCATGCGCACGTGCGAGGCATGGGTGTAGACCACGGGTTCTGCGGTATCGACGGCAGCCAGTGCGCCCGCCCAGGTTAACGCACCGAGCTGATCGGCGGACGAAGACGTATCGATTTCAAACACCGGCGCGTACGTGGCGAACAGCGCGGCCAGTTCCGCGTCATTCAACTCCGCTATCCCCAGCGCGCTACGTCGTTGCGCAGACATCAGCGCGGCGACTTGGTCCGGGTCGAGGGCCGACGCGGTCGCTTGATAGCGGATGCGCTGCGACGGCGATCGATCGAGTGGCTGCTCGAATAACGCTTGCAGTTGCTCTTGATTGCGCCGCACGCCCGCGGCAAAAGGTATTCGCGTTAAATAGTAGACTCCGACAATGCGCTTCCAGTCGGCATAGTCATCCGGCACGCGCGCCGCCGCGTGCAAGGCAAGCGCGCGCGCCGGCAGCGCCGCATCGCCCTCGCGCAGCCGTTCAACGCATGACGACAGCGCCTGCTCGACGGACCGCGGCCGCGTCGATTCAACCAGCTGAGCGCGCGCGTCCGGCGGAAGATTGGCGACCTCGACCGCATAGCCTTCGTCCGCCAGGGCCGACATGCGACTGACCCACTCCGCGTAGCGCGCTTGATCCATCGGCTGCGCACGATAACTGGCCAAGAAACGATTGACTCGCAGATAAGGAAAGCCGGCAATACGCGTTGTCATGGCGTCGGAGGCGCGTGCCCGTGCGATCGCCGCATCCGCGCGCGCCAGAAGCTTGGCGCAGGTTGTTGCCTCCGTGTCCAGGCGCGCCAGTTCCTCGGCAGGAAGCTCGCGCGCACCGTTCTGCGCGCAAGCCGCCAGCGCGATCGAAGTCAACAAAGCAGCGGACCGAACAAAACGCGCGAGTAATCGCATCGGGTTCATCCGCTGCAAGCCAACATGATCGCGCCGCGTAGTCGCCGCCAAGGTCAGCACAGATTCATTGGACCGGGGCCGCTTCAGGCGGTTGCCCCCCACGCCGCAGGATTTCCTCGACCATCGCGCGAAACTGACCTTCGATCAGGCGCCGCACCGCGGAGGTCGCGCCGAATGGCGGTGCGAAAAAATTCGGCACGATGTGGCCTTCATAGCGCAACTCCAAACCTGCATCGTTACGCTGCAGCGTGTACGCACCGTCCATTTCTCTGAAGTCTCCGCTGGTCGCGCGCGACACCACTCGCTCGACGGGAAACTCTTCGACTTCCAGCATCACTTCGATGGCACGGCTAAAAAACAGAAAGCGAGCACGACCTTTTTGCGCCACCACTGCACGATTGCCTTCGCGTGACAGCACGCGGCTCTCAATCATGTCCGGGATGAAAAGTGAGAGATTACCGTAATCGGTAATCACCTGCCATGCCGTCTCCAGCGCGACGTCGATTTTTGCCAGCGCTCGCACGACGAAGCGGCCGTCCGTGTGTTCCGCTTCGACTTGAATGTCCGCCGCTTGCGCCGCCCCAACACATAAGAGCAGCGCCGCCGCCGCGCCGGCGCCGGTTCGCGCCAACCGCTGCGAGATACCGTTCAGCCCTTCAGTCCAAGGAATAATTTCTCGCGCCCCACCTTGATGCGGAACTCGGCCTCATAGGTGAAGATGTCCGCGGTCGCGATAGTGTCGCTGAACGCATCGGGAATAAAGGATCCGGTACCGATCACATCGACCGGCGCGCGCGCTTTGCCGAACATCTTGCACTTGAACGGATTGAAGCCGGACGACGCGACGATGCGCGCCGCATTGAAGCCGGCGCCGTCCAAGGTCTGGCGCATCTTGATCACGGCAGCGACCGACACACCGGTACCGAATAACACTCGGCGCACGCGATCTTTCAGGATATTAAAGGTATCCGCGTCGTAAGCCTCCTCGCCCATCACCGCGCGCACCGCTTCGTACTCGTTCAAGACATGCAGCCAATTCGCCACCAGCTCGACCGACTTTTCGTAATCCAATCCTTCCGCGTAGCGCTCACCATGCGTATCGAGGCGAAACGACAGCGTGCGCGCGCTGCGCGGATCTTTCGGCAGATAATCGTGATACCACCAGCGGCACACTGCCAGCGCGTCGGAATACTCGCGCGCATAGTAGTCGGCCAACACCGTGAGATTGTCTTCTGGATGCGTCTCGGCGTACATCTGCGCCGCGCGCAAAGTCGAACCGGCGTAGCCGACGATCGCATGCGGCATGGTGCCGGTCCCCGACTCTTGACCGTAAAAATGCGCGGTGAGATCCTGCGATGAACCGACGAAACCGAGCGCTCCGCTCAATTTGGCGATGCGGCTTCCCACTGACGCGCCATAGGCCGCCAGCGCGGACATATCGTCGCCGGGGGAATGCCGCGCATGCATATCGATGAACGCAACCTTGGGCAGGTCAGTTGCCATTTTGCACGCGTTGTACGCCGACACGCAGGCGACACCCACGCGGCGCAGAACCAAGGTCTCCAATTCCACCAGCTCGGCGAACGAACCGCTATAGGTAAAGATCGGTTTCTGATCGGGCACGAACGCGCCTTCCTCGTACAAACGGGTGACCTTGAGCGGCGCGGCGCTATCCGGATACAACTCGCGCAACAACTCCAGCGCCGGATTCACGGCGCAGATGACACCGCGACGCATGAACACGCCGTAAGTCACGATCTGATCGCCGAACGCTTCCACGATATGCCGTGACTTGGAAAAATACTTGTCGGTTCGCGCGCGCACGTATTCCGCGCGGTCGCGCTTGTTCGCTTCGGCTTGAAGATCCACGGGCTTCATGGCGGCGCCCTCGGTAACAGATTGGGTCATTATATCGGGCACGCGGTAGACAGGCTGCCGCCTTTCTGCGCGCATTTCTCCGGCAACAATCGCAGCGCGTTGGCGTTGCTCCAAGAGAAAACTTTACCCATTGCCTGCTCCAGCGGCATCCACAGGTACTGCAAGTGTTCGCGCGGTGCGAGCCGCAGCGGCACGCTTTCCGGCACGGTCAGACCGAACACATGCTCGGTATTATGTGTCACGTCGGGCGCGTAACGCCAGCGCCATTGCGGATATATTTCGTACACGTTCTGCAACTGCCAATCGCACAGCTCATGCTCAGTTGCGTTAATTCCCGTCTCCTCCGCCACTTCGCGAATCGCGGTCGCGCGCAATGCTTCGCCCGCATCTTGACTGCCGGTCACACTCTGCCAGAACCCGGGGCGATCCGCACGCTCCAACAACAAAATTCGCATCTCGGGCGAGTGGATCACGACCAGGACGGAGACCGGCAGCTTGAACTCCATGCACGCTCACGCCGGTGTGACGTTGCGTAGCCGGATGTGCAATTCCCGCAGTTGCTTCTCGTCTACGGCAGACGGCGCCTGGGTCAAGAGACACTGTGCGCGTTGCGTCTTCGGAAAAGCAATCACGTCGCGAATCGATTCGGCACCGGTGAGCATGGTCACCAGGCGATCGAGCCCGAACGCAATACCGCCGTGAGGCGGTGCGCCATATTGCAGGGCATCCAGCAGAAATCCAAACTTAACGCGCGCCTCTTCGGCATCGATATTCAGCGCGCGGAATACTTTCGACTGCACTTCTTCACGGTGAATCCGCACCGATCCGCCACCCAGCTCCCAACCATTCAGCACCAGGTCATAAGCCTTGGCAATGGCCTTGCCAGGATCCCTGTCCAGGTAGTCCTCATGCCCGTCCTTCGGCGCGGTGAAGGGGTGATGCATCGCATTCCAGCGTCGCGCCTCGTCGTCGTATTCGAACATGGGAAAATCAATCACCCACAGCGCGCGCCATCCTTTCTCCGCCAGGCCGCGCTCGTGCCCAACCTTGACGCGCAACGCACCCAAGGCATCGTTCACGATCTTCGCCTGGTCCGCGCCAAAGAAAATCAAGTCTCCGTTGTTCGCGCCGCTGCGCGTGACGATAGCCTGCAAGGCAGCGCTAGATAAATTCTTGACGATAGGAGATTGCAGACCCGTTTCGTTCAACTGGCTCACATCGTTGACCTTGATATACGCCAGGCCCTTGGCACCGTAGATTTTCACGAACTCGGTGCAGGCGTCGATTTCACCGCGCGTCATCGCGCCACCGCCAGGGATGCGCAATCCAGCCACCCGTCCCGCCTCCATATTGGCTGCGCCACTGAATACTTTGAACGCGACGTCTTTCATCACATCGGTCAACTCGGTGAATTGCAGCGGTACGCGCAAGTCCGGCTTGTCGGTGCCATACAGGGCCATCGCTTCGGAGTAGCGCATCACCGGCAGCGGGTTCGGCAATTCCACCGCGGCCGTTTCCATAAACACGCTGCGGATCATGCCTTCAAATACTTCGCGAATTTCTTCTTCGGACAAAAACGAGGTCTCGCAATCGATTTGCGTGAACTCCGGCTGGCGATCGGCGCGCAAGTCCTCGTCGCGGAAGCATTTGGTGATCTGGTAGTAGCGATCGAAACCCGCCACCATCAACAATTGCTTAAACAACTGCGGCGACTGCGGCAGCGCGAAGAACTGCCCATCGTGCACGCGCGACGGCACCAGATAATCACGTGCGCCCTCGGGAGTGGACTTGGTCAGCATCGGCGTTTCAATATCGATGAAGCCCTTGGCATCGAGATAACGCCGCACCGCCATCGCCACTTTGTAGCGCAGTCGCAAATTGTGCTGCATCGCCGGGCGGCGCAGATCGATCACGCGATGCGTCAATCGCACGGTCTCGGACAATCCTTCGTCATCGACTTGGAACGGCGGAGTCAAGGCCACGTTGAGAATGTCGATTTCCTGGCACAGCACTTCGATTTCGCCCGACACGATGTTGCTGTTGACCGTACCCTGCGGACGGCGCCGCACTTTGCCGATCACCTTCAACACGTACTCGCCGCGCACGCGTTCCGCGACCTGGAACATGGCGGCGCGATCCGGATCGCACACGACTTGAACCCAGCCTTCGCGATCGCGCAGATCGATGAAAATCACGCCGCCGTGATCGCGCCGGCGATGCACCCAGCCAAATAAAGTAACGATCTGGTCAAGGTGCTGGGTCGCAATGAAACCGCAGTAATCTGTGCGCATATTCTTGATCTATTTTTTTGACCGACGATCGATGTCGTCCTGACTTGCAGGAGATAAATGTTCAGGCGGTACTACGCCCATTGAAATGATGTACTTCAACGCGTCTTCCACGCTCATGTCGAGCTCGACCACGTCGGCGCGCGGCAGCATGAGAAAAAACCCCGAGGTCGGATTGGGAGTGGTCGGAACATAGACGCTCAGGTATTCGCCGTGAAGATGTTTCGCCACTTCGCCATCCGGATGTCCGGTGAGGAAAGCGATGGTCCACACGCCCTGCCGCGGATATTGCACCAGCAGCGCTTTACGGAACGCTTCGCCGGTGGACGAGAACAAGGTATCCGATATCTGTTTAACCGAGGAATACAGCGATTTCACCACTGGAATACGGCCCAGCATCGCCTCCCATACCCGCAGCAAGCGCTGACCGATGATGTTGGCGGTGAACAGCCCGGTGAGGACCACCACCAGGACAGTCAACACCACGCCGAGGCCGGGAATGTCAAAACCAAATAATTGTTGTGGCCGCCAAGCCGCCGGCAACAACAACAGACTCTGATCCATGGCACCCACCAGGGCGGTCAGCACCCACAGCGTGATGCCCAGCGGAATCCAGATCAACAGTCCGGTGATGAAATATTTACGCAGTGATTTCATGTCAAGAACAGCGCGGGGAGACTCTTAGCAGCATTGGCTACGATATAAATGAAACATTGCGCAGGCACCTGCCCGGTCCTGCGGACCTGCGGCAATCAGGTGCTGGCAGAACTGTCGGGGGCGTCCGGCTTGTTTGCGCTGGCCTTGGTCTCGCCGGACTTGGTGGCGGCGGCTTGGGTATCGACGGACTGAGCGGGCTTCGCGTCTTCTTTTTTGGACTCATCTTTTTTTGTGCTGTCTTTCGACTCCTCTTTGCCGGCGCTCTCGGCGTTTCCATTCGCTTTGGGAGTAGCCTTGAAATCGGTCGCGTACCAGCCGGTTCCCTTCAATTGAAACCCGGCGGCACTCATCAACTTTCGCAACGCCGGCTTGCCGCAAGCGGTGCAATCAAGCAGCGCCGGCGCGCTCATCTTCTGCAGGACTTCGATTTCTCTTCCGCATGCGTCGCATCGGTACTCGTAAATTGGCATATCAACCCTCTACAAAACAGACAAAATTATACCGGAACACCATGCTATTCCCGCGTTGCACTCAAGATAGAATTCGCGCTCACCAATCCGCGAGTCGCTGCCGATGGATCCTCACCGCCCAAACTGGCCTTACCCGCGCGTGATCGCGCATCGCGGCGGCGGCGCGCTGGCACCCGAGAACACGCTGGCGGCCTGCGCCCTCGCTCGCAAACTGGGCTTCCGCGCGGTGGAGTTCGACGCCAAGTTATCCAGCGACGGCCGGGTGATTCTGATGCACGACGACACACTCGGCCGCACCACGAACGGCATGGGCGCCGTCGCCAGTAAGACTTACCAGACACTCTCCCGGCTCGATGCGGGGAGCTGGTTCGCCAACGAATTCACCGGCGAGCCGATCCCCACGCTCGCGGCGGCCTGCGCGCTGTGCCGTGAAACCGGCTTGTGGGCCAATATCGAAATCAAGCCCTGCCCCGGACGCGAGCGCGAGACCGGCGCGGCAGTCGCGCGCGAATCACGTTTACTCTGGGCCGGCGCCGCGCCGCCGCCCGTGTTGTCTTCATTCTCGATCGAAGCATTGCAAGCGGCCAAGGAGCACGCGCCGGAACTGCCGCGCGGGATGTTGTTTGATCGAGTGCCGGCTGACTGGCGCGCGATTCTCGCCGCGCTCGGCTGCGCGTCGCTGCATGCAAATTTCCGCGCGTTGTCGCGCGACTTGGTAGAGGATCTACATCAGGCTGGCTACGGCGTGCTCGCTTATACCGTCAACGACTCCGAACACGCGCTGGAGCTGGCGCAGTGGCAAGTCGATGCGCTGTGCACCGATGCTTTGGATGTCGTCACGCCGGGCTTCTTATAACCGATATCTGATTGTTGGTGTCGGCATAAAAACCTGGTTCCCGCCAGCCGATTCATTCACATCGGCGCTGCGCCGCCGGCCGCGTATTTTCAAGCCGCGCTGCGCGCGGCCGCAGGCGCGCGCAACGCGGCGAACAAGCGCTCCTCTTTCTCTTTCGCCGCTTTGAGATGCCGCTCCTTCACGTGACCGAAGCCGCGGATCTCTTCCGGCACCGACGCGATCTGTACTGCCACCGCATGATTGGCTGACGCGAGCTTATCCAGAAGCTCACCGATGCTGCGTTCATAGTCCACTATCAACTGCCGTTCGCTGCGCCGCTCCTGCGTGTAACCGAAAATATCCAGCGCCGTACCGCGCAGGAAGCGCAACTTCGCCAGAAACTTGAATGCGCTCAGAATCCACGGACCGTATTGGGCTTTGCGCAACTCACCGGTAGCCGGATCGCGCTTCGCCAACAACGGCGGCGCCAGATGAAAATTCAGCGTGTAGGCACCCTCGAACTGCGCTCTAATTTTCTCCAGAAAAGCCCCATCGGTGTAGAGCCGCGCCACTTCGTATTCGTCTTTATACGCCAGCAGTTTGAAGTAATAGCGCGCCACCGCTTCGGCCAGACCGCTCACGCCTTTGCACCGATCTGCTTCCGCCGCGCGCACGCGCGCAACCAGCGCGCGATAGCGCTCGGCGTAAGCGCGATCCTGATACGCGATGAGGAAGGTCGCCCGGTGTTCGATCAATTCATCCAGCGTGCGCGTGAGCGGTGCCGCCGCTTCGACCTTTGGCGCGATCAAACGCTCTACCGCCGGCGCATCGACTGCGCTGCGGCGGCCCCACAAAAACGCGGCCTGATTCATTTTTGCTGCCGCGCCGTTCAGTTCGATCGCGCGGTTGATCGCCTGCGCGGAAACCGGCACCAAGCCTTTTTGCCAGGCATGGCCGAGCATGAACATATTCGCGCCGATGGAATCGCCCAGCAGCGCAGTC
>JAYUZG010000202.1:0-4448 GCA_043751985.1 Betaproteobacteria bacterium
TGGGTGACGCGTTGTGCAATTTGTTCGAGACTCAGGGCTTCGCGGTCACGCGTGAGTTTTATTACAACGATGCCGGCGTGCAGATCGCCAATCTCGCCACTTCGGTGCAGGCCCGCTGCAACGGCTTGAAGCCAGGCGATGCGGCATGGCCCGAGGCGGCCTACAACGGCGAATACATCGCCGATATTGCAGCGGATTTTCTGGCAAAGAAATCGGTCCAGGCGGCCGACCGGGAAGTTGCTGCGTCAGGCGATGTGAGCGATATTGATTCGATCCGCAGTTTTGCCGTCGCCTATCTGCGCCGCGAGCAGGACATTGATTTGACCGCGTTTGGCGTGCGCTTTGATCACTACACGCTGGAGTCGTCGCTGTACACCGAAGGCAAGGTGGCTGCTGCGGTTGAAGCGCTTACTGGGGCCGGCAAGACCTATGAAGCGGATGGCGCATTGTGGTTGAAGTCGACCGATTACGGCGACGACAAAGATCGCGTGATGAAAAAATCCGACGGCACCTACACCTACTTTGTGCCGGACGTGGCCTATCACATCGCGAAATGGCAGCGCGGGTATGCGCGCGTGGTCAACGTGCAGGGCAGTGACCATCACGGCACGATTGCGCGGGTGCGCGCCGGCTTGCAGGCGGTCAGTGCGAGCCAAGGCATGGGCATGCCGGCTGCCTACCCGGACTACCTGTTGCACAAAATGGTGACAGTGATGAAGGGCGGCTTGGAGGTGAAGATTTCCAAGCGTGCCGGCTCCTACGTCACGCTGCACGATTTGATCGAGATGTCGGGCAACGGCGATATGGCGCGCGGTCGCGATGCGGTGCGGTTTTTTCTCACTTCGCGCAAGGCGGATACCGAATTCATCTTTGATATTGACCTCGCGCAAAAGAACACCGACGAGAATCCGGTGCATTACGTCCAGTACGCGCATGCGCGCATCCAGAGCGTGATCCGGGAGAGCGGGATCGACCCGAAAACCTTGGTGGGGGCTGATCTTGGGCGATTGACCCATGCGCGCGAACTGGCCCTGCTGCAAAAGCTGGCCGAGTTTCCTGATCTGCTGGCGGCGGCGGCACGCGATCTGGCGCCGCATGACCTGGCGTTTTACCTGCGCGACTTGGCAGGCGAATTCCACTCCCTCTACAACGAGCGTGAGCTGCGTGTTCTGACCGCTGCTGATGCGGTTAAAATGAGCCGGTTGGCGCTCTATGCAGCGACGGCGCAAGTGATTGCAGCGGCGCTCGCACTGATCGGCGTCTCGGCGCCGCAGTCGATGTGAATCAGGATGCGGGGCATTGCCCAAGTCCGAATAAAAAACTCTTATATGGCACAGCGCGACTACAAGAACGCCCCTTCTGGCAAGAAATCATCCGGCGGCACCCTGCTCGGGGTGGTGATCGGCCTCGTGTTGGGCCTGATGATCGCCGTCGCCGTCGCGTTTTATCTCAACAAAGGGCCGAAGCCGTTTGCCGACAAGACTGGCGGCGGCGCCGGCAAAGCCTCGTCTGCCGGCAAGGGCGGAGCGAACGAAGACCCGAACAAGCCGCTGTATTCGAAAGATGCCAAGACCGGTGGCAAGAGTGGCGGTGCGGCGGACGCGTCCAAAGACGACAAGAAGGACGAAAAGCGCTTCTCGTTCTATGAAATCTTGCCCGGCAAGGAAGAGGTGCTGGACGCGCGCAAAGCTCAGGAAGTCGCCAAGGCGGACTCGAAATCGGCTCCCAAATCAGGTGAGGCCGCACCGAAGGCTGAAGAAGGCAAGGCGGCCAGCAAGGAGCAGTATTTTCTTCAGGTGGGTGCATTCGGCTCGGCGGGTGACGCTGACAATCAAAAGGCCAAACTGGCCCTGCTGGGATTTGAAGCTAAGGTGGAAACGGTAGAAGTGGATGGCAAAGGCACGATGCACCGGGTACGCATCGGGCCGTATGGCCGGCTCGAAGATATCAATCGCGTGCGTTCGACGCTGGCGGCCAACGGCGTCGACGCGGCGCTGATCAAGCTCAAGGATGCGCCGAAGTAGGGCGCCGGTGTAAGGTGCACAAGTACAGTGCCGAAGTGCCGCATGAAAGTATCGCGCCACAGCGCTGCACCGAAGCAAGATCGCTTGCACCGGGCGCGCTACTAAAATGGGAAATGGTCAAGTCGTAGGGTGGGTCAAGCAGGGTGGTGTTGGCAAGGAGAAAGTGATGCGTAATTTCGCGTTCAGTTTCAAACGCTGTCTCGCAGCAGTAAGTGGCGCGCCGCGGAAAGAAATAGCTGGCGGCCGAGGGGCGGCAGGCTCGGGAAAATCAGGTATTCCGTTTTTGTTGTCGCGCGTTAAAGTCATCACATTCAATCGTTGCATGCTGCAAGTGGCACTTTGCGGTGTGAACCATCAGGAGGTCAAATGAACCACCAACGCAGAAATTTTTTGGGCGGCGTAGCTGCCATTGGCGCCGCAGCGGGAACCACTCCTGCATTGCTGACGTCTGGCACGGCATGGGCGCAAGGCGCCAAGCCGGATGCCGGGATTGACTACAAAGAAGTTACGCCGGCCCAGCCGACCGAGAGCGGCAGCAAAATCGAGGTGCTGGAATTTTTCTGGTACGGTTGCCCGCACTGCTACGCGTTTGAACCTTCTCTCAACGCTTGGACCAAAAAGCTGCCGTCCGACGTGGTGTTCCGCCGCGTTCACGCCCAGTTCACTCCGCAATGGGTGCAGCACGCCAAATTGTTCTACACCCTCGACGCACTGGGTGAAGTCGAGCGCTTGCATCGCAAGTGTTTCGACACGATCCACGGCGAGCGACGCGATCTGCTGAAGGATTCGGACATGCTCGAATGGGCAAGCCAGAATGGCATCGACAAGACGAAGTTTTCCGATGCCTTCAAATCATTTGGGGTGGCGGGCAAGTTGCAACGCGCCAAACAGGTCGTGGCGAACTACAAAATTGATGGTGTTCCGGCCCTGGCGGTCAATGGCAAATTCATTACGTCGCCGTCGATTGCCAGCGGGCAAGAAAAAGCGCTGGCCGTAATGGATTATTTGATTGCCGAAGAGCGCAAGGCGAAGAAGGCGTAACGGATAGCCTCGGAGACTGGGCGGGGCAGAAGCCGCCCTTGTTAAGGCGCAAGAAACCCGCTGGTTTCACTCCGCAGTTAAACAGCCGCTCGTTGAGCGGCTTTTATGTGGCGATCAGCCAGCCGCGTTCGATCACCTGCATGCCGGGCGGATAGGTAATGTCCATGCGACTGCTGGTGGCCGCACTGTTGACGGCAAATGCGCTGCTATTGGCCATGGCGCTGGCGCTCACCATGGCGCTGGCGCTCACAATGGATGCTTCACCAGCGTCCGGCGCGCTGGCAGACTCGCCTTGATCGTGCGCCGGTCGTCATTCGTGGCGCCCGACCAGGCGGCGATTTCGCCCAGCGTGCGCAGGCAACCGCGACAAAAGCCGGTGTCGCCATCCATCAGACAGACGCCGACACAGGGTGACAGCACCGGTTCGGTCTCGTCCGCCCTTGGTTCACGCTGTTTGGCGCGGGTGGCCGCATCAAGCCAGCTCTGGGCGTTACGTTTGCTCATGTTTCGTCAATCACTCCCGGTAGCCTTCAGTATCCCGTGCTGCGATCCACCACATCGCCAAGCGTTTCACCGCGTTCAAAGGCATGAATCTTTGCCGCGATCTGCGCCATCGATTCATCACGAATCGTGCTGGCAGAAACATGCGGTGTAATGTGCACGTTCGGATGTTTCCACAAGGGATTTGACAGCGGCAGCGGCTCTTCGGCAAATACGTCAAGCGTGGCACCGCCTAAGTGACCTTCATCGAGCAAGGCGATCAGATCGGCTTCGACCAGATGCGCGCCACGTCCAATGTTGATCAGGTGCGCGCCCTGCGGCAATTGCGCGAGGGTGGTGCGATTCAGAATACCGAGCGTGCTGTCCGTCAGCGGCAACAGGCAGACCAGCAGATTGGTGCGCGCGAGCATTTCAGCCAGACCGCCGCCGCCCGCGTAACAATCGACACCGTCTATTTGCTTTGCGTTGCGGCTCCAGCCGGCGGCGGAAAAGCCGAAGCGGTGCATGCTCTGGGCGACATGTGTGCCGAGGACACCCAGGCCGAGCACGCCAACGGAGACGTGATCGCGCTTTTTTGGCGCCAGCATTTTCCATTCACCAGCGCGTTGCTGCGCCGCGTACGCATCAAGTTTGCGCTGCCAGCGCAAGGCAGCTGCGAGTACATATTCTTCCATCTGGGCCGCCATCCCGGCATCGCCCAAGCGCACGATCGGCACCTCTCGCAAGTAGCCTGCCTGCATCGCCGGGTGCGCGAGGATAGTTTCGACTCCCGCCGCGATGTTGAACACCGCCTTGATGTTGTGCTGGCCATCGAAAAAATCGGCCGGTGGTTTCCAGCAGACCGCATAGTCAGCCTGCACACCGGGCGAGTCCGGGTGCAAG
>JAYUZG010000203.1:0-12322 GCA_043751985.1 Betaproteobacteria bacterium
TGTACTTGCCGGAGCTTGCCAATCTGCAAGTGGCGACCAACGCGGACAGCGTGAAGGATCCGAAAGACATCCAAACCCGGCCGGCGGCAACTCCCGTCCGCGTGCTCGACCTTCTGCTGCACACGTCTGGCTTCACCTACGGTTTCTTCAAGCCGTTTCCGGGCGGTGGCGCGGTCGAACAAATGTACCTCGACGGCGGCGTCAACGACCTCGACATCACTAACGCAGAGTTGGTAACGCGCATCAGCAAGCTGCCGCTGAAATTCGAACCCGGCACCACCTGGTGGTACAGCCGCTCGACGGATGTGCTCGGCCGGTTGATTGAAGTCGTGTCCGGCATGACGCTGGGCGAGTTCTTCGAGAAGCGCATCACCAAACCGCTCGGCATGGCGGACACTTCGTTTCGCGTCGGACCGGCGAAAGCGGCGCGTCTGGTCGAACCTTTTCCCGCCGACAAAGAGGGCCTGATCCTGCAATACACCGAGCCCGCCAAGTCGGTGAAGTTCGAAGCCGGAGGTCAGGGGCTCACCTCCACCGTGATGGACTACGCGCGCTTCGCGCACATGCTGCTCAACGGCGGCGCGCTGGACGGCACTCGGATTCTGGGAAAGAAGACCGTCGAGATGATGACGCGGGATCACATCGGACCAACCGTCAACCACGGGCCGTTTTTCTTGCCCGGCCAAAGTCACGGATATGCTTTACTGGGCGCAGTGCGCACCGATGGCCCACGCGCGCCGGCTCTGCTCAATCCAATGGACGGCTCGGTCGGCGAGTTCTACTGGGCGGGTTATGCGGGCACTTATTTTTGGGTCGATCCCAAAGAAGAACTGGTTGGCGTGTACATGATGCAGTCGGTCAAACATCTGCTGTGGTATGCCACGATGTTCAAGACCCTGACGGTGCAGTCAGTGGTGGAGTGAAAGTGATTTACCATTCGCATGGCTTGATTGACATAGAGTACTCGGAGCGCGATCGCCCGCCCATCCATCTAAGCGCTCGAACGTATAGCCCATGAAAAAACCCTTGCTTCTCTCCCCCACGCAGCTTCGCGGTATACAGCTTCGTAACCGCGTCGTGATCTCGCCGATGTGCACCTATTCAGCAGTTGACGGCATGGCCGGCGATTGGCATTTCGCGCATCTGGCGAAATTTGCATTGGGCGGAGCGGGGCTGATATTCACCGAGGCCTCGGCGGTACACGCCAACGGACGCATTACCTACGGCGACCTGGGCATCTGGTCGGATGCGCATGTGGCGCCGCTGCGCCGCATTACCGAGTTCCTGCGTGCGCATGGCGCGGTACCGGCGATGCAATTGGCGCACGCAGGGCGTAAGGCCAGCATGCAGCGCCCCTGGCATGGCAACGGCCCGCTGGACGACGCGGATCGCGCACGCGGAGAAGACGTGTGGCCGGTGGTTGCCCCGAGCGCCGTAGCGATGGACACGGGCTGGCCGTTGCCGCACGAACTGTCAATCGCGGAAATTCAGGCGTTGCAACATGACTGGGTGCTGGCAGCGACGCGCGCG
The DNA here is from genome assembly GCA_043751985.1 of Betaproteobacteria bacterium. Classification (GTDB taxonomy): domain Bacteria; phylum Pseudomonadota; class Gammaproteobacteria; order Burkholderiales; family JAYUZG01; genus JAYUZG01. The sequence continues at coordinate 1,531 of JAYUZG010000203.1, forward strand.
GATCGCGCCGGTTTCGACGTGATCGAATTGCACAACGCGCATGGCTATCTCGGCCATGAATTTCTGTCTCCGCTTAGCAATCAGCGACGGGATCAGTACGGCGGCTCGCTCGCGGGTCGCATGCGTTTCACCCTTGAAATCGCGGAACAGGTACGCGCCGTATGGCCTGAACAAAAGCCGCTGTTCGTGCGTATTTCCTCGATCGATGGCGTTGAAGGCGGCTGGAGTATCGAGGATTCAATCGAACTTGCCCGTGCTCTCAAAGCGCGCGGAGTCGATGTGATTGACTGTTCTTCCGGCGGCATCTATGGTTCAGCCACCGCCGCGAAAGTGAAGCGCGGCCCCGGCTTTCAAGTTCCCTTCGCGGAAGCGATCAAGAAGCATGCAAGCATTGCTACCATGACGGTGGGCCTTATCATGGACCCGCTGTTTGCGGAGAGCATTCTTCAAACAGGCCAGGCGGACTTCATCGCAATCGGACGCGAGGCGCTCTACAATCCCAACTGGCCCGTGCACGCGGCGCATGAACTCGGCGTGGAAGCCGAGTATGCATTGCTGCCGGACCAGTACAGTTGGTGGCTCGAAAGAAGGCAAAAAATGTTGCACATGGAAACAACGCCCCCGGCGCTGAAAGTAGCGCAATGAAACCATCCTGCGGAATAGCCGCCGCCTTACTCGTCGCTTGTACGGCGTTGCACGCGGCGGGTGATGCAGTTGAAGAGCCGGTCTTAGCGCGCGACACCAGCCCGGAAAAAGTGCTGACGGCGTTGGAGCAGGCGGCGAAAAAATCCGACCCGGATTTTGAAGGGTTTTCGACCGGCCGCGGACGCGAGTTCTTTTTTCGCAAGCACCCGATTGAAGTCTTGGGCGAGATCAGTTGCGCGTCCTGCCATTTGAAGGAGCCGCGCCGTGGTGTGCTCTACCATCGCACCAAGGTTCCCTGCCGCGGCTGCCACGTGCTCGATGACACGGAACACGCTTACCCTAAAGAGGCAAAGAAACGCGTGATCAAGCCATTCGCACCGGTGGCGAATAACCTGCGCTTCACCAACTCTGAGCGTGTCAGTACCTGGTTCGCGCACAATTGCAAGACGGTGATCAAGCGCGAGTGCACGGCGCTGGAAAAAGGCGACGTGCTGGCCTGGTTGATGTCGCTCGAAAAACCTGACTTTGAAGAAGACCTCGAAGGAGACCTATCACGATTACGGGAATGAATCACTTCACGGTGCTGACGCACGATCTCGCCGTCACGCGGGAGTTTTACATTGGCGTGCTGGGATTGCGCGAAGGTTACCGCCCGCCGCTGGGATTCCCCGGTGCCTGGCTGTACTCCGGCGAACAAGCGGTGCTGCACATCATCGCCGGCCGGCCGTTGCCGAAAGAAGCGGCCGGCGTACTGGATCACATGGCGTTCAGCGCCAGCGACCTCTCAACGGTGACCTCGACTCTCAAAAGCCGTGGTATCCAATACGACCTGCGTAAGCAAGCGGATTCCGGTGTATGGCAACTGTTCTGCTTCGATCCGAGCGGCGCCAGAGTGGAGCTGGATTTTCCGCCGAGCGAAGCTGCGCCAGGGTAAGCCGTCCGGGTTCAACTGCGTCCCATCCCGTTCTGCGCTTCGAGTTCTTTCTCCGCGACCTTGGCGAGAATTTCGGCGCCGCGATTGGCGGCGGGTAGGCCGCGGAACAAATAACACAGGCTGACCACCGCCTGCATTTCCTCCCAACTGGCGCCCGCGCGGCGCGCGCCGATGGCGTGCAACACCGCGGCGTCGGACAAATCCATCAACAACATGCCGAACAGCATGAGCTGCGCGGTCTTGGTGTCGAAACATTTCGGATACATCGCCAGCGCGCGCGCCCTCTCCTGCAAATCGAGTAACTCGGGATCGAGTGCCCCGGTGACGTTGATGCGTGCTTCGATTCGATTGGGCACGAAGCCAAGCAACTCTTCGTACATTTTTTCGCGATCCTTGATCGCGTGCTTCTTGTCCGCGTAGGGTCCGATACGGTCATACACCGTCTTGGTGTCAATTTTTGTGGTCGCCATTGATTGCTCCTTGTATAAGCCTTTTGAGAATCTTGAAATAGTCATGTCGCTCGCCGCACCGCGACGTTGGCGTTACCGCTGCCTGAAGACGGGGCGTAGTCGCCGTACTGCGTACCCGTTAGCGTTGCGCCTTGACGGGCCATCGCCTGTATGGCACCGAGCATGGTGGCCAACACTCGGCCGCCCATTTCCGCCACGGTGTCTTTGCAATAGAGCGGAAACCATTCGAGCAACTGCGGCAAGCGCGGGCGGCGCAAGGCGTCGATAAATTTCCGGTCGAGCGCAACGCGCTCTTCGGTCGGCCATAGATGCGGACCGCGCAGCACCTTGTGCGACAACGCGCAGCTCGCGATAAAAATTACTTTGCGGTCGCTGGCGCGCGCTGCGGCGTCCACGAGTTCCCCCGCGCGCATCGACTCTTCGAGGTCGGCGCACAGGCAGGTAGGAATAATCACCGCCGGCACCGTCTGCGCGGGATCGAGATATTGCAGCGGCACGCAGGCGGCGTAATCCCACTTGTAGTGCGCGCTGTCATTCAGCATAGCCGGGAGACCCGCGCCGGAGAATTCCTGGATCAGGCTGCGTGCGAATTGCGCGTCCCCCGGGCGGTCGTAGGCGAGACCGGGGATCAGGTCAGGCGCTTCGTCGGCCACGCACACCCCGCGATGCGGGTCTTGCGCGGTGGCATACCAATTGAAGGTGGACACCCAGTGCGCCGATTGCAGAACAAACAAATCGGGCTGCAGCGCGCGCAACGCGTCGCCCATTTGCTTCAGTCCCGCAATCAAGCCGCGCTGAAACTCCGGCGCGTTGACTTCGATGCCAATACGCGGGACGTGCGCGGCTAGCGCCGCCGCCAGGATGCCGGGTACGCTCATCGACGGATTCACATCATGGGTGAGCGCGGATCGCCGCGCTACTTCGTTTGCACGGTTGGCTCGCTCCGTGAACTTGAGTTGTGCGCATCGGATTGCGTCGCACGAACGTCGTCAGGTAGTTTTTCCTTCGCAGGTCGCGGTCGATTCGCCTGGTAATACTCGATCCAGTGCGTGATATCTCCTTCCCTGGCCTGCTCGGCTGCGTCCTTCGTTTGCCGCTCGGGCTCCGCCGCGCACACCAGCGCCGGCAACCACACCGCGAGCACGAGCGACCGGCGAAGACTCACAGCGACCGGCCGTGAATGCATGCGTAAAAAATCATGTCTCCAAACGCCTGCGCCGAGAAGCTCTCGCGCGCATTGCGCTCTCTGGCGTGACCTAACCACTGGTAAGCGTGATCAATCGCATAGGTCACGAACTGCATTTCGTTCTCCGTTTCATCGCCATGCCAATGCAACTTCACCTCGTCGCGTGGTTTGCCTTGAATGAAGTAATGCATGCCCGCCACTTCCAGCTTTGCGGTGTAGGCGCACAGTTCGGGTTTCTCCATTTCCGAAATTCGATCGGCGTAGGCCGCTGCCGCGCTTACCGCCAGCACAAACCAAAGATATCGCATAGGCCTTCCTCTTCTTCAGTGGCTGCGGCAGTGTAACAAACTCCGTGCAGACGGTTGCTTTCTCTCAACTTGAGTGGTGAAATAGCCGGCACTATGTCGCGGAAACAATTTGTCGCGGAAATGATTCAGTGAGCCCAGTCAGCGCCACCCTTCTGCCGCCGCTCAATACCGGCCTCTCCGCTACCCGCGCGCTCCCGTCGTTTGTCTATGAGAGCAAGGCGGCGAGCTCGGTACCCACGTTGGCGCAGCGGAGTGCGCAGGTAAGTTTAAGCGGAATGGGACGCACCCTCTCCGCCTTGTCCGATGCGCGTGTGTCCATCGCCGGCTTGCAAGACTTGACACCCGCGACACTAATAACACCCGCGGCACTCACGCGCGACAGAGTCACGGCGTTTGCCGATGCCCTGAATCGCTTCACGCAAAGTCTGGCGATTTCCGCGGGTTCGGATGACTTCGAAGCAAACGAAGTGCAGCTTCCCGAGTTGAGCGTATTGAGCAACGTCTTGCTGCAGAGCGGGCGGGTCCCCGCACCGAGCGCAACGTTGGATTCCATCGGGATCCGCTTCGGCGCAAATGGCAACATGGATATCGATCCGGCACAGTTTTCCAGGGCGCTGGCGCAACATCCGTTGCGCACGCTGGGGCTGCTGGCGGATGCGAGCACACAAATCAACGCGCTCGGCGGCGCGGCGTCAAATACTCCATTGCCGCTGCAAACTGCACGCGCCATTCGCAGCTTTCTGGAAATCGCGGCGCTCTAGTAGCCAACGTCCGGCGCGGTTGCGGCTAATTCTTGATTCTCTCCTCGCCCCCACTCACGAAAACGGCGGGCCGGCGCAAACTTCGAACGAGACCTCGCAGATACAGTCCGCGCGCCAGCAGTTTGCGCGCAACCATCAGCACGATGCGCGCGATATCCACCACCGGTCTGAAATGACTGGAGCGCGCATGACGGCTGTAGACCGCGGCAACCGGCACATGCACGATGGCAACTCCCGCGCGCGCGGCCTCGATGAGTATTTCGCTTTCGAACACGAAACCCGCGGACTTCGGCCAACGACCGGTGCGCAATAGCGTTGCGGGATAGACGCGAAAGCCGGACTGACTGTCTTCGATGCTGACGCCTGCGGCCCAGCCGATCCAGAAATTGGCGAAGCGATTGGCCGCGTAACGCGCCGCGGGAATGTGCTGCTTGTCATGCAGGCGCGAGCCGATGATGATCGCCTCGGGGAAATGCGCGTGCGCCATCAGCAGACGCGGAATATCCTGCGCCCGATGCTGCGCATCGCCATCGAGGGTGAGAATCGCATCGTTGTTGCGTGCCCGCGCGGCGCTGAACCCGGAGGCAAGCGCCGCCGCTTTGCCGCGATTGGTCTCGTGGCGGATCACCTGCACCGGCATCTCGTGCAAACACCCGGCGGTGCCATCGTTGGAACCATCGTCCACCACGATCAGCTCCGGCACGTGCGCGAGAACACCCTCCGTTACGGCGCGAATGGTCGCCGCTTCGTTGTACGCCGGTATCAATGCGATCACGCCAACCCTCCGCTCACCGCGATGACTTGGCCGGTTAAATACGACGCGGCCTCGGAACAGGCGAACGCCACCACCGCCGCCACCTCCTCCGGGCGGCCGGCGCGTTTGATCGGAATCAGGCGCGCCATTTCTTCCGCGCTGAATACGTGGCCGGCCATGCTCGATTCGATCAAGCCCGGCGCAATCGCGTTGACGGTGATGCCGCGCGAAGCAACTTCGATCGCCAGCGCCTTGGTGGCGCCGTGTAACGCGGCTTTGGCCGCCGCGTAATTCACTTGCCCGCGGTTGCCGAGAATCGCCGAGATGGAAGAAATATTCACGATGCGACCCCAACGCGTGCGAATCATCGGCAGCAACAAAGGTTGCGTCACGTTGTAAAAACCATTGAGCGATACGTCGATCACCTGGTCCCACTGCGGGGCGGTCATCCCGGCCAGCGGCGCATCGGCGTGCACACCGGCGTTGTTCACGATCACCTGAATCGGATTGGCATCGGCGATTTCGGTGAGCACCGCACGCGCGCGTTCCCGATCCGTCACGTCAAACGCAATCGCTTCCGCCGAATGCCCGGCCGCGGTCAGTTCGCGCACGAGCGCCATCGCCGTCTCGGGCTGTCGATTGGCGTGTACGACGACATGCAAGCCGTTCGCCGCCAACGCGCGGCAAATGGCGCTACCGATGGTCCCGCTGCCGCCGGTGACCAAGGCGCGCTTCATACCGCCGGCCCGTGCAGCGAGACCGTCACGCGACCGGTAACAATGGACATCGAGTCACACCACACTTCGAAGGAATAGAGCGTGGCGGCGGCGTCGCCGCCGAAGCGCGTCGCACGCACTTCCAGCGGGTGCGTCAAATCATCCAGCCGAGAACGCCGAAGCGTCACTTCACGCACGCTGGCGAGAAACCCCACGCTGGCGAGAGACCCTGGACTATCGGCCAGCAAGCTGCCATGCAAAGCCATCGCCTGTCCGGCGTATTCGATCGCGCACAGCGCAGAGAGCCAGCCATCTTGGCGCAGCGGATTATCGATCGAACGATGACTCGACGCCGACGCGACGATGTGTTGCGCATCCCAATAGCTCGCGCTATCCAGCAAACACATGGCATCGGCATGCGGGATGCGTTGCGCGATTTGCTGGCGATTGAGCGGCGCGGCCGCTACCGCGAGATCGATATGGGCCATGACGGATTCTAGCGCGTCGCAGGCGAGCATCCGCCGCGCGCGAAAGTTTTCACCGCTCGCGCAAGCAAACCAATCGCGCTCAAGCAAGCGAGACTCGCAATGACCGCGCTCGCCGCGCCGGTTGCCGTTGTGCTGCCGTCGATCAGGAGAAAGCTAAACGCCCCGATTAAGATCAAGCACGCGGCAACGGCGACAGCGCTGACACCCTGCCGGTCTCGTACCCACGACAGTTCGAGCGCAATCAAACTTGCTCCCACTCCGGCGGCGAGTGGGAGCCAGATCGCCCGCTCCGTCGCATCACCCAAGCAAATCGATAAGGCCAGGCTTGCGCCGACCGCGCTCAGCAGCACCATGCCGCGCGTCGCAACGGCGCGCGCCGATCGTGTCAACGAACCCGCGCCGGCGAGCAACAGAGCGAGCACGGCCAGTGCGGACGAGACCCCCGTGCGCAGCATGACGGAGCGTAGCGCTTGCGTTTCCGCTTGCACGTTGATGGGTGTGACTTGCTCTTGCGCCAGAGCCGTAGCCAAGGACGGAAAATCACGCACGCCGTACAAATGAATCCAGGCAATCCATTCTCCCGGCGCTTCGTGCAACATCGTCTTGACGCGTGTGCCAAACGACGTGAGCGCAAGCGATTCTCGCGTCAGCGCGCCGCCTCGCGCGGCATCGACATCATCGAGAAACGACTTGAACGACTCCGGGCGCAGCCGCGTGCCGGCCAGCGCCCGCGTCAATTCGGCGCGCAGTTCGTCAGGTTCGGGCAGCGCCGCTTGACGCGCGAGCTGGGCGCTCTCGCTGGGTAAATATCGCGTCGGCGCATCGAAGCCGCTGATCACGCCGCTGCTCAGCGCCGGCCGCACACGCGCAACCAGCGCATCCGCCGCCTCCAGAGCCGCTTGCTCGGTGGCTCCCCGAGCCGCGACGATCACCTCCGGTGCGGCAATGCCCAACACCTCGCGCAGTTCTTTTTCATCATGCAATTGAGAGCTCGATACTTTTGTTTGAGAGCTAAGCGCTGCTACGCCGAACAGCAGTACGGCACCGATTGCCAGCAGCGCCGCCTGCCGCCGTTTTCCCTGTGTCGCCCATTCACGAAAACGCTGACACAGCGCACAGGAAATGTCCGGCCAGGCAGCGTCCGCCACGACCGGGGCGGTACGCAGAAAGATCAAAGTCCACCACGTCGCCGACATCCCGGCACTTAGACCTAAACCGGCTTGCGCCGCCGCGGGAACCGGCGATGCCATCAGCAACGCGGCGGCCGCGATCGTCAAGACAAAAATCAGAGTCGCCGGGTGAACTGCGATTCCGCGCCACGCCGTTGCCTGCCGTTGGGCAAGCGCGCGATGGACGAGCGATTGCAGCAAGGCCAGCGCGACCAGAATTCCGGCGAACGAGAAATTCGAAAGCTGAACCTTCCCATACCACAACCCCACCGCGGCCGCCCCCGCCACCAGCGCAGCCAGCACCGGTGGAATGGTCCACCAGGGAACTCGACGCGATGCCAGGATCAGCATCCCCCACAGCACGAGCACCCCACCGAATGGCCGCGGATTGAGAGATGCTGTCGCGCGCAGGGCCGGCCCGGTCAGCGTCAGCCGCGTGCCGCTGGAAAGCGCCGCGTGCGCACGCACAATCACATCTGACGCGATGCGCTGCGCATCGGCGCCGCTGGGTCGGGTGACAACGAAGAGCAGCGCACGCGTCGTCTCCAGCGATAACCACGCTCCGTGCTGAAGGTTCGCCCGAGACGCCGGCATTCCGGCGGTGACCTGGCTGAATTCATCGCTCGGGTCCGCCATCAACGTTGCTGGATTTGCGCGCTCCAGCCCGCTGCGAATCTGCGCCGCTCCGAAAGCAACCGAGGTGCTCAACAGATAACGATGTTGCCAAAGAAAAGCCCGATCCGCCGCCGTCATCTCGGGGTCGCCGTTGGCGACCAGCAAGAACAAATCGCTGGCGCGCAGCGCCGTCGCGAGTTGACGGCTCGCATGCGCGAGTTCGTCGGCGCCTGGGCCTTCAAGCATGAGCAAAATCAAGTGCGAATCAAGATTGTTTTTCGCGTAGACCGCCAGCAATTCCTGCTCACGCGACGATCCTTCGGGCCACGTCGTAGCAGGCTCCATCGGAGTGTGCATGCCGATCCAGGCGCATACGCCCAGTAGCGCCAGCCAGACGGCGAATCGTGCGCCTTGCCGGTCACGCATCGTCGAGTGCTGTGATCTGAGTCATACGATCACGTACAGGGTTCCGTCCGCCACTAAAGTGCCGTCTCGCAAAATGCGAAATGCGACTTCGCCGTCGGCTCGCGCCGCAAGTTCGATCACCATACTTTCCCCCGGCAACACCGGCGATCTAAATTTAGCCGCACGCACGCCGGTGATTTCGGCGCTGGCACCTTTGGCCGCGCGCAGTGCGTGTGCGACCAGATCCAGCAACACCACCCCTGGAACGACCGGCCGCCCGGGAAAATGCCCGGCCAACGCAGGATGATCCGGTTCAACCACAGCGCAAGAGCGGTCGATCGGCTGCATTTACTGTTGCGACACGACTAGAAATGACAAATACACAGAGGCCGTGTATCGCGTTGACGATTGGACATAGGCGTATTGTGCCGCTTTTATCTCGCTGCTTAGGCGCCGATGCAGGCGCTCAATGCAATAAAATAGCGCTCTCTGTTTTCCACGAGTATCAACATGAAGCACATCGCCTTGGTGTTACTGATAGCCGTTCTAGCGCTGGCTGCGTTGTTTCTGATGGTTACGGCTCCCGGCCTGCCGGATGACGTTGCCAGTAATTTCGGTGCCGGGGGCGTGGCGCACCACCGCATGTCTCGCGACGGATACTTGCAGCTCTTACTGGTATTGACACTGGTGTTGCCGCTGTTCATCGTGTTTTGCATGGGTGTCCTGCCGCGTATCTTTCCACGCCTCACCAATATACCGAACCGCGATCACTGGCTGTCGCCCGGACAAGTAGACAAGACCATGGATTTTCTCTTGTCTGCGGCGTGCGCGATGGGTGCCTTAATTGCGCTGTTTGTGACCGGTGTCCATGAGTGCATCCTGTTCGCTCATCAACAGATTCCCCCGCGACTGCCGCAGAGCTTGTTTTTCGGTTTGATGGCCGCCTTTTTAGTTTCATTGGTTGGACTGATCATTCTGTTGTACGTGCGTTTCCGCTAAAGAAACTCTGATCAGCCTATGGCCGCGAACGCAAAGAATTTCCTTCAGCAACCCGAGCACCCGCGCAAAGCGTCGCTCGCCGAAGCGGCAGTGCTATTGCCAGCGTCCGATACGGTGCCCCGCTCCGCCGCGGTGTTTCGCCATGGCAGCCTGCTGGTGAAATTGTTCTCGCCGCGCGGAAAGGATTTGCAGGGCCCGCACCGGCAAGACGAACTCTATGTGGTCGCCAAAGGAACGGGCTGGTTTGTCAACGGTGCTGAACGCGTGCGTTTCGCTGTAAATGACGTGTTGTTCGTTCCGGCGGGGGTCACCCATCGCTTCGAGGAATTCAGCGACGATCTGATGGTGTGGGTCATGTTTTATGGCCCGGACGGCGGCGAATCGACAGTATGTTGAATCTACCGTGCGATTCTGATTTGCGCTTGCGCGGTGCCCGGAATCCCCATATACCAACCCGGTACACTCCGGTTCGTGCGTTCCGGGCGCGCCCAATTGAGAGCCGCTCGCAACGTTTTCAACAACCTGTCAAAGATTAGGCGATGGCGCAAGACAGCTCTCAACCCGATTTCTGGGAGTCACGATACCAGGAGCGTGTCACACCCTGGGACGCGGGAACGGTGCCGCCCGCGCTGCGCGCGTTCGCCACCCAACTCCGCCGCGGCAGCCGCATCCTTATTCCCGGTTGTGGCTCGGCGTATGAGGCGTGCTACCTGTCGGAACAGGGCATGGACGTGCTCGCCATTGATTTCAGCCCCGCCGCGGTCGAGACCGCGCGGCGCAATCTGGCGCGTTTTCCAGACATCGTCAAGCTGGCGGATTTCTTTGAGTTGGAGCCGGGCGCGCCGTTTGATCTGATTTACGAGCGCGCTTTCCTGTGCGCGTTGCCGCCACGAATGTGGGATCGCTATCCCGCTCGGGTGGCCTCGTTGTTGAAACCCGATGGACTGCTGGCCGGATTCTTTTACTTTGACCAGTCGGTCAAAGGCCCGCCGTTCGGTACCCATGACGCGCAACTGACTGCGCTGATGTCGCCTCACCTCGACCGCATCGCCGACTCTGAGGTGCATGACTCGATCCCTATTTTCGCCGGCAAAGAGCGCTGGCAAGTGTGGCAGCGACGCGCTCCAGTGTAACGATGAGAGCCTCCGGTGCACGGAGAGTGTTGCACACAACACGCGCTTTGAGGCACACTTCCGGCCCCGGCGCCAGAGCGGGTCTGCAATCCTGATAGACGAAGCATTAAACCGTGCTTATCCGGTTGTCACACCCGCCCACCAGATATAGTTGCGCGCGATTTTGCGGCATAGCGCTCAGCATAGGTGGGCGCGGTGACATCGCCGGC
>JAYUZG010000204.1:0-7372 GCA_043751985.1 Betaproteobacteria bacterium
TCACTACGATATTCTGGCCAAGCGGCTGCGCGAGCTGTCGTTTCTCAATGACGGCGTGAAAGTTGACTTGATCGATCAGCGCAGCGGTAAAAACGAAAACTTCGCTTACAGTGGCGGCGTACGCAGCTTTGTTGAATATATGAACCGCACCAAGACCGTCTTACACCCGCATATTTTTCACGCCGTCGCTGAAAAGGACGGCATCACGGTGGAAGTCTCCATGCAGTGGAACGATTCCTTTCAGGAATCGGTCCAGTGCTTCACCAATAACATCCCGCAGCGTGATGGTGGAACCCATTTGACTGGCCTGCGCGCAGCGATGACACGCACGCTGAATCAATACATCGAGAACAACGACCTGGCAAAGCGTGCCAAGGTCGAAACCAACGGCGACGACATGCGCGAAGGCCTCGCCTGCGTCCTTTCGGTAAAAGTGCCCGAGCCCAAGTTTTCCTCGCAAACCAAGGACAAACTGGTATCCGGTGAAGTCCAACCGGCCGTACAGGAGGTAGTGGCGGCCAAGCTGTCTGAGTTCCTGCTCGAATATCCCAATGACGCTCGCATCATCACCGGGAAGATTGTAGACGCGGCGCGCGCGCGCGAGGCGGCGCGCAAGGCGCGTGAATTGACGCGGCGCAAAGGCGTGATGGATGGCTTTGGATTGCCCGGAAAATTAGCCGACTGTCAGGAGCGTGATCCAGCTCAGTGCGAGCTTTATCTGGTCGAAGGCGATTCGGCGGGGGGCTCTGCCAAACAGGGTCGTGATCGGCGCTTTCAGGCCATTCTTCCACTGAAGGGAAAGATCCTCAACGTCGAGCGCGCGCGATTCGAAAAGCTGGTTTCCTCCCAGGAAATCGCGGCACTCATCACCGCGCTTGGAACCAGCATAGGTAAAGAAGATTTCAACGTTGAAAAGCTGCGCTATCACCGCATCATTGTCATGACCGACGCGGACGTGGATGGCTCACATATTCGAACGCTGCTGTTGACATTCTTCTACCGCCAAATGCCGGAATTGGTCGAACGTGGTCACATCTATATTGCCCAGCCACCACTGTACAAAGTAAAGCACGCCAAAGAGGAGCGGTATCTTAAGGACGATCATGAGTTGAAGGAATTTCTGCTACGGCTTGCGTTACGTGACGCGCAGCTTATTCCGTCCACCGATCAGCCGCCTTTGACGCAGGAGTCGCTGGAAAATATTGCCAAGTCCGCACTTCTCGCCGATGCAGTGATCGAGCGCTTGGGGCGCCACTTAGACGTTATTATCTTACGCGCAATGTTGAATTTACCGAGAATGGATCTCTCCCATGCGGAAACCGCCAGCACTGCCGCACGGCTTCTGAACGAAGCGTGCATCCAGCACGGGCTAACCGTCGACTCGCGCTTCGATTCGGTCACCGAAGCGTATGTTCTGGACGTGCGCCGCGTGCATCATGGGAACCTGCGTAGTAGCGTGCTCGATTCAGAGTTTTTTGATAGTGGCGACTATGAGCAATTGTTGACCACGGGACAAACGCTGAAGGACTTGCTGGGAGAGGGTGCGACGGTAAGACGTGGCGAGCAGCAAGCTCGTGTTACCAGTGTCAATCAAGCAATCGACTGGCTACTTGACGAAGTCAAGCGGGGCGTCTCGACGCAACGCTACAAAGGATTGGGCGAAATGAACCCGGACCAATTGTGGGAAACCACTATGGATCCAAGCAAGCGAATACTGCTGAAAGCCCAAATAGAAGACGCGATCGCAGCGGACGAAATCTTTACTACTTTGATGGGTGACTTGGTCGAACCGCGGCGCGCTTTCATTCAGACTAATGCACTGGGCGTGCGCAACCTCGACGTTTAGGCGGCCCGGCGCGCCGTCCCACGTCCGCGCGCCGAAGGCGGTTTCTTCCCTGGCTTCTTGGATGATTTTGCTTGCAGGAGGGCGACCGCCTGTTCGAGCGTAATTGATTCTGGATCGACCGGCGCCATGATGGTCGCATTGACCTTGCCGTGCTTCACGTAGGGGCCGTAACGACCACTGTGCACGCGAACCGGTTTGCCATCTTCTGGATGCGCGCCTAATTCCTTCAAAGCGCCAACAGCGGTCTTCTTTTGCGCGAGTAATTCGACCGCACGGGCTAACGCAACCGTATACACATTGTCGGCCTTGGGGATCGACTTGAACACGTCGTCGTGTTTCAAATACGGGCCGAATCTCCCGATGTTCGCCTCGATCGCCTTACCCGTTTCGGGATGCGTGCCAACTACTCGCGGGAGCGAGAGGAGTTGTAGCGCCGAATCCAAGTCTGCCGACTCTACCGGTAGATTTTTCGGCCATGCCATGCGGCGTGGCTTTTTCTCGGCGCCTTCCAGGGTCGGACCAAGCTGCACGTAATAGCCGTACGGTCCTTTCATCAACAGGACTTCCAGCGCAGTCTTGGTGTCAACACCCAGCACTTTCGGCCCTTCAAACGCATTGCCCCAGGGCCGGGTGTAATCGCATTCCGGATAGCCCGAGCACCCTACGAAGAGCCCGCGGCGGCTATTTTGCAAGAACAATCCTTTGCTGCATTTGGGACACGCTTCGTTCAACGGAATGCCGCGCCCAACATCTTGCTTCGCTTTGAGTTGCTTGGAAAATCCGCTCCAGAATTCCTTCAGGACCTTGACCCAATCGTGCTCACCGTTGGAAATACTGTCCAAGCTATCTTCCATGCCGGCGGTAAATCCATACCCGACGTAATGATCGAAGTGGGCGACCAGGAAGCCGATGACCAGGCGCCCGATATCGGTCGGCAGAAAGCGCTTCTTATCCAGCACCGCGTAGCCACGATCTTGTAGCGTCGAGATGATGTTGGCATAGGTCGAGGGTCGACCGATGCCAAATTCTTCCAAGGTCTTCACCAAGCTTGCCTCGGTGTAACGCGGCGGGGGTAAGGTGAAATGCTGTTCCCCATACACGCGCTGCAGTGGCACTTTGTCGCCTTCTTCGAGCGGCGGAAGTTTCGCGTCCTGCTCTTCCGCGATATCGTCCGCGCCTTCCGCGTACACCGCAATAAAACCGGGGAACACCAGTGTTTGGCCATTGGCGCGAAACAGGGTGTCGGGTGAGCCGGCGGCGATGTCGATGCTGACGGTGTCAAATCTGGCCGCGGTCATTTGGCAGGCCACGGTTCGCTTCCAGATCATTTCATACAGTCGCGCTTGATCATCATTGAGAAACTTGCGCACACTTTCCGGGGTGCGCGCGATTGAGGTGGGACGAATCGCCTCATGCGCCTCTTGCGCGTTCTTGCTTTTGTTGCGAAACACCACGGGTGCTTTCGGCAAATAGTCAGCGCTGTAGTGTTTGCCTATAAATGAACGTATATCTTTCAGCGCCTCCTGCGACAACACCAGAGAATCGGTGCGCATATAAGTGATCAAGCCCACCGTACTTCCACCGATATCCGCCCCCTCATAGAGTTGCTGTGCGGTGCGCATCGCTCGGTCGGTCGTGAGGCCGAGTTTACGTACTGCCTCTTGCTGCAATGTCGAGGTCGTGAATGGCGGCGCCGGTTGACGCTGCTTAGGCTTCTTCTCAACCTTTACTACCAGGCCCGAGCCTTTCGCCGACTTGACGATATCGTCAACCGCCTGCGCTTGTTGCGTCTCCGAAGTGAAAGTGAATTGCTCGACCTTGTCGCCTCGATACTGAGTTAGGCGCGCTCCAAATGGCTGCTTGCCTTTCAGACTGTCAAGGTGAATGGTCCAGTATTCCTGGTTCTTGAAATTCTCGATTTCGAATTCGCGTTCTACGATCAGCCGAAGCGCAGGGCTTTGCACGCGGCCCGCAGACAGACTCGGCCCGATTTTTTTCCACAACAGCGGAGACAGATTGAAACCGACCAAATGATCCAAGGCGCGCCTGGTCTGCTGCGCGTTCACCAATTCCATGGAAATGCCGCGCGGGTGCGCAACCGCCTCCTTCACCGCGGACTCTGTGATCTCGTAAAAAACCACGCGGTGTACCTTCTTGCTCTTGAGCAACTTCTTGCTTTTCAATAGCTCCGACAAATGCCAGGCGATCGCTTCGCCTTCGCGATCCGGGTCGGTAGCAAGGTAAATTGAGTCTGCCGCGCCTACGGCTTTGGCGATGGCATCAACGTGCTTCTTGTTTCTCTCCACCAAGGCGTAGCGCATATTGAAGCCATCGGCAGGGTCCACCGCACCTTCTTTCGCCTCAAGATCGCGAACGTGTCCATACGACGCAAGGATTTGAAAGTCACGCCCAAGATACTTCTTGAGCGTACTTGCCTTGGACGGTGACTCAACAATCAACAGATTCGACGCCATGTTTCGTTTTAATCCGGGAAAATTTGCGCGTTATGATAAGAATTACAAACCGGGTCCGCAAGATGCATACCCAAACCCAACTCAGCGAACGCGCTGTAGGCGCCCGCCCGGAAGACGTGCAATATGGCCGGAAAGCTCAAGTTCCAGGACCAGCGCCGCGACTTGGTCGGCGCGCAGCGACGTACGCGCACTCAAGGCATCCATCGTCACCGGGTCGTACCCGATCTGGTCTAACAACGGGTTGCTCAGGTTGTCGCCTGACGCGGGAATATTCTTCGCAAGCAGGCCCGCGACCCCCAGTTCTTCCAAGACGTCCTGCGCCGTTTCAACCAATTTAGCGCCTTGTTTGATGAGCGAATGGCAACCCTTGGACAAGGGCGAGTGAATAGAGCCTGGAATTGCAAAGACATCTCTTCCCTGCTCCGCCGCCAGCCGCGCCGTTATCAATGATCCGCTCTGGGGAGCAGCTTCGACCACCAAGCAGCCGAGGCATAGCCCGCTGATAATCCGGTTTCTGCGAGGAAAATTGGCGGCTAACGCGGGAATGCCCAGCGGAAATTCAGATATCAGCGTGCCTTCCTTCGCGAGTCGATGCGCTAACTCACGATTGCGCGCGGGATACACCAAATCGAGACCTGTGCCGAGCACGGCGACCGAGCGTCCGATACTGTCCAGGCCCCCCGCGTGTGCGCGTGCGTCGACGCCGAGAGCGAGCCCGCTTACCACACACAACCCATTGTCGCCGAGTGACTTCGCGAACGCATATGCATTGTCCAGGCCTTGCGCGGTGGGATTTCGACTCCCAACCACGGCGATAGAGGGCCGATTGAGCAGATGGTGATCGCCGTTGACGTACAGAAACGGCGGCGCATCCGGGATCTCCTTGAGGTAGTTAGGATAGTCATCATCGACTATCGTGATGAACCGACGCCCCGGCTCATCCAGCCATCGCAAGGTCCTGTCAAACAATTGAGGATCAGGGCCGGCACGAAGGCAGCCAATCGTCTCTTGGCTAAGAATTTTCCCCAAAGACACGTTGGATGCATCCAGGATCGTCGCGGGCGTTGGGAAGATTGCAAGAAGTTCGCGCGCTCGCGCCGGAGTTAACTCAGGTATGAGCGCAAGCCGCAACCATGCGTTCAGGTCTTGGCTCGAACTCGCTACCATCGCACGCTAAGTATTTTCAAGGAGTGCGGACAAAGTCCAGCAGATTCACCGAGCGTGTTGTGTTCATGACCAGGCCATACGCCACCTTGTCGAAGACCCGAAACAGCAGAACTACGCCATAGCGCTCGTCCGGTAGCGTAACCGACGTCTTCCTGCCAGTGGCCACCGTTTCGCCGGCGCGGAACAACGCGAGCACGTGCCCCATCGACAATCCTTCGCGTGCGCCCTTATTGATTACCACCACCGACAGCGGGCCAATCTCGGTCACGCTGCCTTCCGTCGAAGCGATGACGCGACCGTTGATTTTTAACTGCGGCACATGCGGCATGTAAGACAGAGCGGGTATCGCGGTGGCGATGACCAATTTATCGCCCGCGGATATTTCCTGAACTGACTTGGTCACCAGCAGAGTGCTTACCGGTCCGAACTCGCGTACCCGCGCATCGCCGAGATAAAAAGCTTCGTAACCCAAGTTCTCCTTCGTATCTGGATCGATCAATGCTCGGGCCGGGCGATATATCTGGTAAGCCGTACCGTTTACCGGCAGCAGGTCCTGGGCGTAGCCGATGTCGCCGCTTCCTAGCACCACTCGGCTTTCCTGAGTTGCCACAATCTTGGGCGCTTTTTCCAGGGCCTCTTCAGTCACTACCATCGGTCGCGTCAAGAACGGGTCGATCACTGAGGCGGGAATGGTGGGAATGGCGGACGATGCCAGCATCGACTGTCGCGCGTGCGGACTGAGCTTGGTAACCGTTACGCCACCGCCGGTGACGCCACTGTCGACGGCGTTGCGCATCGGGGTCCCATCGTCCAAGCGCAATCGCGGCTCTTTACCCGACAGATCCAGAACGATGATGTCACCCGGATAAATCAGATGAGGATTGCTCACTTGATCCTTATTCATGCCCCAGATGTTGGGCCATTTCCACGGATCCTTGAGAAATTTGCTGGCGATTCCCCACAGCGTGTCGCCGTGTACCACCACATGACGCGCGGGCGCGTTCTCCCTGATCTCGCCCTGGCCTTGCCGACTCGCCGATTCGTCCTGGGAATCCTCTTCCTGCCCCGAAACCTGCGCGTGTGCACCCACAAGGGCCACGCTCAAAGCGAGGGTCGCTATAATCCGCTTTCTCATCTGAGACTCCCATCTGATTGACCGGTCACGTGATCAGTTCTCGCGAACACCGTATCACAGCCGACAAACTGCATTAAATTCTGCATATAGTCTATTAAATTAGCAAGCATTTTATGGCCGTTCTGAACATACTTCGATATCCTGACGAGCGACTCCACAAAGTGGCGAAGCCGGTGTCTGAAGTCACTCCGGAAATTCAAACTCTCGTTCGAGACATGGCGCAAACGATGTACGCCGCCCCTGGCGTTGGCTTGGCTGCGACCCAAGTGGACGTGCACTTGCGGATCATCATCGTGGATGTTTCGGAGACTCGGGACCAATTGAAAGTCTTGATCAATCCAAAGGTGCTGAAGGTTAGTGGCGATTCCGAGTGTGAGGAAGGCTGCCTTTCGCTTCCCGGCGTTTTCGAAGTAGTCAAGCGACATCGATGGATTCGGGTCAGCGCGCTCGGCCTGGATGGCCAGTCCTTCACTCTCGAAGCCGACGGCATGCTCTCTGTATGCGTGCAACATGAGATGGATCATCTGGATGGCATGGTTTTCGTCGAATATCTATCGCAACTTAAGCGCAATCGCATTATTCACAAGCTGCGCAAGCTCGACCGTATCGCTTCGTGACACGGCTGATCTTCGCCGGGACTCCCGCGTTCGCCGCCACCATCATGGCGGGCTTGGTCGATGCAGGGTTTGAAATTCCTTTGGTGTTGACGCAACCGGACCGCCCGGCGGGCCGCGGCATGCGCACGCTGGC
>JAYUZG010000205.1:0-14221 GCA_043751985.1 Betaproteobacteria bacterium
TCGAGGACCGCGTCCAGCAGCAGTTCTTCGAATCGTCTTTCCTGGGCGCGGGCGAGCTGCGCATTATGGTGCACGGCAGCCTTTCCCGTCGCTCGATCGAATTACTGCACAAGCGCATGCGAAAAATTGGTGAGGACTTCGACGCGCTCGTAGACGAAGACCGGCAACTCAGTCATGACATGCGCGAAGGGACCACTTTGCTGCTGGCGGTCCGCCCGTGGGAGCTCGGAATCTTTACCGATCTGCGGCACAAGAAGAACGGTTCACGCTTGGCTTCGAATCGTTCGAGAGCGAGTAAGTAGCGGCGTACGAGTAGGGCCCAGCTTACGATCACCAAGGCTCCTTAATCGGACTTCTTCAGAGGATTCTCGTCGTTGCGGCGGAGGAGGTAGCAGCAGTGAAATTAGAGCCGCCTCTCGAATAAGAACGTGAACCGTTGCGTGAGTAGTCAGCGCCAAGTCAGCGTCAGCATTATCGCGGTTTCACTCTCTAATTCTCGATTTGCGATCAAAAAAAAAGCCGCCAAGCACGAACGATTCACGGCCGCACGTATCATAGTGTCACGTGCTTACGAGCTCTGAATCGGATAACCGCAAGCGTGATTGCGGGCCTGAGAGCTTGATCGAATTACCGGGGTTGTTCTTGGCAGACTTACTCTCTCAAGGGAAATACTTATACCAGCGGTCGCGTTTGCATTCATGGACATTGACCACGATGCTTATTCCCGCCGCTGGGAGAACGGAGATCACATGTTTTATGCAACGATTCGGACTACAGCAAGTGTGGTGTGCCTCGCTCTATTCTTCGGTGGATGTGCGGCGACTGCGCCGAGCACTGAAGTAAGACTACTCGACGCCTATTCAAAAGTCTCGCAGGTGAGGTCGAAAACCCACAGCGATCTCGCTGATGGGAAACTTACGGATGAGTCTTGGCGTTTAGCGATAAACCAGATTGACGCGGCCGGATCCGCACTCGATCGAGCCACTGTTTTTTTGAACAACAGCGCGATCGCTGAGGCCGAAGCTAGAATTGCCACGAGCCAAAAGATTCTGGAACGGGTGGCGGCCGGCAACTGACGCAGGCTCGCAGAAGCGACACGAGGCGAAAGCCAGGCCCGGAATACCGGGCTTGGCTTTTTGCGAGTAATTAAAACGCAGCGACATAAGTCTGCGGCGTACCACCTCAGCGCCGCTGGCTGCGACTTCTGTCGCTAAGTGCAACAACACCAGATCGAACTGACAGATCTCAGCGTTGATCATGGCGACTCGCAACACGGAATGGTCCGAAGTCCTGCTGCCGGACGGCGCGCGGAAGTACGGCCTGCTCGAAGACATCCTTGTGGGTCGCGACGGCATGCTGCACGCGCCGAGCGGTCCTGGCTTGGGTTACGCGATTGACTTTGACTTGATCGAGCGCGAGAAGATTCGCGCACCGAAATAGCCGATCAGAAGCGCGCATGCCTCAGTGATGCAGTAAGCTTGCATCCATGTTTTGGCGCTCCACGTTTTCTCTGGTATTGGTTCTCGCGCAAGCGGCATTGGCGGCACCGGTTCGAACCGAGCACGTCGACGCCGAACTCATTGCCGAACACAGCGCGGCCGAGCCGGGCAAGACGTTTACTGTCGCCTTGCGGCTGAAAATCATCCCGCACTGGCACACCTACTGGCGCAATCCGGGCGATTCCGGCGAGCCGACGTCGTTGGAATGGAGGCTACCGGCAGGTTGGTCAGCCGGCGCCATCCAATGGCCAACGCCACGCCGACTTCCCGCCGGTCCATTGATGAATTTCGGCTATGAGAACGAAGTGCTGCATCTGGTTGACATCGCAGTGCCGGCCGACGCCTCGCACGACAACGTCCTCGCCGCGCGAGCAAGCTGGCTGGTGTGTAATCCGGAACGTTGTATTCCGGAATCGGCCGATCTCGCAATTGCGGTTCCGTTAGGGACCGGCAATCAGAATGCGCACGCAGCGGAAATCGCCACAGCACGCGCGTTGCTGCCGATCAAGGCTGACGGCTGGCGCGTCACCGCCTCGAAGCGCAAGAACGGCGTCGAACTGGCAATTATTTTGCCGGAAGGTATGGCGGCGGACTCCGTCAGTTCGCTCGGCTATTTTCCGTTCGAGCAAGGGAAGATGCAGAACGCGGCAGGGCAATCTCTGGTGCGCGAAGGCAGTAGTCTTATTTTAACAATTCCAGCGGCCGAACAACCTGTCGGTTTGTTCACGCGCGTCCACGGCCTGCTGGCCGCAAACGGATTGACGCGCGCCGTGGAGATCGACGCTCCTGTGTCAGACGACTTCGTGCGAGCCAGTGTTCCTGGTCTCTCACTCGCGCTACTGTTCGCGTTCGCAGGCGGCTTGATGTTGAATCTCATGCCATGCGTGCTGCCAGTGCTGTCGATTAAGATTTTGAGCTTCGCTGGCGGCAAAAGTCGCGCGGGCGCGCGCAAACTGGGCATTCTGTATGCGTTGGGCGTTGTGCTGTCATTCTTATTTCTCGCGGCACTGCTGATACTTTTGAAGTCGCTCGGCCAGGAGATTGGCTGGGGGTTCCAATTGCAATCGTCAATTTTTGCCGGACTGCTGGCGCTGCTTTTCCTCACGTTAGCTCTCAACCTCTCGGGCGTGTTTGAGATCAGTACTTTTCTTCCCGCCCGTCTCGCCGGAGTGGGCAGCGGAGATGGGCGCGCTGACGCATTCTTCTCGGGTGTTCTCGCCGTGGCGGTGGCCTCTCCATGCACCGCGCCGTTCATGGGTGCGGCGCTTGGTTACGCGCTTTCAAGCCGCGCCGCGGAGACCTTCGCGATATTCATCGCGCTCGGCGCAGGCATGGCTTTGCCGTACTTGATTCTGTCGTGGAGTCCGCGCTTGACGGGCTGGCTGCCGAGACCTGGGCCGTGGATGATTCACTTCAAGCGCCTCCTGGCCATCCCGCTCTACGCAACCGTGTTGTGGTTAGGATGGGTTCTGGGAATTCAATTGGGAGCATTTTCAAACTCGTCACAGTGGGAACCCTACTCGGAGCAAGGTCTCGCGGCCTATCTCCGGCAAGACAAGACCGTGTTCGTAGACTACACGGCTGCGTGGTGCGTAACCTGTCAGGTCAATAAACGTCTGGTGCTGGCGCGGCCGGAGGTCGAACAAGCCTTGCGCCAAAACGGTATAGCGCGGATGCGGGCCGATTGGACCAAGCGCGACGTCGAAATTTCTCGCGCCCTCGCGGCGCTGGGCCGCAATGGCGTCCCGGTGTACGCGATCTACCGCCGCGGACGCGAACCCGAACTGCTGCCTGAAGTGTTGACTCGTGATATGGTTTTGACTGCGTCACAACCGCCAAAGGAGACTACCCGATGAATACTTGCGTCCGGCTGTTTGTGAGTCTTTTTCTCGTCATTTCAAATGCAGCCCTGGCTATCAATGTCGGCCAGCCCGCACCCGACTTCGCGCTACCCGATGTCACAGGCAAGGTGGTCAGGCTCTCGGCTCTTAAAGGCAATACCGTCATTCTAGAGTGGGTTAACCCAGAGTGCCCATACGTTCAGAAACACTACAACAGCGGCAACATGCCAGGGCTGCAGAAGGAATTCGTCGCGAAGAATGTCACTTGGCTCGCGATCAACTCTACGCACGAGGGACATTCTGAATTCAAATCGCCGCAGCAAATGGAAGTCTGGATGAAGCAGACCGGCGGCACACCTTCAGCGACGCTGCTGGACCGCGACGGCAAGGTCGGAAAACTCTATGGCGCGGCGACCACGCCGCATATGTTCATCATCGACCCGAAAGGCGCGCTGGTCTATGTCGGCGCCATTGACGACAAGCGCTCCACGCATATGGAAGATGTGAGTTCGGCAAAAAACTACGTGCGCACGGCACTGAGCGAAATCATGTCCGGAAAGCCAGTCTCAACGGCGAGCACGACGCCATACGGCTGCTCAGTGAAATACTGAAGAAGAGCCGGTTACCGCCTGCTCGTTGTGAAAGTCGCAATCTTTTGCTTGGTGTCGCGCATCAGCTTGACCGTCATCGGGGACTAATCCAACTTTCGCAGTTCGACGGTTTGAACTCAAGAGTATTTTTTCGGATTACCGCGAACAATCCGTAAGCGATTGCGATCTCCGACGACTACTCATCGTCGCCCGCTAGGGCCGCCTCCCGAGCTTGCGTGCCGGATCGCGCGTGAAGCGTATTTGTCGTATTCACTGTAAGGTCACATGGAGAAACGTAGATGAACGCTTTGTCACATTTTTGGAAATTGACCGCCTTCGCGGGTGCGATACTTTTTGCATCGATCACGCATGCAGGAGATTTTTACGAGAAAGACGGCGCGGCGATTCGAGGGCACGATCCCGTCGCATTTTTTACAGAAGGCCGGCCGGTAAAAGGCTCGACCACATATAGCGCCATTCACAAAGGATCGGTGTTTCTCTTCGCCACCGCGGCGAACCGTGATCTCTTCAAGGCCGACCCGACCAGGTATGCGCCTCTGTATGACGGCTACTGCGCTTACGGGGTGGCGAGCGGGCACAAGGTCGCGACCGACCCTGCCGCCTTCACCATCGTCGATGGCAAGCTGTACTTGAACTACAACCTGGATGTGCGTAGAAAGTGGAGCGCAGATATTCCTGGATACTTGGCGCAGGCGGACAAAAACTGGCCGGCCGTGTCAAAACAAATAAAAGTCGTTGAGTAAGATTCGCGCGTTGTAGCCGGTAATCGATCCGCCACGGGCCGGTCTTCATTTTTGCGCGGCGAGCGACCGCGCAAATTCTTCCGCTTGAGCGTGCGCGAATTCACGCGGATCGTGTTCGAAGCTCGCCTCGAAGCGCGCCTTGTCTCCATGATCGCCCTCACGGAAATACCCAATGAAGAGCTGAATCGCGTATGGCTTCCAGGCAGGCAGCGTGTTGTAGTCCGCACCTGGCGCGCCATCGCGTCCGGGAAGCCGCCGTCGTTCGCCCAGATATCCCTGAAAACTATAGAAGGCGTCGTCCTGAGGTAAGAATTGCAGTTGATAGCTTGCCTCTGTCACGCCGTCCGTGATGTCGTCGACGGACAGCATCGGTGCTGGTCCGAAACCCATCAGATAACGCATGGACTCCGGAGTCACCCAGCGCACGGCGCGTCGCCGCGTGCGCCCATCGACGTGCGGATAAAGCTCGTTGGAGCGCTCGGCCGCGTCAATCTCGATGCGCCCGTCGCGCGGTCGCGCGACACTCTCACCCAGCGCATAAGTCCGCTGATAGTTGTGTTGCTGCAGCATCAATCCGATCGGCGTCAGTGATTCATCCAGCATCACCGTGGCCGCGGTGTAGTGATCGAGTTGATGCCAGTCCTTCAAGTCGCCGACCAATGAGAAAGCCCATGCGCGCCAGCCATTCAATGCTGCCGGCAAGCCGGAAGTGCGAAACACGGCGTGGTAGGTCAGCAAAGTAAACAAACGCGTAGCCCCGGCGATCGTCATCTGTGCGCGATCGAGACGTCCATACACCACCGCGTGCTGCGCTTGCTGCCGGTCGGCAAGGTGACCAAACCGGGTTTCCGGCTCGTTCTTGTGTCGGTTCAATTCATCGCGTGTGACGTGCGCCGATATCAGAGTCCCGTTGCCATCACGCAGCTCGCCTTGCGCGATGTAGTCACTATAGAAATCGATCAGACCTGCGTGTGACGGCGGGAGAAATATTTGCGGACGGAATCGTTCAAGCAAGGCACGTGCGGCTTGATCGGGCGGCACGGACGAGCGCGGGTGCGCCTGGAAATACTGCGCGAAGCCGGGATACTGCGAGAAACTACGCTCCGGCTCACCGCAGCCAGACAACGCGATCAGGAAAATCAGCCAAAGGCCGCGCAACACAATGGATACGCCGCTGCAGCGGCCTTGATACGACCCATCAGTCCCAGCGATGATCTCGAACTTGCACCACACCGTTGGCCACTTGCACCGGGAAGCGCTCGATCGTATCGTAAGCGGGCGGGCACAGTGCCGCTCCTGTTTTCACGTTGAAGCGTGCGCCATGACGCGGACAGATGACTTGATCACCTTCGATGGGCAAGCCGGTGAGCGTCGCACCATCGTGGCTACAGATATCTTCGACCGCGAAAAATTCACCCGCGACGTTGAACACGGCGATCTGCGTGCCGTCGGCGTCAACCACTCTGTACTCGCCGCGCGGAAACTGGTTCACGGGCGCAACCGATATCCAGTTCACGATACGCGGCGCAACGACTCGAATGGCGCAGCGTAATTGACGTGCTGCGCTTCGCTCAAACGGCAACCACTTTCAGTTCGGGATCGACGCGCCATACGAGGCCTTGAATGCTGGATAACGTCCCCGACATTGAGCTGGGGCAACTGCCGCACGCGCCCTGATAATGGACTCGCAATTCATTGTCTTCGAGTCCCACTACGTACAGATCGCCGCCGTCGCTGCGCAGATAAGGCCGCACTTCGGCCTCAAGCAGGTCCTCGATTTCATCCAACTTCTCGCGCTCCGTTTCGGACAAGCCGCTGTCGTCACGCTGCAGCCACTGCGCTGCCTGGGCAAATTTCTCCGATTCCGATTCGGCTGCCGGCGCTTCGCGAATATGCACCGCCAGTTCACGCAGTAAGTCCGGCCAGTCGGCGGTGCCATCTTGGGTGACGGTGAGCCAGTGGTCTACGTAGTAGAGATTGGTGACGTGCGGGTTAGCAAAAATCTGCGCCGCCAGCGCATCGCCGTTCGCCTGCTCCGCACTCTCGTACGAGCGCGCCACACCGAAGGTCAGCGGTTCGCGCAAAATAAACTTGCGCGCGTTGGGATTCGGAGTGTGTTCAATTTCTGCGATGCGTGGCATGACTGGGCCTTAAGACGAAATGGGATCGGCGTCACCTTCGGTGGACGCGACGGTTTGAGAGTTGAAGGCGGCGTGCAGCGTGTGCCAGGGCAGAATCGCGCATTTCACCCGCGACGGCAGATCACGGACTCCGGCAAACACCGTCAAGCGGCCGAGATGATTGACCTCAGTCGCCGTGTCGAGCTTGCCAGTGGCCATCGCGCGAAACTCTTGCACCAGTTGTTCGGCGTCCGCGACGCTCTTGCCTTTGACGGTAGTGGTCATCATCGATGCCGACGCCTTGCAAATCGCGCAACCCTCACCCTCGAAAGCCACACCTTCCACTTGCTCGCCGCTGACTTTGATCGTCAATAAAATATGATCGCCACATAAGGGATTGAGACCTTCAGCTTTGTGGCTCGCGTCACTCAACGCACCCCAGTTACGCGGCTTGCGATTGTGGTCGAGGATGACTTCCTGGTAGAGCTGCTTGCTGTCCATGTAAGCTCGCCTGCGCTTTAGGCGAAGAATTTCTGCGCCTTGGCAATCGCATCCACCAGCGCGTCGACTTCCTGCCGGGTGTTGTAAAAAGCAAACGAGGCGCGCACGGTGGCGGCAACCCCGAAGCGTTGCATCACCGGTTGCGCGCAATGGTGGCCGGTGCGTACCGCCACGCCTTCTTCGTTGAGCAAAGTTCCCATGTCGTGCGGATGAATGCCGGCGACGACAAACGACAACACCGCCGCCTTCTCGCGCGCGGTGCCGATGATGCGCACACCTTTCATGGTCTCAATGCGTGATGTCGCGTATGCGAGTAAGTCCTGCTCCTGCGCGGCAATGCGCTCGATGCCGATCGCATCCAAGTAATCCAGTGCCGCGCCAAAAGAAATTGCCGCCGCGATCGGCGGCGTGCCCGCTTCGAACTTATACGGAATGGCGTTATAAGTCGTCTTCTCGAAGGTGACTGACAAAATCATGTCGCCGCCGCCTTCATACGGCTGCATCTTTTCCAGCCAAGCGGCCTTGCCGTAAAGAATTCCGAAGCCGGTCGGCCCGCACATCTTGTGCGCGGAAAACACGTAGAAGTCCGCGTCCAGGTCCTGCATGTCGATCTTGATGTGCGGCGCGGCCTGCGCACCGTCGATCAACACCGGCGCGCCCTGCGCGTGCGTCATCGCAATCATTTCCTTGATTGGATTCACCGTCCCAAGCGCGTTGGAGACATGACTCAGCGCCACCAGCTTGGTGCGCGAATTCAACAGCTTGGCAAACTCATCGATCAACAGCACCCCGTCGTCATCACAGGGAATCACTCGCAGCTTGGCGCCTTTTTCTTTGCACAACATCTGCCACGGCACGATATTCGAATGATGTTCCAGCGCGGACACGATGATTTCGTCATCCGCGCCGACGAAGACGCGACCGAAGCCGTGCGCCACCGTGTTGATCCCTTGCGTGGCCCCACCGGTAAAGATGATTTCGCGCTCTTCGCGCGCATTGATGAATCTCTGCACTTTGCGCCGCGCCTCCTCGTAGGCGGCGGTCGCGCGTTCAGACAGCGTGTGCACCGCGCGATGAATATTGGCGTGCTCGCTGCTGTGATAACGCACCCAGCGCTCGATCACCTGGCGCGGCATCTGGCTGCTCGCCGCGTTGTCCAGATAGACCAGCGGTTTGTCGTTCACTTGCTGCGCGAGAATGGGGAAATCAGCGCGAATTCTCGTGATGTCAAAACTTGCGTGCGCCGGCGCGACGACGGGAGCACTCCTGGTCGATGTGGCTGTGTTCATGATTTTGTCGCGTGCGCGGTGTGGTCCAGCACGTATTTCTCCAATTTCATCACCAGGGAAGGAACCGACAACCGCTCGATCAATTCGGCGGCAAAGGCGTAGGTCAGCATGCCGCGCGCCGCATCCAGCGTGAGCCCTCGGCTGCGCAGGTAAAAAATCTCTTCCGCGTCGAGTTGACCGACGGTCGCCCCGTGCGCGCACTTAACGTCGTCTGCGAGAATCTCCAACTGCGGCTTGGTGTCTACTCGTGCACGCTCGGACAACAGAAGATTCCGGCTTTGCTGCGACGAGTCGGTCCGCTGCGCGCCTTTGCGAACCAGAATCTTGCCGTTGAACACCGCGCGCGCCGCGCCGTTCACGATACATTTGTGCACTTGGGTGCTGCGGCCATTCGGCACGGCGTGATCGATGCTGCTGTGCGTGTCGGCCAATTGACGGCCGGAAATCAAAGCCAGGCCATCGATCTCACAGTTCATGTTCTCGCCGATTTGACGCAGCAGCAAATTGTGCCTTGACACGCGCGCGCCGAAAGTCATGCTGCGCGACTGCAAGCGCGCGTCTCTGGCCAGCGTCGCGCTCAAAGTCTGGAAGTGGAATTGATTGTCTGTCAAGCGCTGCAACTTGACATGGCTCACCTCGGCGTTCTCCGCCACTTGCACTTCGGTGACTGCGTTGACGAACGCAGAATCCGAGCCGAGGCTGACGAAGTCTTCGATGAAGGACACACGCGCGCCGCGTTCGGCTATGACCAGGACGCGCGGATGGCAGGCTGTTTCCTTTTGCGTCGTAACGAACAGCAAGTGAATCGGCGCCGCGCATTCTGTTCCCGTGGCAGCACGGATGAGCGCGCCATCGTGCAGCATGGCGGTGTTAAGCGCACAAAATGGCTCTTGCTCGAAAGACGCCAAGGTGCCCAGCGTCGCTTCCGACTGCGCGCTCAGCGCTAGCGGCAGGCTGGAAAAATTGCTCACTGTGATTCCATCCGGCAGGCCGCTCATGCGCGACAAGGCCGGCATCCAGTGTCCGTCGCAAAACACCAGTCGCGCGCATGCTTCCGGCACATCGAAGGCCGCAATGTCTGACTCTGAAACCACCGGCGTCGTGCGCGACTGTTTGAAATCGATACGTAGCAACGGCGAGATATCGGTAAAGCGCCACTCCTCGTCGCGAAGGGAAGGAACGGAGAGCGCGTTAGCGCGCTCCAGCGCGCGCCCGCGCAAAACGCGCAAGCGGTCGCTGCGCGCCTGCGGCACGCCACTCTGCCCCCCCAGCAGTGCCTGCAGATATCCCAATGCGATGACCTCAGTCATGACGCGAGCGCTTCCTTGCCGATCCAGTCGTAGCCGCGACTCTCCAACTCGAGTGCCAACTCCTTACCGCCGGACTTGACCAGGCGCCCGCCGTCCATCACGTGCACATAATCCGGCACGATGTAATCGAGTAGACGCTGGTAATGTGTCACCAGCACCACTGCGTTGTCCTGACGACGCAATGTATTCACGCCTTCGGCCACGATGCGCAGCGCGTCGATGTCCAGCCCCGAATCGGTTTCGTCGAGGATCGCTAGCGTCGGATCGAGCAAGGCCATCTGCAAAATCTCGTTGCGCTTCTTCTCCCCGCCGGAGAAACCGGTATTGACGCTGCGATCAAGAAACGCGGCATCCATTTTCAGCAACTGCATTTGCTCGCGCACGAAGTCATCGAACTCAAGCGGGTCGAGCTCGTCTTTGCCGCGGCTGCCTTGCACCGTGTTGTAGATCAAGCGCAGGAAACTGCTGTTGCTCACACCCGGCACTTCGACCGGATACTGAAAGCCGAGAAAAATGCCCGCCAGCGCACGCTGCTCCGGCGCCAGTTGCAGCAGATCTTGGTCTAAAAATCGAATCGTCCCCGCGCTCACTTCGTAGGCGCCATGCCCGGCCAGCACCTTGGAGAACGTGCTCTTGCCAGAGCCGTTCGGGCCCATGATCGCGTGCACTTCACCGGCGCGCACGGTAAGGTTGATGCCTTTGAGAATGGGCACCCCCGCCACCGACGCGGTGAGACCGCGCACCTCTAAAATTATCTTTGCGTCAGCGCGAATCATCCGACGCTCCCTTCGAGCTTCAATCCCAGCAACTTGGTTGCTTCCACCGCGAACTCCATCGGCAATTGCGTGAATACTTCCTTGCAGAAGCCATTGATGATCATCGACACCGCTTCTTCGGTACCGATACCGCGACTGGCGAAATAGAACAATTGATCCTCACCGATTTTCGACGTGCTTGCTTCGTGCTCGACTTTCGCGCTCGGATTCTGCACATCGATATACGGGAAAGTGTGCGCGCCGCAACGATCGCCGATCAGCATCGAATCGCATTGGCTGAAGTTGCGCGCCTGCTCGGCCTTGGGTCCGATCTTGACCTGACCGCGATAACTGTTGTTCGACTGGCCGGCGGAAATGCCCTTGCTGATGATGGTGCTGCGCGTGTTGCGGCCGACGTGAATCATTTTGGTGCCGGTGTCCGCCTGCTGATGATGATTGGTCAGCGCCACCGAATAGAACTCGCCGATCGAGTTATCGCCGAGCAACACGCAGGACGGATATTTCCAGGTGATAGCCGAGCCGGTCTCGACTTGAGTCCAGGAAATTTTCGAGTTCACGCCTTTGCACAAACCACGCTTGGTGACGAAATTGTAAATGCCGCCGATGCCGTTTTCATCGCCCGCATACCAATTCTGCACGGTGGAATACTTGATCTCGGCATTGTCCAGCGCCACCAATTCGACCACGGCGGCATGCAACTGATTGGTATCGAACTTCGGCGCGGTGCAGCCTTCGAGATACGACACGTGGCTGCCCTCTTCGGCAACAATCAACGTGCGCTCGAACTGACCGGACTCTTGCGTGTTGATGCGAAAGTACGTTGACAACTCCATCGGGCAACGCACGCCTTTGGGAATGAAGCAGAACGAGCCTTCGGTGAACACCGCGGAATTGAGCGCTGCGTAAAAATTGTCGGAAGTCGGCACCACGCTGCCAAGATACTTTCGCACCAGTTCGGGATGTTCCTGCACCGCCTCTGAGAATGAGCCGAAAATGATCCCCACCTCGGCCAGTTTCTTCTTGTACGTCGTGGTGACCGACACGCTATCAAAAATCACATCCACCGCCACGCCTGCGAGCGCTTTCTGCTCATGCATCGGGACGCCGAGTTTTTCAAAGGTGCGCAACAATTCGGGATCGACTTCATCAAGCGAGTTGAGCTTTGCCTTAGGCTTGGGCGCCGCGTAGTAGATGATGTCCTGAAAATTGATCTTCGGATAGCGCACGTTGGGCCAGGTCGGCTCGCTCATGGTGAGCCAATGCCGATACGACTGCAGGCGAAATTCAAGCAGCCAGTCGGGCTCGTTCTTTTTCGCCGAGATGCCGCGAATGATGTCTTCGCTTAAGCCTTTAGGAGCCAGCTCCTGCTCGATGTCGGTCACGAAGCCGTGCTTGTACGGCTGATTGACCAGATTCTGCAATACGGCGCTCATGCTCGCTCCAGCTTATTGGTCGCCGATGGTGACGGAAAAACTCTCGCCGCAGCCACACTCGGCCTTGGCGTTGGGGTTGACGACTTTGAATGTGGCCTTCAAACCTTCGCGCGCGTAGTCGAGCACCGAGCCATCGATCAGCGGCAAGGCATCTTTATCCACCACCACACCGACCTCATGTGACTTGAATAGCTCGTCGTTGGCGCCCACTTGATCGGCGAAATCGAAGGTATAGGCAAAGCCGGAACAGCCGACTTTTTTCACTCCGAAACGCAGGCCGATCCCGCCATGCTTGGAGAGAGAAGTTCGAACGTGCTTCGCCGCATTTTCCGTCAAGGTAATAGCCATCGCATTGCTCCAAAAAATTAAGCCGATACACTCGCCGCGCGCTTTGCTCGCGCCCCGCGCGCCGGCATCGCCACCACTGCCACGCCACCTTTGGCTTTTCGATTCACTTGCTGCGTCACCAACTGCCCCAGCGACACCGAGCGCAGATAGTCGAAGATGTGGCCATTGAGGCTGGTCCACAAGTCGTGCGTCAAACACTTGTGGTCGTCATGGCAATTCTCTTCGCCGCCGCATTGGGTCGCATCGATCGGTTCGTCCACCGCGCGAATGATGTCGGCAACCGTCACCTCGCGCGTCGGCCGTGCCAACTGGTACCCGCCGCCGGGACCACGCACGCTCGACACAAGCTCGCGTCGCCGCAGCTTGCCAAAGAGCTGCTCAAGGTAAGACAAGGAAATTTTCTGCCGCGCGCTGATGTCGGCCAGCGTCACCGGGCCGCGCCCGTTGTGCATAGCCAAGTCAACCATGGCGGTTACCGCGAACCGCCCTTTGGTGGTCAATCGCATCGTTGTCTCCGTAGAACGAGGTCTTGCCTTACGCAAGGCGGGGAATGAATACCCTAGTAACGTCGTCAAGTATATAAAACTTGACTACGTTAGTCAACTATCTTGTTCAGATAAGCCGGGTCGAACGCGTCCGCGCCCGGCACGTCGGTATCGACCTGAATGCCCATTTTTTCCAAGTGCCGCAGGATGGCGTTGATACGTTGATCGTTGTGCACGGTGTGGTCGATCAAACCATGAATTGCCTTGACCACCGGGTCGTTCAATTCCGCACCGACACCATAAGGTGCAAACGCGGTGGACGATTTTTTCTCACCACGCTCTGCTTTGGGTTCGAGGATTCGCGCGGGAATACCCACCGCCGTTGCGCCGGGTGGCACGGCTTTGAGCACCACGGCATTGGACCCGATGTTGGCGCCGTCGCCCACGGTGAAGCCGCCGAGCACTTTCGCCCCCGCGCTCACGGTGACTCGATTGCCCAAAGTCGGATGGCGCTTGGTGCCTTTGTACAGCGAAGTACCGCCCAGCGTGACGCCC
This sequence comes from Betaproteobacteria bacterium, assembly GCA_043751985.1. Taxonomy (GTDB): domain Bacteria; phylum Pseudomonadota; class Gammaproteobacteria; order Burkholderiales; family JAYUZG01; genus JAYUZG01. The sequence goes on from JAYUZG010000205.1 coordinate 13,512, forward strand.
TGATAAATAGTGCAGTCGTCGCCGATCTCGGCGGTTTCTCCGATAACCACGCCCATGCCGTGGTCGATAAATAGCCGCTTGCCGATCTTCACGCCAGGATGAATTTCGATGCCGGTGAGCGCGCGCCCCAGATGCGACGTAAAACGCGCCAGCCATTTCAGACCGACACGCCAAAACCAGTGCGAGAGCCGATGAATCAGTACGGCGTGAAAGCCCGGATAGCAAGTGAGCACCTCCCACGCCGAACGCGCGGCGGGGTCGCGCTCTTGAACGGTACGGATCTCGTCGCGGATTCTGCTGAACATGACTATCTCTTTCGTTGATCGAATGCCGGCAAATGTTAACAACAATTTGCGGCCACGCCGCGTAAGTCGTGTGCGGCTATTTTTTTCGTGACGATCGCTCGATCGCTGCGCTAAAAAACCCGCGCAGAATGTTCACCTCTTCCCGCTCCAGCCGTGCACGCGCAAACAACCGCCGCATACGCTGCATCAATCGCTTGGGCTGCGCCGGGTCAAGAAAACCGGTGCCGAGCATCGCCCGCTCCAAGTGCGCGAAGAACAACTCCGCCTCCGCATGCGTAACGAATTCCGCCTGGTGCTGCGGCATCGCCACTTCGCCCAGCGCAGCGAGCCGCAACTCGTAAGCGAACACCTGCACTGACTGCGCGAGATTGAGCGAGCCGTACTCCTCATCGGCAGGAATGCTGG
>JAYUZG010000206.1:0-1937 GCA_043751985.1 Betaproteobacteria bacterium
CCTCGTGCGCTTGCCTGATTCATCTCGTCGGAGTGTCTTCTAAATGATGCAACTGGTACGGTTGGCATTACGCCGCCCGTACACCATTGCGGTGTTGTCCCTGCTCACGCTCGCGCTGGGCGGCCTGGCCATGCGCTTCATGATTGTGGACTTCTTTCCGCACATCAATATTCCGGTGGTGATCGTCGGCTGGAATTATCCCGGCCTGTCGGCGGAAGAGATGGAGCGGCGCGTGGTGATCATCAGCGAGCGCGCTTACAACACTACCGTCAACGGCATCGATCACATCGAGTCGAACTGCATTCCGGGCACCGGTCTGGTGAAGGTGTATTTTGAACAGGGCACGGATATCGGCGCGGCGATCTCGCAGATCAACGCGGTCAACAACACCATATTGCGCATTTTGCCGCCGGGAATCAGTCCGCCGCTGATCATTCAGTACAACCCGGCCTCGGTGCCGATCGTGCAGATGGTGTTCTCCAGTAGCACGGTGTCCGAAGGACGCATGTTCGACCACGCGTTTAACTTCGTGCGCGTGAAGCTGTACAAGATCGCGGGTCTCACGGTGCCCGCTCCGTTCGGCGGACGCTTGCGGCAAATCGACGTGGCACTCAATCCCACGCTGATGACCGCGAAGGGCGTGTCACCCAATGACGTGGTACAGGCCTTGCAAACTTCGAACGTGCTGGTGCCGGCCGGCTCGGCTCGCATCGGCAACATCGACTACAACGTGTCGCTAAATTCGAGTCCGCCGACGGTCGATCAATTCAACGGCATGCCGTTGCGCGTGATAAGAGGCGTGCCGATTTTGCTGGGCGACGTGGCCAAGGTGCAGGACGGCTTCGCCGTGCAGAACAACATGGTGCATGTTGACGGTAACCGCGCGACTTACCTCGCCATCCTCAAGCATGCGGCCGCTTCAACTATCGACGTGGTGGACAAGACGCGCGAGCTACTGAAAGACATCCGCGCTGCTGCACCCGAGGGCGTGGACATCAAGCTCGACTTCGATCAATCGGTGTTCGTGCGCGCGGCGGTGCAGAACGTGGTGAACGAAGCAGTGGTTGCGTCCATTCTGGTGTCACTGATGATCCTGTTGTTTCTGGGTTCATGGCGCAACACCATCGTCGTCATCACCTCAATCCCCTTGGCGATTTTCGCCGGTGTGCTCGGTCTCTACTTCACCGACAACACCATCAATTTGATGACGCTGGGCGGGCTCGCGCTCGCCACCGGCATTTTGGTCGACGATGCGACGGTGGCGGTGGAGAATATTCATCGCCACCTTTCCATGGGTCAGCCGCTGACGGTCGCCATCATCGAAGGCTCGCGCGAAGTGGCGTTGCCGCGGACCATGGCCACGCTGGCGATCTGCATCGTGTTCATTCCGGTCGCGTTTCTCTACGGCGTATCCAAGTATCTGTTCGTGCCGCTGGCGTTGACGGTCGTGTTCTCTCTGCTCGCCTCCTACGTTCTGTCGTTTACCGTGGTACCGATGCTGTCGCGTTATTTACTGGCGAACGAGCACCACGATTCGCACGGACGCTCGCTGGGCGCACGCTTGAATAATTTGCGCGAACGTGTCCTCGATGGGTTGGGCGCAACCTATGCGGCGGTGATGACGGTGGTGATGCGGCATCGCCCTTTTGTCTTTGTCTGCCTGATGCTGATGGCAGGTCTGAGCGGGCTGCTGCTCAATGTGGTGGGGACGGATTTCTTCCCGTCCGCGGACGTGGGAATTATGAAGCTGCATTTTCGCGCCCCGCTGGGCACGCGCATCGAGGAAACCGAGAAGCTTGTGCTGCAAGTCGAAGACGAGATCAAGCGCATTATTCCCGCTGCCGAGTTGCAAGTCATCAACGACATGGTGGGCGTGCCGTTGTTCTTCAATCTGGCGTTTGTTCCGACCGACAACATCAGCGGTATGGACGCGGATA
>JAYUZG010000207.1:0-3451 GCA_043751985.1 Betaproteobacteria bacterium
AGTTCTTCCCTACTAGGCTCAGCACGATACTGCGCAGAAGTGCCAACCTTCTTAAGGCCAACGGCGCGAACGGAAGTGCGTTTGACGCTGTTTTCAGTTGCCATAAATCGTATATTACCAAACGATCCCTTAGAGAGAAACTAATTTGGCGATCGACAGCGGTCTACACCGTGTGGGTGGCGTGTTCTTAAATGTCGAGTTTAGCGCGATACGCTCGTTCCGTGCCGCCTGGCATGTGATGGCGATCATGTTACCTTTGGTCCCATGCGCGAACTTGTGGGTGGCGTGATAGGTCCGCTCGACCAGGTGCTAAACAACTAACCCGCCCCGAATCGTCCTGGGGAGATTTTAATGGACTGAAGGGAACAAGAGCGGGCAGAGCAGCGCAAAATGGGGAAGAGGCGGCGCTGTAGCGCTTAGTAAATACAAACTATGAATCAAGTGGTCGTGGGTTCACATCCTGCCGGACGCGATAGAAATCAAGGGCTTGGAGAAATCCAAACCTTTTGGGGGTACTTTTGGGGGTACGTCTGCAATCCACATTGATTATGGATACTAATAATCAATGTGTTACGTAAGAAGTTTGAATTCTCTTCTCGCACCAGCTTTACGCATCGTGCGCTGGCTTTGCAGCGCTTGCGTTTGGATTCTCAGCAAGGTAATTCCTTTTGTAAAAGTGGCACCGGCTGGCGTACACGGCCTTGCGCAATCGCTTGCGCGTTCCGCGCCGGCAACTCGGCACCCAAGGCAGTTGCGCGATCAGGCAACGCTGGCGGCCGCACGCTCAAACGGGTGCTGCCGCACGATAGTCTCATCCCGGTCCGGTCCGGTGGAAATCATGTCGATGCTCACGCCACAAACTTGCTGCAGCCGCTCCAAATACCGGCGTGCGGCGGCAGGCAACTGCTCATACCGGCGAATCCCGAGCGTACTCTCAGACCAGCCTGGCAGCTCTTCATAAATCGGCACGCATTCCGCCAAGGCCTCGGCGCCCACCGGCAGAAGATCGCGCTTCTCTCCGGCAACCCGATAACCGATTCCGATCTGCAAACTTTCCATTCCGTCCAACACATCGAGTTTGGTCACGCACAAGCCCGACACGCCATTGATCTGGATCGAGCGCTTCAACGCCGCTGCGTCGAACCAACCGCAGCGGCGCGGCCGTCCGGTGGTGGCACCAAATTCCTTGCCGCGGCTCGCCAGTTGTTTTCCGACGTCATCGTAGAGCTCGGTTGGAAAGGGTCCCGAGCCCACGCGCGTGGTGTAGGCCTTGGTGATGCCGAGAACATAATGCAAGGCCTGCGGACCGACTCCGCTACCGGCGGCGGCGGCCCCCGCAACGCAGTTGCTGGAAGTGACGAAGGGATAGGTTCCATGGTCCACGTCGAGCAGCGAGCCCTGCGCGCCCTCGAACAACAGACTCTCACCGCGTATCTGAGCTTCGTGCAGCAAGCGCGGCACATCCCCCACCATCGGCAGTATCTGCTCTGCCAACAGCAAGGACTCGTCCAGCGTTTTCTGGAAATCAACCGTAGCTGCGTGAAAATAATTCTTCAACACAAAATTGTGGAAGTCGAGGACTTCGCCGAGTTTCGCGGCGAAGCGTTCACGATGAAACAAATCCTGTAAGCGGATCGCACGCCGCGCCACTTTGTCTTCGTAGGCCGGGCCGATGCCGCGTCCGGTAGTGCCGATCTTGGCTTCGCCCTTGGCCGCTTCGCGCGCTTGATCCAACGCTGCGTGATACGGCAAGATGAGCGGGCAGGCTTCACTGATGGTTAATCTTCCAGCGGTCGGCACGCCGGCTTTTTCCAATGTCGCGATCTCATCGATCAAGGCCTGCGGCGACACCACTACCCCGTTGCCAATATAGCAACGCACGCCGCTGCGCAGAATGCCCGAAGGAATCAGATGCAGTACCGTCTTGGTGCCGCCGATGACCAGTGTATGGCCCGCGTTGTGACCGCCCTGAAAGCGCACCACGCCTTGCGCGTGATCGGTCAGCCAATCAACTAATTTTCCTTTGCCTTCGTCACCCCACTGCGTGCCGATGACGACTACGTTACCTCCCATGTGTCACGTTTCCTTCCTGTTCAGTGGCGTAACGACCCAGTCGCCGTTCTGCTTCACGATTTGGCGATCGCATTTTAATTCGTGTTGGTTGCGCGCATGCCCGGGCAAGTCCATCACCACCACTTGACCCGACGCGCGTAAGCTCGCGATCATTTTTTCAAGATTCGCGTCCGGCGGCACGCAGGGTGCCAAGATGCGCCCACGTGGAACCTCGCCTTGAGACAGCAGCGCCACGTCACGCAGATCAATAGTAAAGCCAGTTGCCGGGCGCGCTCGCCCAAAGGCCTTGCCCACTTCGTCGTAGCGCCCGCCGCGCGCGATCGCATTGGAATGACCTTGCGCATACGCGGCGAACACCATTCCGCTGTGATAGCGATAGCCACGCAGCTCCGCCAGATCGAAACACAATTCAGCCACCAATCCGCGCATGGCATCAGCGACGATTTGCAGTTGATCGATCGCCGCGGCGATCTCGGGTAACGCAGGTAAGTGCTGCCGTGCTTGTGCAATCACCTCGATACCACCATACAGCGACGGGAGCAGCAACAGTGCGTCGCGCACCTCGCGTGTCAGCGCCTGAGTCGATTCCCGGATCGCCGGTACATCTTTGCTTTGTAATATCTGAAACAGTTCGAGTTCCTGCTCCGCACCGATAGACCCATGCCGCACCAGTGCACGAAACACGGCCACCTGCCCCAAGTCAAGGTGCAAGGCATCGACGCCCGCCCGGCGCAACGCGGTCAGCATCAATTTTTGAATCTCGACGTCGCTCTCTACTCCGGCGTGGCCGTATAACTCGGCGCCGATCTGCACTGGCTCGCGGGTGCGCATCAGCCCCGACGGCAGCGCATGAATGACACTGCCCGCATAGCACAGACGCGTCACGCCCTCGCGGTTTAGCAAATGCGCGTCGATGCGTGCAACCTGCGGCGTGATATCGGCGCGCAGGCCCATCATGCGGCCGGACAATTGATCGACTAACTTGAAGGTCTTGAGATCCAGATCATGTCCGGTTCCGGTGAGCAGCGATTCCAGGTACTCGATCATCGGCGGAATCACCAACTCATAGCCGTGCACCAAGAACAAGTCCAGCATGTCCCGGCGCAGCGCTTCGATTCGTCCTGCCTCTTGCGGCAGGATATCGTCAATGTATTCGGGAAGAAGCCATTTCTGCATCGGGCATCACTTCAACAGAAACAACAGCAGCAAGCCCGTGATCATCGAACTCAGGCCGAAGAATCGAATCTGACCGTCCGCCATTTCAGTCATACGCCGGAAAAAATCGCGCCACGATGCCGGTGCGAGAAACGGAAAGATTCCTTCCAGAACCAGCATCAATGCCAGCGCCGTGAGCAGGATTTTGATTGTCGTATCCATC
>JAYUZG010000208.1:0-15134 GCA_043751985.1 Betaproteobacteria bacterium
GCGCAATGTGTTGTTCGGGGTCGGCGTGGTGGAAAACGCTTACGACGAAACCGCGCACATCGAAGTTATCCTGGCGCAGAAACTCGCGTCGCGCGAGCCTGAGTTGCAGGCGATGGCGAAACGCATGATGCCGCAGCTTTACTTCGACGAGATCGACGTATTGGTCATCGATGAAATGGGCAAGAACATCAGCGGTGCCGGATTCGACCCCAATATCACCGGCCGTAACCGCCGCGCAATTCAATGGGAGGCTAAACCCATGGTGAAGAAAATCGCCGTGCTCGGCCTGACCAAGGCCACCGCCGGTAACTCAACCGGGGTGGGCGGAGCCGACGTCATCACCCTGCGCATCTTCAAAGAGTTGGACGTGGCTTCGACCTACGCCAACGTCATCACCTCGATGAACCTCGACGGCGCGGCTATTCCCATCGTGATGAACAATGACCACGACGCCATCGCTCTGGCAGTGAAAACGGTGGTGCGGGTCAAGCCTGAAGATTGCCGCATCGTGCGCATCCGCAATACCTTGCATATTTCCGAAATCCAAGTGTCCGACGCTCTGCTGCCGGAAGTGCGCCGCCAGCCCGATCGCTTCGAAATCATGGGAGCGGCGGCAGCGTGGCCGTTTGACGCGCAAGGAAATCTCGCTCCGTTGCTCGGCTCCTTGCATGCCGCAGCATGAGCATGGTCAACGTTTGTTCATTGCCAATCGTTACACGTTTCGCTGGGGGCATGCCCTCAGGAGTTTAAGACCGTTCGCAGCACCCACCATCCAAGGAGCTACTATGAAAAAGATCGCGATTTTGCTGGCACTTTCCCTCTTCGCTGCACCGGTGTTCGCCGGCACGCAGCAGGAAAAAATGAAGAGCTGTAATGCCGACGCCAAGACCAAAGCCTTGAAGGGCGACGAGCGCAAGGCGTTTATGAAGGAGTGTTTGTCTGCCGGGGCACCCGCGGCGGCTGAAAAGAAAACCTCCCAAAAAGACAAGATGAAGAAGTGCAACGCCGACGCCAAAGGAATGAAAGGCGACGACCGCAAGAAGTTCATGAGCGAGTGTTTGAAAGGCTAAGTCAAGCGACATTGATTCAAACCAGGCCCCGCGCAACGCGGGGCTTGGCGTTTTGAGATCTGATGGAGGCGTATCACACTGCGGCCGCCATGCCCATCGCATACAGTACGCCGGCCTCCCCTAGGCGGCTCGCACAGTTTCAACCATAATGCCGTTACTCGACGGGGGAGTTGCTAAATCGTGATGTTGCTGCTGCGCCGGATTGCATTCATTTTGATCGGGCTGTTCCTTGCCGGCATCCTGGTGTTTCTTTACTTCAAGACGCAGGCGGTGGACATTCGAAAGCAAAATGAGATCGTCGGTTTGCTGCGCCAACTGAAGGAGTTCGATTCACGTTGGAATGGTGAGTTACTGCGTGCACGTTCCGACCCGGCCACGCCGGATATTCGATCCGAGGAAATTTCCGCCAGCCTGGAACGCGTTGAGCAAGAGTTAACGCAGACCAGCCGGGCGCTTGGTGTCAGTACGCTGGCGCAGGCAGTGGACAATGTGCACGCTGCGTTTGACGAGAAAAGCGCGCTGATTTCGAAATTCGAAACCGAGCGCGTCGCTGTACGCAGCGCGCTGGAGAGCTTCGCGCCGGCGTCGGCTGCAATTCGCGCCAGCCTGGACGATGCCCCCGACGCACGCGTTCGCACGCGCATCGAACTGGTCGCGGATCAAGTGGACGCGCTGCGCGCGCACGCGATGATATTCCTCAAGGAGCATGATGCGGTTGCGCGTGACGCCCTGCATGCAGGCTGGCGGCAGTTGCAGGAATCCTCGACCAGCCTGCCCAAGGTGCAAGACAGGTTGCACCCCTTGCAGCCGGCACTCGACAGCGTGCTGCGACACGGGTCGGTACTGGACAAGCTCGCGCATCAGATTGAAATATTGCCGTTGGTGCCGCGCGTCGACACGCTGGCGTTTACCTTCGAGCGCGAATTCCAGGTGCTGGCCGACGATAAGGAACGCTACCGCATTTATCTGGTGACGTACTCGGCCGCGCTGCTGATTTTCCTGGGTTGGGTGGGATTGCAATTGCGTCAGTCATATCGCAAGATCGCGCAAGTCAACGTGCAATTGATCTCGGCCAATGAAAACCTGGAACAACGGGTGGACGAACGCACGCGCGAGTTATCGAGCACGCTGAAGCAACTAAAGGAATCGCAATTGCTGCTGGTGCAGTCGGAGAAAATGTCTTCGCTGGGCCAGATGGTGGCCGGTATCACGCACGAGATCAACACGCCGCTCGCCTACGTGAAGAGCAGCCTCGATCTGGTGCAGACGCGCTTGCCCGAAATGTCCGAGCTCATCGACTCGCTGGAACATCTGCTCGCCATGCTGGCCGCGGGCAACACGGCGGAAGAGGAATTGAACGCGCAGTTCGCGCATGTTTCCTCGCTCGCGGGCGCGCTGCGCGAGCACGGCACAGTGAAGGAAATGTCGGGCATGCTGAGTGACGGCTTGCACGGTATCGAACAGATCGGTGAAATCGTCACCAGCCTCAAGAACTTCAGCCGCCTCGACCGCAGCAAGGTCAGCCGCTTCAATCTGAACGAAGGTCTCGATAGCGCTCTGGTGATCGCCCGCAATCTGGTCAAGACCAAGAATGTGGTCAAACGCTATGGTGAGATTCCGCCGGTCGAATGTTCGCCTTCGCAGATCAATCAAGTTTTCCTGAACTTGATTTCCAACGCGGCCCAGGCGCTACCCGATAAGGACGGAACCATCACGCTCAGTACGCGCGTGGACGGCGATCAAGTCCGCGTGGATGTGGCCGACAATGGACATGGAATCGCCAAAGATGTGCTGCCCAAGATATTCGATCCATTTTTTACCACCAAGGATATCGGCCAAGGGACCGGCCTCGGCCTGTCCATTGCCTACCAAATCGTGACCGAACACGGTGGAAAAATCTCGGTGCGATCGGAATTGAATAAAGGAACTATTTTCACCTTGCTACTGCCGGTCCGATCCCCCGCCCCCCAGGCGCGTGCCGCATGAAAGAATTGTTCACACTGTTCGAGGCACCCACGCGCATCGGCCGCTACGACATCGAAGGCTTGCTCGGCGAAGGCGGGATGGCCAAAGTCTACCGCTCGCGCGACCCGGTGATCGAGCGGATCGTGGCGTTGAAATCGGTGGACAAGCGGCAAATCCGCAGCGAAGAAATAGAAAATTTACTATCCCGCTTCAAGCGTGAGGCGCAGGCGGCGGGCAAGCTGGTGCACCCGAATATCGTGTCGATCTTTGAGTACGGCGAGGACGACAACTACGCCTACATCGCGATGGAGTGCGTGTTCGGGAAATCGTTGCAAGCCTTTTCACGCGAAGATTTCCGCTCGGAATTGCGCCACATTCGGACTATTATTTCGCAGATTCTGCAGGCACTCGATCACTCGCACCGGGCGGGTGTGATTCATCGCGACATGAAGCCATCGAATATTCTGGTGACGCGCGACGGCACTATCAAGGTCACCGATTTCGGCATCGCGCGCCTGGAAAGTTCCAACCTCACGCAGCACGGCGTGATCATGGGTACGCCCAACTACATGTCGCCCGAGCAATTCGTCGGACACGATGCCGACGCGCGCACCGACCTGTATTCAACCGGCGTCATGCTGTACGAGCTATTGACGCATACGCGCCTGTTCACCGGCGCCAACAACGCCGCTATCATGGGCCAGGTGATCAACATGGCCCCGGCCGACCCATCGGGGGTCAACGATATGGTGCCACCGCAGTTGGACTGGGTGGTGCAAAAAGCAATCGCCAAACAGCCGGAAGATCGATTTCAAACTGCCCTTGCTTTTCTGACAGCGCTGCAAGAGGCGATTCCCGATAATCCAGTCGGCGCGCTGGTCACCCCGCCGAGACCGGCGGCTTCTTCGACCGCAGTGAAGCCGGCGCGTGGCTTGTTGACTGCCGCGCGCATCATCAGCGCCGCGCGTACGCCGAACCAGCACGCCGCGACGCTGCCGATGAGCGCCAATACCTCGACCTCCTTGCCGCGCCCGGCGGCCGCGCCGGACGCCGGAAAATACAAACCACGCATCTTGTTTGTCGATGACGAAGAACGCATTCTCAGCGCGTTGCGCGCGATCTTCCGCACGCGCTACGATGTGCACACGGCGAGCGGCGGCGAGCAAGCGCTGGAACTCGCGCGCCGCTATCCGTTTCCGCTCGTCGTCAGCGATCAGCGTATGCCCGGGATGACCGGGGTCGAAGCGCTACGTCAGTTGCGCGAATTTTCACCGAACACCGTGCGCATTCTGCTGACCGGCTACTCGGATCTGGCGGCGATCGTCGGCTCGATCAACGAAGGCGAAGTATTCCGTTTTGTCAGCAAACCCTGGAACAATCAGGAGTTGCAGCAAATCATCGGCGAAGCCATGGACATTGGCCTGCGCACCGCCAGCGCGGCGGCACCCAACGCCAGCGAATTGCCGCGCATGAGCGAAAGCGTGCTGATGGTGGAGCGCGATGAAAGCAGCGGCTCACTGGTGCGCGAGATCGTCGGCAAGGCCTGCCCGGTTCTGCTCGCTCGCTCAATCAACGACGCGTTGCATTGGATGGTGCGCTCGGACATCGCGGTGCTGATCGCCGACGTGGATGACGCGCCGGATGAATTTGCCATCTTTCTTAACTTGCTCAAGCGCAATCATCCGCAGATCGTCTGCCTGGCGCTCGCGCGCAGCTCGGATTCCGAGCACGTGATCGCGCTGATCAACGATGCGCAAGTATTCCGCTTCCTGAATAAGCCGGTCGATGCCGAGGCGCTGCAGCAGCATTTGCGCTCGGCGCTGTTGCGCTACAACGCGACCCGCGCTGCCCCGGAAATTCTGGAGCAAAATCGCGTGCGCGAATCCGACAAAACTACCCGCTCTCCACTTGCTTCGGCGATATTGAGTACCCTGAGGGCGATTGCCGGGAATCGTTCCGCGCGCTAGCCGGCCCACATTGAACCCCGGCGACGAAGCCATCGTGCCGTAGCGTGACGGATGGCATACGGCTCAAGCACGGCGGGCAAGCAATTCCGACACTTGCCGTGTATTTGGCAACGGCGCCACCGCGCCATAGCCGGTGGTCGCCAGCGCCGCGGCGGCGTTGGCGAAGCGCAGCGCGGCGAAAAAATCCTCGCCTTGCGTCATGCGCGCCATCAATGCCCCGGCAAAACAATCGCCCGCGCCGGTTGCGTCTACGCTGATCACCGCATAACCCGCGATCTCTTCGGTACGCACGCCATCGGATGCGAGCACGCCCTGCGCTCCCAGCTTGAGCGCGACTTTGCGCGCACCCTGTTGGTAGCACCAATCGAGCAGCGCGCGCGGCTGGCTTATCTTGGTGAGAGCTTGTAAGTCTTCGAGGCTGGGGAGAAAGAAATCGCTCAGCGCGATGGTCTTGGCAATGACTTCGCGCGCTTCGTCGATCGACCACAAGCGCAGCCGTAGATTGGCGTCATACACCACGCGCACGCCCGCTTTGCGCGCCAGCTCGATGGCGGCAAACACACTGTCGCGCGCACTCATACTGATCGCCTGTGAAATGGCCGAGGTGTGAAACAACTGCGCGTTTTGGATCAAGCGACGTGGCAAGTGTTCGGGACGCATGCGGCTCGCCGCCGAGCCTTTGCGCAAATAGCTGAATACATGTCCGGCGGCATGGTGAGTAATGAAATACACCGCCGTGTGCGCCTCAGGATCGATCTGCACCCCCGAGGTATCGATCGCTTCCTCGCGCCACAGCTGCAAAAATTGACGGCCGAATTCATCGTCACCCAAGCGCGTCACGTAGGCAACACGCGCGCCGAGGCGAGCCGCGGCGATCGCCGCATTCATGGTGTCACCGCCGAAACCCTGTAAATATTGCTTGGGCGAAGCCGGCAGTTGACTGAACTCATACATCGGCTCACCCAGCGAGACAATAGTCGGAGTGGCGTTTTCGTGATCGGTGGTCATCGATATGCGATGAAAAGGTTGCGCGCGATTCGATAATACACGGCGCATGATGCGATGAACTTTTGCGATCGGCAAAATGGCACAATGCGGATGAAGGCATTCTTCTCGGAAACAGGATGGAAGCGTCTCTCGGGGTATTTGATTACGTCATCGTCGGCGCCGGTACCGCCGGCTGCGTGCTCGCCAATCGTCTGTCGGCAGACCCGTCCAAGCGCGTCCTGCTGCTGGAGGCAGGCGGGCAGGACGATTATTTCTGGATCAATATTCCAGTCGGCTATCTTTACACCATCGGTAATCCGCGCACCGATTGGTGCTACAAGACCGCGCCCGATCCGGGCTTGAATGGCCGATCCATCGGCTACGCGCGCGGCAAGGTACTGGGCGGCTGCTCGTCGATCAACGCGATGATCTACATGCGTGGCCAGCGCAGCGACTATGATCATTGGGCCGAACTGGGAAATCCCGGATGGTCTTGGGACGACGTGCTGCCGCTGTTCAAGCTGAGCGAAGACTATCAGCACGGCGCGGATGACCTGCACGGCGCGGGCGGGCCGCTGCGCGTCGAGGAGCGGCGCGTGTCGTGGGAGATTCTCGATGCCTGGCGTGAAGCCGCAGCGCAATGCGGCATTCCAAAAATTCCCGAATTCAATCGCGGGGACAATTTCGGCTGCGCCTATTTCCAGGTGAACCAGCGCCGCGGCGTGCGCTGGAGCGCGACCAAGGCATTCCTGCGGCCGGTGCTGAAGCGGCCCAATCTCACCGTCATCACCCACGCGCACACGCATGAGATTCGCTTCGAGGAGCGCGATGGAAAGCGCCGCGCCACCGGCGTTCAAGTACGCCTCAAGTTCCGCGGCAATGCCTTTGCCGAGGCGCGCCGTGAAGTGATTCTCGCCGCCGGAGCGATCGGCTCGCCGCAGTTGCTGCAACTGTCCGGCGTCGGTCCCGGCGACTTGCTGCGCGAATATGGTTTCAACCAGATTCACGATCTGCCCGGCGTGGGCGAAAACTTGCAAGACCATCTGCAACTGCGCATGGTGTACAAGGTTCACAACGTAGTGACTCTCAATCAGCGCGCCAACTCGTTAATCGGCAAAGTCGCGATGGGGCTGGAGTACCTGCTGTTTCGCAGCGGCCCGATGACCATGCCGCCGTCGCAACTCGGCGCCTTCGCGCGCAGCGATCCATCGCGACCGCACGCCAATATTGAATGGCATGTGCAGCCGTTGTCGCTGGAGAAGTTCGGCGATCCGCTGCACCCGTTTCCGGCGATCACGCCGTCGGTGTGCAATTTGCAACCCAGCAGCCGCGGTCAGGTGCGCATCAAGAGTATCGACGCTGAAGCGCATCCGGAAATCAAACTCAATTATCTTTCCACCGAAGACGACCGGCGCATCGCGGTCGACAGTATTCGTTATACCCGGCGCATCATGCGCGCGGATGCGCTCGCAAAATATTCGCCCGAAGAGTGGAAACCCGGCGCGCAAATCGATTCCGGACTTGGGTTGGAGCACGCCGCCGGAGACCTCGGATCGACTATTTTCCATCCCGTCGGCACCTGCAAAATGGGACACGACCCGCTGGCGGTAGTGGACAACCAATTGCGCGTTCACGGCATCGCCGGCCTGCGCGTCGCCGACGCCTCGGTGATGCCGCGCATCACCTCCGGCAATACCAATGCGCCGACCGTGATGATCGCCGAGAAAGCTGCGCAGTTCATTCTCAATGAAGCAAGCGGCTCAGGCACTCGCTAACCCAAGTATGACGAGTCATCCCGGAAAATTACGATTTACCACTGAGACACAGAGGCACAGAGAAAATCTATTGACAGAAAATTGCTTAAATCACGTCGGCACGAGCGGAGTTGGCCCACGACTTCCGCGAATAATTGACTCTACGGTTTGATGGTTCTCTCCGCGCCTCTGTGTCTCTGTGTCTCTGTGTCTCTGTGGTCAACTTGTTTTATTTTTTCCTCATTAAGGAGCACGCCATGTCTGTCTATCTGATTTCGGAAGTCGATATTCACGATCCCGTGGAGTACCAGGAGTACCGCAAACTGGTGCCGGCGTCACTCGCCAAATACGGCGGCAAGTTCATCGTGCGCGGCGGCAAGACCGAAGTTCTCGAAGGCAACTGGTCGCCTAAACGTTTAGTGGTGTGCGAGTTTGAGAGCATGCAGAAAGCGCAGGAGTGGTACCACTCGCCCGAGTACGCTCCCGCCATGAAGATTCGCAAAAAGACATCGAAGGCCAACATCATTCTCGTGGAGAGCGTCTGAGAAAAATGGCGATATCCGAAAGGTGGATTCGCGCGCCAGCGCAATCCACCTTACCGCTCGGTGGGTTGCTGCGCGAACCCTGCAATTCTCGGTGGGTTACTTCGCGAACCCTGCAATTCTTTCACCGCTTTCTCCTCAGCGGAATTCGGCGCAATACGCTGCGCTATTGCGCCCTGGGATTAACGTCCATGTCTTCGTGCAAAGAGCATGGATACAGTCAAACCAGCGTAACCATCAGAACCTTGCTGCCGTCTCCGGCCTCCTGCAACACCACTTTCACACGTTGACCGACTGCAACTTTGGACACGTCGCAATCCACCGGATTGGCCATCTGCGTCAGACCGCCAGACTACAAGATCGAACTAGCTGCCTCAGGCCGCCTTGGTTGCACTCCTTACTCCGCTGGCCAGCTCCGCTTCTAACGCGCGCCAGCGCACGCGAACCTTCTCGACATTGGCGTCCTTGACGTGACCGAAGCCACGCATCTGCTCGGGCAAACTCGCCAGCTCCACTGCGCGCGGCAAGTTCTCCATAGTGAGCTTCGCCAATACTTGCCGGATAGAAGTTTGGTATTCGCTTATGAGCGCTCTTTCCGTGCGCCGCTCTTGCGTCCGGCCGAACAGATCCAGCGGCGTAGCTCTCAAAAACCGCAACTTGGCCAAGAGCCTGAAAGCCCATTTCATCCACGAGCCATATTGAGTCTTGAGGAGTTTGCCTTGGGCATCGCGTTTGGCGAACAAAGGCGGCGCCAAATTGAACTTAACGACATAGTCGCCTTCGAAGGTGGCCTTGAGTTTCTCCTCGAACGCGCCGTCGCTGTACAGGCGCGCGACCTCGTATTCGTCTTTGTAAGCCATGAGTTTGAACAGTGCGCGGGCCACGGCCTTGGTGAATACCTCGCGGCCGCCGATCCCCGCCTCCGCGTGCTGCACTTTTTCGACGAAGGACTGGTAGTCGCTGGCGTAGCGCGCGTTCTGATATTCCGTTAGAAAAGCAACACGCTTGCGCAGCATTGCATCGAGGTTCTCTGGCATCTGCACCACCACCGGCGTGGCAGGCGCGACCACGCGCTCGACCGCCGCCAGATCCAGCGCGGCATGCCGGCCCCACTGCAAAGCACGTTTATTCGCTTCGACCGCCACCGCGTTCAATTCGATCGCGCGGTTCAGAGCTTGCGCGCTCAGCGGGATGAGTCCTTTCTGGAACGCGAAACCGAGCATGAACAAATTGGCGGCGATGGAGTCGCCCAATAACGCAGTAGCGAGCCGCGTCGCATCGACAAAATGCGAACGGCCCGCGACCGCCTCATCGATGAGAGCACGAATCGGCTGCGCTGGAAAATGCCAATCCGGTTCGCGCGCAAAGGGGCCGGGAGGTTGCTCGTGTATGTTGATGACCGCCACGGTTCGACCGGGGCGAGTCTTGGCGATGGCATCTTGGGCGCCCGAGGTCAACATGTCGCAACCGAGAATCAAGTCTGCTTCACCGGTGGCAATGCGCTGCGCATGGATTGCATCCGGCTGCGCGGCGATGCGAACGTGCGAGGTCACCGCGCCGTTTTTTTGCGACATGCCGGTCATGTCCAGCACCGACACGCCCTTCCCTTCCAGATGCCCGGCCATACCAAGCAACGCGCCGATGGTGATCACGCCGGTGCCGCCGATGCCGGTGATGAGGATGTTGTAGTTCGAGTCTGTTAGGGACGGCAGCAGTGGCTCCGGGAAACTGTCTGGTGTCGCAACGTCCTTGCCTGCGCGCAGTTTTCTAAGCTTGCCTCCTTCCACCGTCACGAAGCTCGGGCAAAATCCCTCCACGCAACTCATATCTTGATTGCACGCGGATTGGTCGATCACGCGCTTGCGCCCAAAATCAGTTTCCAGCGGCAGGATGGAGGTGCAATTCGATTGCACGCCGCAGTCACCGCAGCCCTCGCAAACCGCGTCATTGATGAATGCTCTTGCCGGAGCAAGCGGGAACTCGCCTTTCTTGCGTCTGCGGCGTTTTTCCGCCGCGCAGGTTTGATCGTAAATCAGCACCGAGAGGCCTTGCACCTCGCGCAACTCACGCTGCACCGCCTCTAAATCTTGTCGATCGTGCAGAGTCACTGACTGTGGGAGTAGCGAGCGGTCCGCATAGCGCTGCAAGTCTTCCGTCACCAGCGCGATCCGCTTGACGCCTTCCGCCGCCATTTGCTGGGCGATCATCGGCACCGACACCACGCCATCCACCGGTTGGCCACCGGTCATCGCCACCGCATCGTTGTAGAGAATCTTGTAGGTGATGTTGACCTTGGCCGCCAGCGCAGCCCGGATGGCGAGATAACCCGAGTGGAAGTAAGTGCCATCACCCAGATTGGCGAACACATGAGAACGTTTGGAGAACGCCGCCTGCCCGATCCAGGTAGCGCCTTCGCCACCCATTTGTGTGGTGGTTTTATTGTGCTCCGGGTAAATCGCGGTGGCCATCACGTGGCAGCCGATACCCGCCAGCGCCAGGCTGCCTTCGGGTACTTTGGTAGAGCGGCTGTGCGGACAACCCGAACAGTAATAAGGAGGACGCGGCGGCGTGTCCACCGCCTTCAGCAGCACCGCTTCCTTGGCTTCCAGGAAAGTGAGTCGCGCGTTGATGGAATCGCTGGCGTGGAAGCGCGCAATGCGACCCGCAATCACGCGCGCAATCTGCGCGATGGAAAAATCGCTCTTCGCCGGCAGCAACCATTCGCCTCGTGCTCCCGCCCACTCTCCGCTCTCATTAAACTTGCCGATCACGCGCGGACGCACATCGGGATGCCAGTTGTAGAGATGCTCCTTGAGCTGGTATTCCACCACTTGCCGCTTTTCTTCCACGACGAGGATTTCTTCCAGCCCGCGCGAGAACTCGCGCACGCCTTCCGGTTCCAGCGGCCACGGCATCGATACTTTGAACAAGCGCAGACCGACTTCGGCTGCCTTCTGTTCAGTGATGCCCAGCTCTTCCAGAGCTTCCAGCACGTCCATATAAGACTTGCCCGACGCGATGATGCCCAGCCGCGCTTTGGGCGAATCGATAGTGATGCGGTTCAGCTTGTTGGCGCGCGCATAGGCAATGGCGGCGTAGATCTTGTAGTCCTGCATCAGCGCTTCTTGTTTGCGCGCTTGTACGCCCAACATGTCGGAAGAGAGGCGGCAATTGAGCCCGCCCTCGGGCATGCGGAAATCCTCCGGTTGCTTGATCTTCACCGAGAACGGATCCGCATCGATGGATGCTGACGACTCCACCGTGTCGGCCAGCGCCTTGAAACCCACCGCGCAACCGGAGAAACGCGACATCGCCCAGCCGTGCAGCCCCAGTTCGATGTAGTCCTGCACGTTACACGGATAGAGCACCGGAATCATCGAGGCCGCGAACAGGTGATCGCTCTGATGCGGCAAGGTGGACGAGTAGGCACCATGATCGTCGCCGGCAATGAGCAGCACGCCACCATGCTGCGATGTCCCGGCGAAATTCAGGTGCTTGAACACGTCGCCGCAGCGATCCACGCCCGGCCCCTTGCCGTACCACAGCGCGAACACCCCGTCGTAGGCAGAGTCGCCGATCAGTTGTACTTGCTGCGACCCCCACACCGCGGTCGCCGCCAGCTCCTCATTCACGCCGGGGACAAATCGAACGTGATTCGCTTCGAGATGTTTCGCTGCCTTCCACAGCGCCTGATCCAAACCGCCGAGAGGCGAGCCGCGATAGCCGGAGATGAACCCCCCAGTGTGGAGGCCGGCGGCGACATCGCGCAGCCTTTGCATCAGAGGCAGGCGCACCAGCGCCTGAATACCGCTTAAATAAATGCGGCCGCGCTGCGCGACGTATTTGTCTTCCAACGTCACTTCTCTGAGAGCTGTCTGCATGTCTGCCTCCTCTGTGAATGGACTCACCAGCGCGGCCCGGTAAGACCGCGCTGGTGCGGGAAGCACATTCCGGGTAGGAACGGGCTCCAACCTCAAGATCGCATCCTACGCCTTCAGTTGCAGAAAAGGTTTTCGAATTTTCTGTTGTTGCGCGTTAAGTTTAGAATATTCATTCTGTTCATCCGGTGTTTTCAGAATGAATCTCGATAAATACGATCTGCATATCCTCGGCGTCCTGCAGCAAGACGCCCGCGCCAGCCTGCAAGACATCAGCGCCAGGGTCGGACTTTCCACCACGCCGTGCTGGGCACGCATCAAGAAAATGCAAAGCGAAGGCGTGATCCTCGGCTACACCGTGCGCATCGATCCCGCGGCCATCGGCTTCACCGAAACAGTGATCGTCCAGGTCACGCTGGAGAACCACAACGATGCGACGCTGGCGGCTTTCGGCAAGGCGCTGGAAGACATCCCGGAAGTGCTGGAGGCGTATCTAATTTCCGGCGACTACGATTATCACATCCGCATCGCCGTGCGCGACACGCGCGACTACGAAAGACTGCTGCGCGAGCGCCTCTACCGCATACCCGGCATCCGTCACTCCAAGTCGAGCTTCGTCTTGCGCTGCCTCAAGCAAAGCCTCACGCCGCTGTCGCCCGCGCCGGAACTCGCGCGTCCCAAGAAACGCCGGCTCCGCGGCGCATAGTCATACGGCACCTGGAATTCCACCGCGCGAAAATCAGCCTCGGCGGCTGCCTCAAAGCGATCGAGGAAAGGCAGTTCCGAAAACAAGGAATGCAAATTCGCGGCAAACCGCGGCATCGGTGCAAAAGTCTCGCTGCAAAAATCCCTTAGTGAAATTTAATTATATAAACACGGGTTCTTATGATTTATGCGCTAAGCATTTTAGGCGGACACTTTGCGCAAAGCTCGCGCTTCGCAAGAATTCGTATCCACAGTTTTTGTGGATAAATATGTGGATGAACCGCGAGCAAGCATCGCAAGTCGTTAATCCATGAATTTTCTCTGACAAGTTTGTTACCTGCGCTCACCGATTCATCATCGCGAAAAATTTTTTGCATCGAGCGCTTCAAACCACAACATTCCGCTTGACATTACGCGCGCCAGTTTCGCCAAACTTGTTTTTCCCGAAAAAAACTTCTGACGGAAGCGCGCGCAATCAAATTTTTCCTATTGACAAGCGGCGCGCTGTTTGTTCCGCGATCGATCAGGCGCGGAATTCTTATATCGAGTGGATGCTAACCTGCCGACCGGCCTGCGGCCCACTACCCGCTATGACTCCCGCAATGGGCCGCTGGAGTCACGTAGCCGCGGCGTCGCGTCACGCAATGCGTTTCGTCAGTTCCGGCGGATTGGCAGAGGCTTCGCGGAACTCCTTCGCCGAGGCGGCGAACTTGACACCCGCACTTTTGATCGCGTTGTCATCGACCTTTTCGATCGGCGTGTACTGCGGATGGTGATGTTCGAGATAAGGATTGTTGCGTGCCGCGTTGTAGCAATGCAGCACGGTCCAGCGGCGCTGCTCGGAACGATTCTGATCCGAGCGGTGCAGCACGTTGCAATGAAAAAACAAGCCGTCGCCGGGTTCCATCTCCATGTATTCGATCGGCATGCGTTTGAGCACTTGCTCCACGCGCGTGGGCTCCGCGCCCACTTGTTCGCCCGGTAGCACGCCGTGTTCCAGCCGTCCGCAGTGGTGCGAGCCCTTCACCACTTGCAGGCAACCGTTCTCGCGCGTCGCGCGGTCCAGCGCGACCATCACGCTGGCCATCAAGGGAAGGACATTTCCATTGTGGTACCAATAGCCATAGTCCTGGTGCCACTCCCAAGCACCGCCTTCGCGCGCTTCCTTGGCGGTGAGTTTGGAGTGATAGTGGTACACCTCGCCACCGAGCAAGGCCTCCATGGTGTCGACGACACGACGCGATCTTGCGGCCAGGCCGTAAACGCTGTCGCCCGGATGATTCCACAACGCCATGCGGGTGCTTTTTCCCTCTGCGTCGCGCCGGTCGTAGAAACTCGCGCGCAGCGCTGGATCGAGCTCAATGGCCGAGCGCAGGATGGCGATCTCGTCGTCATCGAACAGCTTGCACACCAACACATAGCCATCTTGCTGGTAAGCTGCGCGCTGCTCGGCGTTGAGAACTGACCCCGACATATTATTTCCCTCAGACTTTGGCCGCGATCACTTCCAGTTCGATCAGCATCGCCGGCCACACCAGTTCATTCACAAAACTCAACATCAGCGCCGGTCGCGCGTCACCCAGATAGCGCGTGCGGATCGGCCGATACGCTTCAAGATCGCCGCGGCGCACCAGCGTCTGCGTCACCTTCACGATATCGCCGACTCCCATGTCCGCATCCTTCAGAATGTGCAAAATGTTTTCCCAGGCGAGCGTGGCCTGCGCGGCGAAGTCTTCCGGCAACTTACCTGCGGCATCCAGCCCCGGCGTGCCCGATGTCATCAACCAGCGCGCAGGCGCGGTCACTTCCACTGCGTCGCTGTAACTCCCCACGCGCGCGGCCACGCCAACATTGCGCTGAATATGCATGGTCTATTTCTTCGGTTTCCATTCGCGCGCCAATTGTTGCGCGCGCGCCAGGTCTTCCGGACTCATTTTGGAGCCGACGTAGTCGCGCACCTTTTCCACCCGGTCGCGCTCTTCGCCGGTTAATTGCGCGGCGGCGAGATTGCTCCACATGTGCGCGGCAATCATGTCCTTGGCCACCCCCTTGCCTTCGTAGTACATCCAGCCCAGGCGGCTTTGCGCACGTGCGTCATTCTGCTCGGCCGCGCTGGTATACCACTTCAGCGCCTGCGCGGGATCCGCACCGGCAGCCTTGCCTTCTTCATATAAATACCCGAGCAGATACTGCGCCGACACGCTGCCGCTTTCCGCCGGCTTCAAATACCACTTGGCGGACTCCGCGTAATCCTGCTTCACACCTT
>JAYUZG010000209.1:0-4709 GCA_043751985.1 Betaproteobacteria bacterium
AGCAGCGCTTCCGCCTCCTCACGGCCATCGCGGCCAAAGTAGGCGTGTAACAGATACACCATCGCCCACAGATGACGGCCTTCCTCGACGTTGATCTGGAACAGATTGCGCAGGTCATAAAGTGACGGGCAAGTCAGTCCGAGATGGCGTTGCTGTTCCACTGACGCCGGCTCGGTATCGCCTTGCGTCACGATGATCCGGCGCAAGGTGCTGCGGTATTCGCCGGGCACTTCTTGCCACGCCGGCGCGCCCCGGTTCTCGCCGAACGGGATGCGCCGATCGGTTTCCTGTGGATTCAGGAAAATTCCCCAGCGGTATTCCGGCATGCGCACGAAATCGAAGTGCGCCCAACCGGTTGGATCGACGCTGATTGCCGTGCGCAAATAGACGTCGTGGCGCAAAGCACCGGCCGGGCCCATGTCGCCCCACCAGTCGAGAAAACGCGGTTGCCAGTGTTCGAGTGCGCGTTGCAGCGTGCGATTGCTCGATAGCTCGACGTTGTTGGGAATCTTCTCGTTGTAATCAAAAGTTGTGCTCATACAGTTCTCCGAATGTCATACACGTTTGCGGTCGAAGCCGGGCTTGGCGCCGGTGCCGAATAGTTTGAGCGCGCCCTGCTCGCCGACCGCGTTGGGGCGATTGAAAATCCAGTTCTGCCAGGCGCTCAAGCGGCCGAACATGCGAGTCAGCATGGTCTCGTTGGGAGCAAATCGCAGATTCGCTTCGAGACCGGACAGCGCATCGGGTGACAAGCTCGCGCGCTCTTCGATGGCCAGACGTATCTCATCATCCCAGTCGATATCGTCGGGCGTCACGGTTACCAATCCGAGTTGGCGCGCCGTGTCCGCATCTAGCGCGTCGCCGACCCTGCGCTTGAGCTCACCAAGAATGTGCGAGTCGCCATAGAACCGTACTGCGAGCCGCGTCTGATCATCCACCGTTTCGTAGCCACCGAAATTCATCGCCGACAGTGCGATGCGTGGCGCGAACGCCGTCTCGTCGGGCAAATGCAGCATGAAGCTGCGGTCGGCAGCAAACAGCAGTTCAGCCAAAGTACCGGCGAAGTTGGAACCTTGATCGACGATGGCGAATAGGCTGCGAGAAGAGACTTCAAGCCGCGCAAGTGTCCGCCGCAACAGCCCGATGGTTTCACGCACCAACCAATCACCGCGATATCGATTCAGCAGGTCGTCGTAGGCCAGCGTTATTTGCGCATCGCCGCGCGTTTTCAGCAGCCAAATTCCCAATTCCAGCTCATTGGTACGCAACAGGAGAATCGCGTCATCCAGTTCGCGCGCCACTTGCAGCGGCCAGGCGTTGCAGCCTTGCGCCTGCAATTCGACCGCAGTAGCCGGTGGGGCGGCTAGCGCCGCGCTCACCGTGATGACGGCGCAGCGTCGCGCGCGGTCGAAAGTCACGTCTACATATTTGTAGTGATAGCCATGCGCGTCGATGTGTCTCACCAGCGGCCGCAGCGCGACGCCCGGCACATTGTCCGGCCGATCGCTAAGGGCGGCCATTTCGACCGCTCGTTCATTCACTACCGAGGAGAATTGCTGTGGCTTCGCAATCCGGTCCACCAGTTTCCATTCCAGCGCGCGCTCGGCGCGCACGCCCTCCGTCGTGGTGCAGAAGATATCCGCCAGATCACGCCGCGCTTTTCTCTTGTCAATGAGCCGGGTAAGGCCCCCGGTGCCCGGCAGCACGCCGAGCAACGGAACTTCTGGCAAGCTCACGGCGGACGAACGGTCGTCGATCAAAACGATTTCATCACACGCCAGCGCCACCTCATACCCGCCACCGGCGGTTTTGCCGTTGAGCGCCGCAATGAATTTGAGACCTGAGTGCCGGCTCGAATCCTCGATGCCGTTACGCGTCTCATTGGTGAACTTGCAAAAGTTTACCTTCCACGCATGACTGGATAATCCCAGCATGTAGATATTGGCCCCGGCGCAGAACATGCGTTCCTTCGCGCTGGTGAGCACGACCACGCGGACTTCCGGATGTTCGAAGCGAATCCGTTGCAGCGCATCGTGCAATTCGATGTCTACGCCGAGATCATAAGAGTTGAGCTTCAACTTGTAACCGGGAAGAATGCCGCGATCTTCGTTCACGTCCATCGACAGGGTCGCAACTGCGCCGGAAAAACTCAGACGCCAGTGCGAATACTGATCCGGCGTGCGCTGAAAATCAATGAAGGGAGTGGACGCGAATATTGCTGATGCAGAGTCCATGACAAAGTCCTCAGGATTTTTGTTCGAGCAGTTTCAGCAACTGCCGGAAACTCTGTTCGGCCGAACGCGCGTGCGTATCGATGACCACGTCAGCTTGACGGTATAGCGGTTCGCGCAGTTCCAGAATACGTTGTAACTCCTTCATCGCCCGCGCATTGCCTTGCATCGGCCGGAAGTCGCCTTGTGCGAGCACGCGCGCCATGTGCTCCTCCGGCGCGGCTTTCACCCAGACGGTGAAACAGCTCGCCAGCAGTAAATCGTAAGTGCCAGGATCGGTGACGATGCTGCCGCCGGTGGCGATAATGGCACGCGCATTCTCTTCAAGCACGCGCTCCAGCACTTGTCGCTCCAGGCGCAAGTAACCGCTTTGCCCGTACAGCAGGAATATTTCCGACAGCGCGGTACCCGCCTCGCGCTCAACCTCGCGATCGAGTTCGATGAACGGCACTTGATAGTGCTTCCCGAGGCGCGCGCCCAAAGTGGATTTGCCGCCGCCGCGCAGACCAATCAGCGCGACGCAACGCTGCCTCTGCAATTCGGCGTTGTTGAGATCGGCCGCGAGCTTGCTGCGAATGCGCGCGAGTTTGTGTTCAGGCAAAGGTTTCAATAGCGAGTGAATGAGCGCGAGTTCGAAGGAGCGCGCGGTCTCGCGCTGAAACAATTCGGCGAGCGGAGCGTGCAGCGCCGCAGCGATGCGCGCCAGCAACGCGACCGAAACGTTACCCGCGCCTTGCTCCAATTGCGCCAGATGGCGCTCGGATACGCCCGACGCAACGGCGAGGTCGCGCCGCGTCAGGCCCTGTTGCGAGCGCAAGCTGCGAACGCACGTCGCCAGGTCTCGCAATATCGGATGGCTAGAAAGGCTCGGGCTATTTGAGGCGGAGGCGATGCGTGGCCTGGTCGCAGTGTTGATCATGAAATGCAGTATAGTGCATGCGCGCAGTGATGGCGCAGTATACTGCATATTGATTCGAGCTAAGTCAAGACGGCCAAAACCCACTTCACCCTCATCCTTACCTTCTCTCTGAGGGAGAGCGTTGGGGGCGAGGGTAATCTCAAGTCAAATTCGAACCGGGATAGTCAGATTTCTCTGACTCGCAGATAATCCGTCTTGTCCCATTTCACTCAAAGGCATTTGCGTGACCGAATTCAGCCGAGCGGATCATTCCGTCAGCCCCCCACGACTGTCGATCCCGACCGAGTACAACGCGGCGCACGATTTGCTGGAGCGCAATTTTCGCGCCGGACGCGGCGGCAAGACCGCGTTCATCGATGACGCGGGCAGTTACACCTACGCCCAGCTTAGTGAGCGTGTGAATCGATACGCCAATGCGTTGGTCGGCTTAGGTCTGCGCATGGAGGACCGCGTGCTGGTGTGTCTGCACGACAGCATCGACTTCCCGGTAGTGTTCCTCGGCTGCATCAAAGCAGGCATCATCCCGATCGCGGTGAACACCCTGCTCACCGGCGCGGAATACGATTTCATGTTGCGTGACAGCCGCGCCCGTACGCTGGTCGTCTCCGGTGCGCTGCTGCCGCGCTTTGACGCGCTCATTGCGACGCAACCTTTTCTGGAGACGGTCATTGTTTCCGGCGACACGCCCGCGGGCATGACGCGCCTCGCGGACTTGATGGCGCCGGCGCCGACCTCATTCGACAGCGCGCCAACGCGCGCGGACGATATGTGTTTCTGGCTCTACTCGTCGGGCTCGACCGGTTCCCCCAAGGGCACGGTGCATGTTCACGCCAGTCTTATTCAGACCGCCGAGTTGTATGCGCGGCCGATCCTCGGCATCCGCGAAAGTGACGTGGTGTTCTCCGCGGCGAAACTGTTTTTCGCGTATGGGCTCGGCAACTCTCTGACCTTTCCGCTCGCAGTCGGCGCCACCGCCGTGCTGATGGCGGAGCGGCCCACTCCCGCGGCGGTCGCGGCTCGACTCAAACAGCACCAGCCGACGGTTTTCTATGCCGTGCCTACTCTCTTCGCTGCCATGCTGGCGAACCCCGAGTTGCCGAAACGCGACGAAGTGAATCTGCGCGTCGCCACATCCGCCGGCGAAGCGTTGCCGACCGACATCGGCAAGCGCTTTAGCGAGCACTTTAAGATTGATTTGCTCGACGGCATTGGTTCCACCGAAATGCTGCATATTTTCTTGTCCAATCGTCCGGGTGAAGTGCGCTATGGAACGACCGGCCGACCGGTGCCTGGCTATCAACTGCGCATAGTGGACGAGATGGGGGCTGCAGTTGCGGCGGGCGAAATTGGTGAACTGCAAGTGAATGGGCCGACTGTCGCGGCGTTTTACTGGAACAACCGCGAAAAGAGCCGTGCGACTTTCCAAGGCGAATGGACTCGCAGTGGTGACAAGTATCGCCAGGACGAGCTTGGATATTTCGTGTATTGCGGCCGTAGCGATGACATGCTGAAAGTAAGCGGCATCTATGTCTCACCAGTTGAAGTGGAAGCGGCGCTTG
>JAYUZG010000210.1:0-4746 GCA_043751985.1 Betaproteobacteria bacterium
CCACAGATGCCGCTTCACCTCACCCAAATAACGGGCACGCGCGACGATCTCCTGTCCCGGAAAGCAACCTTTGCGAAAACTCACCGCACCGAGCCGATCGAGCCCGAGCATTTGCGGCAGGAACATCGCTTGCGTTGCGTGGGTGACGAGCGGAATGTCGCGTTCAATTTCTTGCGCCAGCCAGGCGTCGCAACCTGCCGGTTGCAGCCTGGCCGCCAGCGACTGCCAAGCTGCGCATGCGTGCGCAGACTCCACTATGGCCACTAAGCTGCCAGGTGCAAGACACAAGCACTGCGTCGCACCCATCACGTACACGCCGCCCTGTTCGAGCGCGGTGTGGTCACCCCAATGCGATAACGCGATCCGCGCCGCGTCGGGACCTACCACGCCAAACAAGACCACATCGCGGTGCTGGAGCGTGACTTGCATACGCAACACAAACTTTTGTAATTGCGCACGGATGGCTTCACCCAGGCTGGCGGACAAGATCATCGTGTACGATTGCGCGTCTCGCAGCAGCAGAAAATTGGCGAGCACCCGGCCTTTGACGTTGCAGTATGCGCCGCGCTGCCAGTGCAGGGGGGCTAATTCCGCCACGTCATTGGTCAATTGATTTTGCAGAAATGCGGCGGCATCGGCGCCGCGAAACTCAAGCGCACAAAGATGCAGCAAAGGAACCAATTGCGTCTCCGTTGAGGCTGATTCGATTGCCGCTGATGAGTGCGTAAAATATTCGACACCGCGCGCGGAAAGCACGGCGCCATGTTTTGTTGCCAACCAGTCGGTCCAGGGTGTTGTCACAGTGTGCAAAGAAAAGTGCCGATGCGAATTATAGTGAGGTTCAAGCTGGGGAAGGGCGTACCGTGCTAGATCGCGGCGCCGCACCGGCATTCTCGCTGCGACCGTCGAATGGTCTTGCGCTGATCCTCGGCGCAGGTCATCTGGCGGCGTGGATCTGCTGCATCGTGGTATGGCCTTATCTGTGGAGCGGAATTTTCTTCGCACTGCTGCTAACATTTTCCGCTTGGAGGTCCATTTGGCGCGGCGCGTTGAAGCATGCGCCGGATGCGGTCATTGAACTCAAACCCGTTGACGGTCGTAGTGCGTTCCGCACCCGAAGTGGGCACTGGTTCGAACGCCGAGTGGCCAGCTCCAGCCGGGTCACACCTTGGTTGGTCGTTTTAGCTCTGGAAAAAAGCGCCGGCACGTCGCATGTCTGCATCGTTGTGCCGTGCGACGGCCTCAGTGCGGACGAGTTTCGCCGGCTGCGTGTGTGGTTGCGTTGGTGGCCGCGCGAGATCGAAGCCGCCGATGGTTCAGTTCAATGATCGTAGAATTGAACTTATCGAGGCACTCCGCTGTCTGTGGCATAGCGTTGGCGCGAACGGGCGCGGGGCCGGCACCGGCCCGATTGGGCGCGTGACCGCAAGCGCTGGCCTCGATAATTTTTTAATAACAATCCAGAACGCCATCGCATGAGCGACCGGGAAGTCGACCAAGTGTTGGTAGAGCGCACGCAGCGCGGCGACAAGCGGGCGTTCGAACTGCTGGTATCCAAGTATCAGCGCAGATTGGCGCGACTGCTGTCGCGGTTTATTCGCGACCCGGCGGAGATACAGGATGTGGTGCAGGAGACATTTATCAAGGCCTATCGAGCGCTGCCTGCGTTTCGTGGCGAAAGCGCGTTTTATACCTGGCTCTATAGGATCGGCATCAATGCGGCAAAAAATTATCTGGTTTCGAGCGGACGGCGCCCGCCCACCAGCACCGCGATCGACAGCGAAGAAGCCGAAGATTATGAGCACGGCGAGCAGTTGCGCGACTTGAACACGCCGGAAGCATCATTGATGACCAAGGAAATTGCGCGCACGGTGAACGAAGCCATGGACGATTTACCGGAAGACCTGCGCACTGCAATTTCACTGCGCGAGATCGACGGCATGAGCTACGAGGACATCGCGGCGGCCATGCGTTGTCCGGTTGGCACGGTGCGTTCGCGTATATTCCGGGCGCGCGAATCCATTGCCGAGCGGTTGCGGCCATTGCTGGATATTCAGAAGGACAAGAGGTGGTGATTGATATGGAAAAACTATCTGCACTGATGGATGGAGAATTGGAGCAGGAGCAGTTGGCACATTCTCTGCGAAATACTTGCGAGGACACGCGTTGGCGTGAGACCTGGAATACCTATCACGTCATCGGTGACGTGCTGCGCCGGGACGTGACCGCGTGCGAAATCAGAACCTTGATCGCGCAGCGCCTGGCGCAGGAACCCACGGTGCTGGCGCCCAGAAAGCGATCGATGACGCGCCCACGCTTCGCGCTCGCCCTGGCGGCCTCCGCTGCCGGCGCGGCGCTGGTGGCGTGGGTGGGTTTTCTGCACAACCCGCTGCTGCCATCGCCAACGACACTTGCGGTTGCGCCGGCGCCTCCGGTGGCGACGCTTGCGACACGCGCGGTGGCGCGCAAGTTTGCCGTGCACGGTGAATATCTGACCGCGCACCAGCAGTTTTCACCATCGACGATCATGGGTGGCGTAACGTCCTACGTGCGCACCGTTCCCGCCGACGAGGCGGAGACTGAGCGTCAATGACCATAGCGTTCCCGGGCTGGGCCGCACTGGCGCTGTTATGCCCGATTGGGTCCGCGTTTGCCGGTAGTCCGCAACCGAGCGATGCGCAGTGGTTGTTGCAACGTATGGCACGCGCGGCGCACGAACTCAGTTTCTCCGGCACCATCGTGTATCAACATGGATCCTTGATGGAAGCGTCGCGCATCCATCAATACGTTGAAGCGGGTAACGAGTATCAGCGGCTGGAAACCCTTGACGGCCCCAAACGCGAAATCATTTGCAACAACGGCGAAGTTCTCACGTATTTCCCGGACAGCCGTTTACTGCGCGTAGAAAAACGCATGGTGAATCTTGCGTTTCCTGCGTTGCTGCCCGAGCAAATGGACGCTATCACCGAAAACTATACTTTGCGTCAAGGCGACCCGGTGCGCATCGCCGGATTCGACGCGATATCGCTGTCGCTGGAACCGCGTGACGGAATGCGCTACGGCCACAAACTGTGGGCGGATGCCGCGACTGGTTTGTTACTGCGCGCGCGCATGATGGATGAGCAGAGCCGAATCGTGGAGCAGGTCATGTTCACGCAGTTGAAAATCGGTGGTGTGGGCCGCGACGCAATCAAGTCCAGCATCCACGCCACCTTCCCGCCGTGGCGCCTGGATCGCTTCGCCAACAATCCTCTCGCCCAACTGGAATCTCACTGGGGAGTTCGCAGTTGGCCGCCGGGATTTCGCAAAGTAAACGAAATGCGCCGCGGGCGCGAAGGTGCGCCCGCGTCGGTGACGCACCTGGTGTACTCCGATGGCCTGGCCGCCGTATCGGTGTTCATCGAACCCTTGGCCGGACGCAGTGAAGCGGCCATTACCGGGCTGGCACGTCAGGGTGCGACGCATATCTACACGCGGATCTTGGACGATCAACTGGTCACGGTACTGGGCGAGACTCCGGCGGTTACGGTGATGCAGATTGGGAACTCGGTTTTTTATCAAGGCAAGTGAAACCGCTTAACGCGGCCTGGTTATTTTTCAACGTTGCCCATCATTATTCAACTCACAAGGAACGCAATGCTTAAGAGATTCGCAATATTGTTAATGATGTTTTTTCCTCTCGTTGGCGCCGCGCAAGGCATACATTTGCCGGATTTTTCCGAGTTGGTGGAGAAGCAAGGCCCGGCGGTAGTCAACGTCAGCACCACCTCCACGGTACGCGATCAGGCAAAGGCGTTGCCGCCGGGCGCGGAGGATGATCCGTTCTACGATTTCTTCCGGCGCTTCGGGCCACCGCAGAATGGGCCGCACGAATACGAGTCGCGCTCGCTTGGATCCGGTTTCATCATCAGCCAAGATGGTTACATTTTGACCAATGCGCACGTCGTGGACGCTGCGGACGAAGTGACCGTAAGACTCACCGATAAGCGGGAATTCACCGCTAAAGTTATCGGGAGTGATCGACGCACCGATGTGGCGGTGATCAAGATCGAGGCCTCCGGGCTGCCGGTGGTCGCGATTGGTGACCCGGCTAAATTGAAGGTTGGCGAATGGGTGCTGGCGATCGGCTCGCCGTTTGGGTTCGACAATACCGTGACCGCAGGTATCGTCAGCGCGAAAGGCCGCTCGCTGCCGCAGGAAAACTATGTCCCGTTTTTGCAGACTGACGCCGCCATCAACCCCGGCAACTCGGGTGGGCCGTTGTTTAATCTGAAAGGCGAAGTGGTCGGAATCAACTCGCAGATTTATAGCCGCACCGGTGGATTCATGGGTCTGTCGTTTGCCATCCCCATCGACGTCGCGATGGACGTGACCGGTCAACTGCGCTCGCACGGAAAGGTCAGCCGCGGACGGATCGGCGTGGTGATCCAGGAAGTCACTAAGGAGTTGGCGGACTCCTTCGGTTTGACCAAGCCTATCGGTGCGCTGGTCAATTCGGTGGAAAAGGGCGGGCCGGCGGATAAGGCGGGCATCGAGACCAGCGACGTGATCATCAAGTTTGACGGCAAGCCGGTGACCAATTCGGCTGACCTGCCGCGAGTGGTCGCTGCGACCAAGCCGGGGAGCACGGTCACCGCGCAGGTGTGGCGCAAAGGCGCGGCCAAGGATATCAGCGTCACGGTGGGTGAATTAGTCGAAGAGAAAACAGCCGCCAAGGCCAATAAGAAGGGCAAAGGCGGTGACCAG
>JAYUZG010000211.1:0-4872 GCA_043751985.1 Betaproteobacteria bacterium
AGCTGGGTGTCGAGCGGCGCCGGCAGGTGTGGCAACAGCTTGACGCGCGTAGACGAATTGCACCACAGACCTTGCATTCGCTCCATGATGCGCGCAAACAAATGCGGCGCGCCCAGCGCAAACTGTAACTCCGGGTACTGCAGACCGCCGCTGTTCATAAGGCCGTGGTTGAATTCGACCACGCGCTTGGCAACGTTCACCTTGCCATACGCTGCGCGCGCCAGTCCTGCGCCATTGACTATGCCGTAGAGCAGGCCGGCGATGCCGTTGTCCTGCCACGCGGGATCCGGCTTCTTTGCGCTTTGCGGTGTCTTCAGCACGATCAGACTGCGCTTCATGAGGTCCGCGTCTGGTTTGTTGCCGGCCACCTGCGCGGCATCGTTCGAGTCCGGCCAAGGGCCTGGCTCCATCGGTATCCAGGCGGCATTCGGGCGCACGTCAAAATACTTCCATTTGCGCGCGGCTTGAATGCTCGCGTGCTTCACCAGCTTCTGCGCGGCATCGATGCTGCCGCCAATCAGTTTGCGCACGCCGTTGATGTCGTCCGGTATCGCCGCGTCGTACCAGCCGTGCGTGGTGTGCCGCGCCAGGCCCGCAGCGAGCGATACGTTCAAGACGCGTGGCCGCTCCGCGTGCTCATCGTCCATCAGCGACATCAATAAAGGGGGAAGCTTCCAGGTTCGGGCGAGTTGCAACTGCAACTCGGTCAACGAATACCCGAGCAGCACGCGCTGCATCGATGCACTGCGGATCCCCTTGCTGTGATCCATCAATTGCTGAAGACGAATCGCCGGCTCAGGCATGCAGATCCACAGCAGCATTTCGGCCATTTCGTGCAACAGCGCGCTGATTATCACTTCATCTGATTCGACGTCGTGGCGCGCCGCCGCCAGATTGCCGGCAATTATCGACGCCTGGTAGGCGCGGCTGATCACGCCAAGCGCGCCTTGTAAGGCCTGCGGAAAACCTGCCAGCACTTCTTCGATGGTCTTCAGCTTGGAGAAATTCGCGAAGAAACTGGTAATGCCGTGCATCATCACCGCGTGCTCGACCGTGGTGATATCAGTGGGTTGACGTGGGGTGCGCTTGGACTCGGCGTAGCGCAACACGTGCAGGGTCATCATCGGATCGAGTAACACCACGCGCGACACGTCGCGCCCGGTGATGCGATCTTCCTGTTTGCGCAGTTTGCGCAATTCTTCCAGAGTCTGCCGCAACACCGGAAGGTCCTGACCGCCGAGCACGGCAACGGATGCGGCGAGTTCGTTCACCGTCTCACATACGCCAGATGTGCAACGCGGAGTCGCGATAGTCGTGCAACGCGATCACCTTGTCCGGCGCGACGCCCGGAACGACAAAAGTGTTGCTGATCAAAAGCGCGCCGGGATGCATTTCGCGCCGCGCCTTGAGCCACAACTCGGGCATTGGCACGGGAGACAGGAATGCGTACACCACGTCGAAGGCGCGCAGATCGGTTTTCCAAAAATCAGCGCGGCGGATCGAGGCGTTAGCGCGGCCACGCGCGCGCAGGGTCGCAATCAGCGCCGGTAACGGTGCGATTTCACACCCGCAAAACTGGCCATCCTGTCGATTGCGCGCGAGCGCCAGCAGCAGACCGCCAAAGCCGCAACCCAGATCGAGAAAGCGCGCGCCGCGTGGCAGCAAAGCGGCGAGCGCGTCATGCGCGCGCTTGCCGCTCAAGTACAAAGGCACACGAGAACGAAAGGTGGTCCAGAACAGCGACGCGAGCAACACGAAGGCGCCCAGAAACCAGCCCGATTGAATTTCGAACTGATTCATCCAAACAACCAGCGGCCCAAACAGCGCATTGATCACCAGCCACCAAATCGGTAACCCGATGACCCACGCCAGTGCGGCGGCGAGCACGCCTTCCAGCACGATCCAAGTGACCAAGGTTCCGACGGGGAAGCAGATATGCAATGCAAGCATGGCCACGCCGGCAATCGCGTGACACACGAGCGCGGCGAAAACGACAGGAATCGCACGCATTCGCGCGAACAGACTATCGACGCTACTTTGCATGATCCGCGTGGCCGGCGTGGCCGTCCTCGGATGCTGGCGGCACCTGTGGGTCATTCGTCGGTTGCGCTGACAGCGCGGGCACATCCGCCGGCGCCTCGACCACGCCACCGTCGTTCCTGGCCGCTTCTTCTGCCTGCTTGTTCATGACGATGAGGCTCACCCGCCGATTGGCCGGGCCGAAGGCGTCGCTGGCGTCGAGCAGAACCGACGAAGCCAGGCCGATCACGCGGGCAATGCGACTCTCCTGCATACCGCCGGCCAGCAATTCTCGGCGCGCGGCGTTGGCGCGGTCGGCAGACAATTCCCAGTTGCTGTAGCCGCGTTCACCGCCTGAATACGCGGTGGCGTCGGTGTGACCAGAAATTGTGATGCGATTGGGAATATCGTTCAGCACCAAGCCGATCTGCCGGATGATCTCCTTGGTATACGACTGCAATTGCGAACTGCCGATGGCAAACATCGGGCGATTTTTTTCATCGACCAACTGAATCCGCAAACCTTCGGTCGTCACGTCGATCAACAATTGCTTCTTGAACTGATTCAGGGTTTGATTGGCCTCGATGGCGGCGTCGAGCCGTTGCTTGACTTCGCCCAGCCGCGCCTGCTCCAGCCGCGTCAGTTCTTTTTCTGCTTCTTTGGGGTCGAGCTTCTTGCTTCTTCCGGATTCGTCGTTGCTACGCTTGCGCTGCCCGTCTTTTTTGGTTAGGTCGTTGCCACCACCCAATTTGATAATGCCCGCGCTCTCACCTGACCCGGAACCGCCTTGCAACGCGACTTTCAACGGCGTCTTGAAGTATTCGGAAATGCCATTTAAGTCGCCTTTGGTGGTCGATCCCAACAGCCACATCAACAAGAAGAACGCCATCATCGCAGTGACGAAGTCCGCATAGGCAATCTTCCAGGCGCCCCCATGATGGCCGTGCGCCGCCTTCTTGATTTTCTTTACGACTATCGGTCGCTGCGCATCATCACTCATGACGGACCGTCACCTCGCGCTCAAGTTATTTGCCTTTGCGATTTTTCACTTCGTCTTCCAGCTCTTTGAAAGACGGGCGTTCGGTCGAATACAGGACCTTGCGACCGAACTCGACCGCGACCTGAGGCGCATAGCCATTCAAGCTGGCCAGAAGTGTGACTTTCACGCACTGGAACATCTTCGACGACTCGTCCAATTTCTGCTCCAGCAATCCCGACAAAGGCCCCACGAAGCCATACGAAAGCAGAATGCCGAGAAACGTTCCGACCAGTGCCGCGGCAATCAGTTTGCCCAATTCCGCCGGTGGAATGCCCACCGACTCCATGGTGTGCACCACTCCCATCACCGCCGCCACAATACCAAACGCAGGCAGGCCATCGGCCAATTTTGCGACCGCACTCGGCGCGACATGTCCTTCGGTATGGTGGGTATCCAGCTCCACGTCCATCAAGTTCTCGATTTCCATCGAATTCAGATTCCCGCCGACCATCAATCGCAAGTAGTCGGTCATGAATTCGACCACGTGGTGGTCGCTGACAATGCCTGGGTATTTGGCAAAAATCGGACTCGCTTCCGGATTCTCGACGTCACCTTCGATCGACATGAGTCCTTCCTTGCGCACTTTTGACAACAGTTCGTAGAGCAAGGACAACAGGTCAACGTATAGCGCCTTGTTAAACTTTGACCCCTTCAACACCGTCGGCAATGCCTTGAGGGTGGCCTTGACCACCTTGCCGTTGTTGCCGACAAAAAATGCACCCGCTGCGGCACCGCCAATCATGAGCAGCTCGATCGGCTGCAGCAGGGATCCCAAATGCCCGCCCGCCATCGCAAAGCCGCCAAAGACCGCAACTAGGATCACCAAGTATCCGACGATTACGAACATCTTGAGTACGCCTCAGTGAGTTTCTTAATAGAATCGCGGCCGGCGCATGCACTGGATGTCCGATGCAGCGGCAGACCGCGCGCGAGCGCTATCCGCGCTTCATAACGGACGTCCGCGGAGCGACTTTAGGGAAGGGCGCTTTGCGCGGGAAGAACGAGCCGTGGGAAATCCGGCGTGAGGCAGATGTGGTGCCCGGAACCGGACTCGAACCGGTATGGGCTGATAAGGCCCGAGGGATTTTAAGCCGGATCATGGGCACTACACCGATGTTCTCCAGGCTTCGCCACTGCCCTCTTGAGCAGGTTTTCTCTCGAAGCATCAAGCCTGATGATACCCCGGTGTTCGACCCACATCGACCCGATTCCCTTTCGCTTGGCTCCTAGCTGGCTCCTGGAAATCGGGCATTTCCAGGAGCACACATGGCAAAGATCAAACTGACGAAAACGGTTGTTGAAGCCGCACAACCTCAATCTGCTGACGTCGAACTGCGCGACACCTTGGTGTGCTTTCTCTGCAAGGTTACTCCAGCAGGCCGCAAGGTCTTCATGATTCAGTACCGCACGAACGCCGGCGAACGCCGCAAGCCATCGCTTGGGCTGTTCGGCGAGTTGACCGTCGAACAGGCCCGCGCGCTGGCGCAAGACTGGCTGGCCGAGGTTCGCCGCGGCGGCGATCCAGGCGGCGAGAAGGCAGATGCGCGTAAGGCGCCAACCGTCAAGGAACTGTGCACCCGATTCATGGAGGACTATTCCAAGACGCGCAATAAGCCGAGCACGCAACGCTCGTATCAGCACCAGATCGATCGCTCGATCATTCCCGCCTTCGGCAGTAAGAAGGTCCTTGAAGTCTCGCGCGCGGACGTGATCGCGCTGATGAAGCGCATGGAGAACTCACCTACACAAGCCAACCGTGTACTCGGCTGCATCCGCAAGATGTTCAACCTCGCCGAGTTGTGGGGCTATCGGCC
>JAYUZG010000212.1:0-9424 GCA_043751985.1 Betaproteobacteria bacterium
GAAGAGGAGAGCCAGCCCTTGCTCGATTTTCTGTTTGCGCATCAGGTCAAGCCGGAATTTACCTGCCGCTTCCGCTGGCAGCCCGGCTCGCTGGCTTTCTGGGACAATCGCTGCGCCCAGCACAACGCGGTGAACGATTATCACGGCTACAAGCGGGTGATGCATCGCGTGACCCTGGCGGGGGAAAACCCTGCGTGACGCATTTGGCGGTGAGATTCAAGCGGAGAGCAAGGCTCACAGCGCAGACGTTTCATCCATACCGAGACTTATCTTCATGACTTACGACTACATCATCATCGGCGCGGGCAGCGCCGGCTGCGTGCTCGCAAACCGCTTGACCGCCAGCGGCCGTCACAAAGTACTGGTGCTCGAAGCCGGTCCCAAAGACAGCAATCCGTGGATCCATATTCCGATTGGCTACGGCAAGCTGTTCGCAGAATCGAGTGTGAACTGGATGTACCAGTCGGAGCCGGAGCCTGAGTTGAACGGACGCCGGGTGTTCACGCCGCGCGGCAAGGTTCTGGGAGGCTCCAGCTCGATAAATGGCCTGGTGCACATTCGCGGTCAGCGCGAAGATTTCGACGAGTGGGCGCGTCTCGGTAACGCGAGCTGGAGCTTCGACGAGGTACTACCGTACTTCCGCAAGTCTGAGAGCTACCAGCACGGTGAAAGCGCGCTTCACGGCGCGAACGGGCCGCTCAACGTGAGCGACCTCCCTGACAGACATGTGTTGTGCGACGCTTTCATTGCGGGGGCGCAGGAAGTGGGCATTCCGCGCAACGACGATTTCAACGGCGCACAACAAGAAGGCGCGGGCTACTATCACTCGAGCGCGCGTCGCGGCAGGCGCGTGAGCTGTGCGGTGGCTTATCTGCATCCCGCGCGCCAGCGCGAAAATCTGCAAGTGCAGACCGAGGCGTTGGTTACTCGTATTGTTTTCGATGGAAAGCGCGCGGTCGCGGTGGAGTACGAGCAAGGCGGCGTGAAACAACGCGCACGCGCGCAGCGTGAAATTCTGCTGTGCGGCGGCTCGTTCAATTCACCGCAACTGCTGCAACTCTCGGGCGTCGGCCCGGCGGCGTTGCTGCAGCGTCACGGCATTCCGGTGGTGCACGCTGCGCCGGGAGTGGGCGAGAGTCTGCAAGAACATTTCTACGTGCGCACGGTGTGGAAATGCACCCAAGCCATCACCTTTAACGACGAGATGCGAACGTTGCTCGGGAAAGCTTGGGTGGGACTGCGCTATATCTTGCTCCGGCGCGGCCCCATGACGGTGAGTGCAGGTTACGCAGGTGCCTTTGCGCGGACGCGGACTGAGCTCTCAAAACCGGATGTGCAGCTCTACTTCATCAACTTCAGCACTGACAAGATGGGAACGCGGCTGCATCCGTTCTCGGGCTTCACCGTTTCCATGTCACCGCTCACCCCGGAATCGCGCGGGCACGTACGCATTCGATCTGCTAGCCCGCGTGAAGCGCCGGCGATTCAGTACAATTTCATGTCCACCGAAAACGACCGTCGAACCGTCATCGACGGATTGAAGCTGGTCAACAAGGTGACACGATCGAGCGCGATGAAGCCGTATGTGCTGACGGAACATGCGCCCAAACCCAGTCCGATGACCGACAACGAATGGCTGGCGTATGCGCGCGAAGTCGGCGGCACGGTCTACCACCCGACCTCTACTTGTCGGATGGGGCAGGACGCAACTGCGGTGGTGGACGATCATTTGAGAGTGCGCGGAATTGAGAGATTGCGAGTAGTGGATGCGTCGATCATGCCGAACGTCGTGGCGGGGAACTCCAACGCGGCGACGGTCATGATCGCGGAGAAAGGCGCGGATCTGATTCTCGCGGAAGCGCGCTGAATGATTGCCGAAAAAAATTGTAGGATGGGTTCGCGCAGCAACCCACCGAGCGGTGCGGTAGTGAGCGCAGAGAGAATGAGGGCGGCGCGGTAGAGGGCGCAGAGAAAGCGAGGGCGGATTGCTCACAGGGCGACCACTGAAAACGGCTTCGCGACCATCAAATAAAAAATCACGATAAGCGCGCCAAACGCGGGAAGACCAAGCGCAAACCACCAGCGGAACATTCGATGAAAACGCGCCGGCAGCGCCGCGATCGAAATCGCGCCGTCGGATGCGCGCTTGAGCCACACTTGAATCACGACGACCGGTAGCCAGCACGCGCCGACAAAAATGAACAGTGCCCTACCCATACTGACCACGGACTCGTCGCCGACCAACCGAGTTGATTCATCAACACCCAACCGCTCGCCGCTTGAAAGATGACGGCCGGTGCCGTCAAACAGGCATCGGCGATCACCGTCAGACGGAGAAATGCGCGCAAGGTTGCGACATCGCCTGAGCGCAGCGCGAGCCGGTAACCGAACCAGCAAAAAAATGCGATGCCGACGCCTGTCCCAAAGAGAACAGCGGCGCTCAGAACATGCGCCGTCTTCCACCATTCGAAGGCGACGCTCATAGGGATTTTTCCTCTACGCAAGTCGAGATTTTCCAATGCGCGAACTGTGCTTCGAATTCCGCCAGGTCAAGGAATCCCATGCAAGGGAAAGCGCCTCGTTGCGCTAGTTTTCCGCGCGCCAATTTTCGCGTGAGCAAGATCGCAGCAATGCAAGGGATTTCCGGCCCATGACCGGAGTCGGCAGTCAGATGCCACTCGATGCGGCGTTCGGTTCCGTCGGCCGTCGCACCGGTCAGGCTAATCAGCATTCCGCCGCGATCGGTTCCGAACGCATTCAGTAGTGATGCCACTCGATTTAACGCTCCGGCTGCGCGCTCGATCGCCAATGGCACGCCTGCCTTGCGCAGCGCGGCCACCATCCACAATGCGAAGTGCTGAACACTCAAATCAAGTGCGGCACGAAACTCCACCGTGCGTACGCCCGGATAGCGCTGCGGAAACAGCGCCAAGTCTGGAATGTCGCATGCCGCCGCCCAGCGCGTGCCGAGTCCTGCGAAGCGCATCCGATTCATCTCTTGCCAGCCGTACGCATCGCGCCACTCGCCATCTTGCAGCCACTTGAAGCGCTTTCCCGCGTAACTGAACACCGCAGCCATCGTTGCTTCTCCGCGCGGCGCGCGCTGACCCGGCGCGATTGCCATGCGGATGCCATAAATTTGCGGCAATCGCTTGCGCAGTTGATTGATGACCGCAGACGAAAGCGCAGGCACGGTGCTCGCGCCCGAGATCAGCAGCAGTCCTGCTTCCTTCGCAGCCGCGTCGAGCTCAGCGGAAAAATTCGCGACAAATTCTCGGCCGTCGGCAAGGTCGAAGTAATGCGCGCCAACCGTAAGCGACGCACGCGCGACGCGATAGTCCTGACCCTGAAACGGCCCGGCGCAGTGAATCACGAGTTGCGGAGAAAGGCGCGCCAAATGTAAAGCGAAATCAGGTGACGCGAGGTCGAGTTTCGCAACTTCGACGCGCGAGCTAAATCGGCGAACATCGGGGTTGCGCCCCGTGGCCACCAGGTGGATATCGGGTTCGTCCGATAACGCTCGGCAAATACGCGCGCCGAAATTTCCGAAAGCGCCGATTACGATTGTTCTCATTGAGGATATTGCCGGTTTGGACCTCGAACCGGGAATGGTTCAGCCTTGGGACGCAACGATACAACTATTGTCTCAAAGGCGACTGGTGAACGAGCGTGGAGAGTGCTAGGCTTTCACGTATTCAGCGCATGGGAGCCTATGAAATGGAAAAACCGTACTACGTGCAGGCCGCCCGGGACGAGGAAGAGCGAGTCTGGGTCGCATCTAGCGAGGATGTTCCCGGGTTGGCAACTGAAGCAGAAACAGCCGAAGCTTTAATCGAAAAGCTCAAGACGCTTATTCCGGAGCTTTTATCAGTAAATGGGCGTACCGCTACAACGCCGATTGCCTTCGAGCTTCTCACCAGAAGATTCGAACTCGCTGCGTGACGCAAAGTTTTCCGAGACATTTCTGACCTGAGATATCGTCCCGAGGAATCGAAGACCAATGATCTACGACTTGTTAATCCGTAATGGCCTCGTCATCGACGGCACCGGTGCGCCGGGCCGTCACACTGACATCGCCGTGGCGAACGGAAAGATTGTCGAAATTGGCCGCATCAACGATAGCGCGCGGCAAACCATCGATGCGGCGGACTGTGTCGTCTCGCCCGGTTTTATCGACCCGCATACGCATTACGACGCGCAGATCTGCTGGGATGGCGCGGTGACACCGTCGTCGTGGCATGGGGTTACCAGTGTGGTGATGGGCAACTGCGGCGTGGGTATTGCGCCGTGCCGGCCTGAGTCGCGCGAAGTGGCAATGCGCGATTTGGTCAACGTCGAGGCGATTCCTTTTGACGTTCTGTCCAAGGGCATTACCTGGGACTGGGAGAGTTTTCCTGAATTCATGGACGCTGCGGCGCGCCGCAAGCCTTCGGTCAATCTCGGTTTCCTTGCGCCGCTCACGCCCTTCCGGCATTACGTCATGGGCGAAGCGTCGATGGAACGCGCGGCCACGGTGGACGAGACCGCGAAAATCCGCGCCCTGCTTGCGGAGGCGATGGACGCGGGCGCGTGCGGATTTTCCAGCACCATCCTTAACCAGCATCTCGGCTACGGCGGCCGGCCGCTCGCTTGTCGCAATGCGAGCCGCGATGAACTGAAGGCCTACGCGAATGTACTGAAGGAAAAGAGCAAAGGCGCGATCGAAGTGGCACTGACTCGGCAGATCGGCGTGCTCGATGAAGAGCAATGCGAGATGCTCGATTTTCTGCTGGATGAGAGCGGCCGACCGGTGACATTCATCGCGTTGTTCGATCGCGACGACATACCCGAAGCGGTGCGCGATACGCTGCGCCGTGCCGCGCCGATGATCGCCAAAGGCGCGCGTCCACAGACCTCGCCGCTGCCCCTCACGCGCGAGATCGACATGCGCAGCCCTTTCTCGTTTGCCGCGTTTCCGTCGTGGAAACGCGTCTTCGCGGACAAATCCAAGGCGGCGCAGAAGGCCGTTTACCGTGACCCGATATTCCGCGATCACTTCCGCGACGATCTGAAAAACCCTACGGGCTTCGGCAACTGGGAGCGCATCACTTTGCACGAAGCGCACACGCCCGAACTCAAGCGCTTCGAAGGGATGACCGTGGCGGAGATCGGCCGCGCCGAAGGCAAGGACGGCGTCGATGCCTTCCTCGACCTCACGCTCGCCGACGACCTCGAACTCGAATTCACCATGACCTCCTACAACACGCGTATCGATCGCATGGCGGAGTTGCTGAACAACCGCGCGATTCTGATCGGGCTCGGCGACGGCGGCGCGCACGTCGATATGCTGTGCGACTCAGGCTATCCGACTTACCTGCTCGGCACTTGGGTGCGCGAGCGCGAAGTGCTGTCGTTGCCCGAAGGCATTCGCCGTCTCACTTCCGATCCCGCAGACCTGTTTGGAATCCGCGATCGCGGGCGCCTGAAACCCGGCCTTGCCGCGGACATCACGATCTTCGATCCGGTCACGATCGGCTCCTCCAATCGCGGTGAGCGGCGCTACGATCTCCCGGGTGGCGGCAAGCGCATGGTCATGCCTTCGCGCGGAATTCAGTACACGATCGTAAACGGCGTGACGACTTACGCGCACGGAGAACTCGTGGGAGGCGGCGCAGGGGCGGTGTTGCGATCGTCGAGCAGCAGTCGTTAGTCCGCACGCCAGGAAACAAATCGTGCCCGCCGGAGGTGAGAGCTGTCGGCTGATCAGACTGGGCGGCCTCTCACAAAGACCGAGTCATGCGTGAACCTTCGCGAGCATATTTCTGAGAGCGTCGGGAAGATCAACCGCTCGCCGCGTTCGCCGGTCCACGTAGACGTGAATGAAATGCCCTTGCGCACAAGCGCCGTCTTCGTGGTTGCGGAACAGGCCGATTTCATAACGGACGCTGCGGTTACCGATCCGTGCAACTCTCAACCCGGCGTGCACGACATCGGGAAAAGTCACCGCTTCGAAATACTGGCAACCTGTCTCGACCACCAAGCCGATCACTGTGCTTGACTCGATATTGAGCGCTCCTTGTTCGATCAGATATTGGTTCACCACCGTGTCGAAATACGCGTAGTACACCACGTTGTTGACGTGCCCATACACATCGTTATCGATCCATCGAGTCGGAATGGATTGGAAATGGCGATAGTCGTGGCGCGTGCTGCGGATCGGTTTTGTCATGTGCTCTTAACTACGGCTCAGGTAGACGGGCCGGAGTGCGCGCGATTTCCTGCACTCCTTAGTAATTTATGAATTGAAAAATGAAACGCTGCTATATGCCGTGGAGCGACACCTTTTAACGTTAGGCGATTCGATTCTCGTTCGTCGGGTCGAAATGCACCAGCTTGGCGAGATCGATACTCACGCTGACCCGATCGCCTGACTTGGGTTGGAAGTCTGGCGACAAGCGCGCGGTCAGTTCGCGGCCGCCGATGGAAAGCTCGGCCAGCGTATCGGCGCCGGTAGGTTCGGTGACCACGACGGTGGCTTCGACTTGTTGCCGGCGCGGATCGCGATCGCCGTTCATGCGATCGTTGATCGCTTCGGGGCGCAGGCCGGCGATCACGTCCTTGCCTACGTAAGCACGCAACGCCTCGGGCGGATCAGCAAGAGGAATGCGCACCGGCGCGTGGCCATCTGCGCTGATCGACATGGCAAGACCCGACCCTTGTTGCTCGATGCGCACCGGCAATAGATTCATCGACGGGGAGCCCATGAAACCGGCCACGAAAATATTGATCGGGCGGTTGTAGATTTCGGCCGGCGTGCCGATCTGCAATAGCTCGCCATTGCGCATCACTGCGATGCGCGTGGCCAAGGTCATCGCTTCGGTTTGATCATGGGTGACGTAGACGATGGTCGTCTTCAGCCGCTGATGCAGCTTCTTGATCTCGGTGCGCATGTCCACGCGCAGCTTCGCATCGAGATTGGACAACGGCTCGTCGAACAGGAAAATGCGTGGCTTGCGCACCAGCGCGCGGCCCATCGCAACGCGCTGCCGTTGCCCGCCTGAGAGCTGGCTCGGTTTGCGAGTGAGCAGGTGATCGATCTGTAACAATTTAGAGACCTCTTGTATTGCGAGATCGCGCTCTTCCTTGGGTACTTTGCGCATTTCCATGCCGAAGGAGACGTTCTGCTCGACCGTCATATTGGGGTACAGCGCGTAAGACTGAAACACCATGGCGATATCGCGCGCACTGGGATGCAGTTCATTCACACGCTTGCCGCCAATGACGATATCGCCTTCAGTGACCGAGTCCAATCCGGCGATCATGTTGAGTAGCGTGGATTTGCCGCATCCCGAGGGGCCGACCAGCACCAGAAACTCGCCCGCATCGATGGCGATGTCGATGCCTTTGAGGATTTCCTGCGTGCCGAAGCGTTTCTTGACGCCGTTGATTTCGAGAGAAGCCATGGGGTTAACCTTTCACCGATCCCGTCATCAAGCCGCGCACAAAGTAGCGACCGCCGAAGATGTAAACCAGCAACGTCGGCAAAGCCGCGATCATCGCCGCGGCCATGTGCACGTTGTATTCGCGTTCGCCCGTGGAGGTATTCACCACGTTGTTGAGGGCGACCGTCATCGGTGCGCTCTCTCCGGTGGAGAACGAAGCACCGAACAGAAAATCATTCCAGATATTGGTGAATTGCCAGATCACCGTGACGATGATGATCGGCGCGGAGTTCGGCAGCATGATGCGCCAGAAGATTTGGAAAAATTTTGCGCCGTCGATCATCGCGGCTTTTACCAACTCGTCGGGAAAGGCGATGTAATAGTTGCGCGCGTACAGCGTGGTAA
Organism: Betaproteobacteria bacterium; assembly: GCA_043751985.1. GTDB lineage: Bacteria > Pseudomonadota > Gammaproteobacteria > Burkholderiales > JAYUZG01 > JAYUZG01. The sequence continues at coordinate 7,827 of JAYUZG010000212.1, forward strand.
AACAAAGCCCGTACACCACGTGCACGAAAACCAGGCCGGTGGTACTGGAGGCGATGCCCATTTTGCCGAGCAGAAACGCCATCGGGATGAGCACGATCTGGAAGGGAATGAAACATCCAAACAGAATGAGGCCAAACACGATGTTGTCGCCGCGGAAGCGCCACTTGGTGAGCACGTAGCCGTTTAGGAGGCCGACCAGCGTTGAGATCAGCACCGCCGCAACGGTCATCTTGATTGAGTTCCAGAAGTAACCCTTGATACCTTCGCACACCAGGCCGACGCAGGTCTTTTCCCACGCGTTGATCCACGGTTCGATGGTCCACTGCTGCGGCAAGGCAATCATGCTGCCGGCGTAAATCTCGGTCAGCGGCTTGAACGAGGTCAGCAGCATCACGATCAAGGGCGTCAGATAGACCAACGCGAAGACAGCCAACAATCCATAGATAAGCAATCGCGGCCACAGCGGTGCGGATTTGAGTCTGTCTTGATTACTCATGATTCCGCGACCTAGCGCTGCGCTTGACGCGCACCGCGCATTTCGGAGTACAGGTACGGCACCATGATGGCCGCCACGGTCAACAACATCATCACCGCGCTCGCCGCGCCCATGCCGAGTTCATTGCGCGTGAAGGTATGTGCGTACATGAAGGTGGATGGAAGTTCGGTCGCGTAACCCGGTCCGCCGCCGGTGAGCGCCACCACCAGCTCGTAACTCTTGATCGCGAGGTGCGCGAGGATTACCAAGCTGGACAGAAACACCGGCCGCAGTTGCGGCACGATGATGCGCCAGTAAATTTTCGGCATCGATGCGCCGTCGATGGATGCGGCTTTAATGATGTCTTGATCAATGCCGCGCAAGCCGGCGAGAAACATTGCCATGACGAAACCGGATGCCTGCCACACGCCGGCGATGACAACCGTATAAATGGCTTTGTGCTCGTTGATGATCCAGTCGAAAGTGAAATCGGTGTAGCCCCAACTGTGCAGCAGATGCTCCAGCCCGAGGCCCGGATTCAACATCCATTTCCACGCAGTCCCGGTGACGATGAATGAGAGCGCCATGGGATACAGATAGATCGCGCGGAACACGCCCTCCTGGCGAATGCGCTGATCGATCAGGATCGCCAGCAACAAGCCCAGCGCGAGACACAGCGCGACGTAAAGAATTCCAAAAATTGCCAGGTTGTGCATGGCTACGTCCCAGCGCGGATGCTCCCACACGCGCTCGAACTGCAGCCAGCCGACCAACTGATGATTGGGGAGGGTGCGCGATCGGGTAAAGGACAAATACGTCGTCCACGCGATAAAGCCGTAGACAAAGATGAGACTGATGACAACGGTCGGGGACAGCACCAGCTTGGGCAGATTGCGCTGCAACCACTCGCCCGCGCTGCTACCGGAACCGTTCATTCATCCTCCGTCAGTTTTTTTCGGCCTACTACTACTTCATGCCGGCAACTTTTCCGGACGGCCGTCGGCCGCCCGGAACACTTCCTTATAAGGGTCTTCACGGAATCGAGTGGGTAAATTGGGGGGGGTAAATCGAGCATTTCCAGAGTGAAGAATGGTGTTTTCTGGGCGGCTCGAAACTGAGATGA
>JAYUZG010000213.1:0-3206 GCA_043751985.1 Betaproteobacteria bacterium
TGGGACGTTCTGGATTTCCGACATGGTGCCGAGAAGAGGACTCGAACCTCCACAGTGTTGCCACCGCCAGGACCTGAACCTGGTGCGTCTACCAATTCCGCCATCTCGGCACGAAGGCGCGGGAATGTAATTCGAATCGATCGGATTGTCAACGTAAGGGCGTTGCGTAGCCGTCGCACGACGACGCATCAGAACGTACGGACTATCGTATGACGGAACGCAAACGCGCGGGCGCCGATACGCAAGCCGCGATTCATGGCGTGCGTGCGCAGGATCCACATCTGCAACGCGAGCGTGCGAAGTACACCGCGCCACTCCCCAGCCGCGAATTCATCCTGCAGGTGATGACCCAGCTTGGTATGCCGGTTGCCGAACGCGAGTTGATCGCGCAATTGGAGATCGTAGAGACTGAACGCGAGGTATTTGCTCGACGTTTGCGTGCGATGGAACGAGACGGCCAGATCATGCGCAATCGCCGCAGTGACCTGTGCGTCGCTGAAAAGCTGCATCTGGTCACCGGCAAAGTAATTGGGCATGCGACGGGTTTTGGTTTTCTCAAGACCGAAGAGGAAGGCGCGGATTTGTACTTGCCGGCCAATGAAATGCGAAAAGTGATGCATGGCGACCGCGTCGCGGTGCGGGTGGCCGGAGTAGACGGACGCGGCCGACGCGAAGCCGCCATCGTTGAAGTGCTCGAGCGCGTCAATACCAAGATCGTCGGACGCATGCATCTTGATCATGGCGTGGCGATGGTGCGCGCCGAAGATCGGCGTATTACCCAGGATATCGTGGTGCCGGCAGCAGCGACGCGCAAAGCGAAAAATGGCCAAGTGGTCGTGGTAGAAGTCGTCGAACCGCCACAATGGCATGCGCCCCCGGTAGGCAAGGTGGTCGAGATTCTCGGCGACTACGCGGACCCGGGAATGGAAGTGGAAATCGCTCTGCGTAAACACGACTTGCCGCACGAGTTTTCCGCGGCAGCCGAGCGTGCCTGCGCGAAATTACCACACGGGGTGACCGAGAAAGACGTGAAGGATCGCGCCGATCTGCGAGCACTATCGCTGGTGACGATCGACGGCGAAACCGCCAAGGACTTCGACGACGCTGTGTACTGCGAGCCACACGGCAAAGGCTTCCGGCTATGGGTGGCGATCGCCGACGTGAGTCACTATGTAAAACACGGTGACGCGCTGGATAGCGAAGCGCGAGAGCGCGGCACGTCGGTGTATTTTCCGCGGCGCGTTATTCCGATGCTGCCGGAAGTGTTGTCCAACGGTTTGTGTTCGATCAATCCCCAGGTTGACCGCTTGTGCGTAGTCTGCGAAATGGACATTACGTCGCACGGCCAGATCAGCGCGTACAAATTTTATCCGGCGGCGATGCATTCGCGTGCACGACTCACTTACACCGAAGTGGCGGCAGCGCTGAACGGTAACGACGATTCGCACACCGAGCCGTTAATGCCGTTGCTGCGCAATTTGCATGCGCTGTATCGGGTTCTCGCAAAAGCAAGATCGCAACGCGGTGCCATCGACTTCGAGACGGTGGAGACGCAGATGATGTTTGATGAGCGTGGCCGCATCGCGACGATCGAGCGAACCGAACGCAATGATGCGCATCGATTGATTGAAGAATGCATGTTGGCGGCGAACGTGTGCGCGTCGGCGTATCTCGCCGGCCGCGAGCACGCGGCGCTGTACCGTGTACATGAAGGCCCTACCCCCGAGAAGCTGAGCGCGTTGCACGAGTTTCTGGCTGAGTTTGGCCTACAGCTTGGCGGCGGTGATGATCCGCAAGCCAAGGACTATGCGCAGTTGCTACTGAAATTGCGCGGCCGCCCGGATCGTGAATTGCTACAGACCGTGATGTTGCGTTCGCTGCGGCAGGCAGTGTATAGCCCGAATAATGCGGGTCATTTCGGGCTCGCCTATCCTGCCTACACTCATTTCACCTCACCGATTCGGCGCTACCCGGACTTACTGGTGCATCGTGCGATCAAGGCAGCGTTACAAGACAAGACTTACGATCCGGGCGACTGGAAGGCGCTCGGCGTGCACTGCTCCGAAGTCGAGCGGCGTGCGGATGAGGCCAGCCGCGACGTGACGGCGTGGCTCAAATGCGACTATATGCGCGAGCGAGTGGGCGAGGTGTTTGACGGCACGGTGAGCGGCGTCACCAGCTTTGGTGTGTTTGTAGCGCTGGACCATGTCTACGTCGAGGGCTTGGTGCACATCTCGGAGTTGGGCAACGATTACTTCGAGTTCGACGCGGCCAAGCATCAATTGCTGGGCGAGCGCACGCGTCAAGTAATCCGCTTGGGTGGGCGCATGCGAGTGAAGCTGGTGCGCGTGGACATGGACAGCTCGCGCATCGATTTCGTGCCGGCTCGCTGATGTCTGCGCCGCTGGTGTTGTTCGGCTGGCACGCGGTCAGCGCGCGATTGCGGCGGCACGCGGGCAGCGTGCACGTGGTCTACGTGGATCACCATCGGCAGGATACCCGGGTACGTGAAGTGATCGCACTGGCAACTTCAGCGCACATCGAATTGCAAGCGGTCGAAGCGGCGCGCTTGGATGCGCTGTCGAGCGGCGGACGTCATCAAGGCGTGGTTGCGGTAGGCGAAGCGCGCGCACCCGGCGATCTCGATGACGTGCTGGGCACTATCCGCGGCGATCCGTTGCTGTTGGTGTTAGACGGGATAACGGATCCGCACAATCTCGGCGCGTGTCTGCGTAGCGCCGACGCCATGGGCGTGCATGCAGTGATCGCGCCCAAGGATCGCAGCGCGCCGCTCACGCCCACGGTGTACAAAGTAGCAAGCGGCGCGGCGGAGTCGGTGCCGTATCTGCTGGTGACCAATCTGGCGCGTAGCCTGCGCAGCCTGAAGGACCAAGGCATCTGGATCGCCGGAACCGATGGTGAGGCCGAGGACAGCGTGTTCGCGGCCAGGTTCAACGGACCGCTGGCGCTGGTGCTCGGAGCGGAAGGCAGTGGAATGCGCAGACTGACGCGCGAGCATTGCGACACGCTGGTGTCAGTACCGATGCTCGGCGCCGTGGAGAGTTTGAACGTGTCGGTCGCGGCCGGAATTCTGTTGTTCGAGATACAGCGCCAGCGCAACGCCGAGCAAACGCGGGATGCAGCGCTAAGCCGTTGAGCTTTCTAAGTATTACTTGAGAAAGCGGCGAGCCGCATGCTACACTCCC
>JAYUZG010000214.1:0-4102 GCA_043751985.1 Betaproteobacteria bacterium
TCGTAGTTGATCAATCTCTCATTGATCTTGGTTCCACTGGCACGGGTTAGCTCGCGTATGCATCCGACGCGATTATTTTCGCCGAGAACGATACGGCTCTTAACCAGCAATGGGTGCCACGCCGGCAAGCCGTTGAAGTCTTGAAGCCAAGCCCATACCGCATCCGGCACGGCATCGATAGTGATGGTCTTCACCAGAGACAGCTCTTGCGCTTCCGCGCACACTTGTTGAGAGTCCAGCATGCCCAACATCATGGTCAATGCGATCATTACGTTTTTCATCTCAGTCTCCTCTATGTCTTGTTAGTTGAATAATCAGAGCCGGCCTTGCACCCAGGCTCGTACCGACGCCAACGCTTCGGGCAAACGGCTTGGATCGGTTCCTCCCGCTTGCGCCATGTCCGGCCGCCCTCCTCCTTTGCCACCCACTTGCTGAGCAACAAAATTCACCAGATCACCGGCCTTGACTTTACCGGTCAAGTCCGCCGTCACGCCCGCGATGAGCGAAACTTTTCCCGCCTCGACGGCTGACAGCAACACCACCGCGCTCTTGAGCTTGTCTTTCAATTTGTCCATGGTCTCGCGCAGACTCTTGGCGTCGGTGCCGTCCATGTGCGCGGCGAGAACTTTAGCTCCGGCGATATCAATAGCCTGCGCGGCCAAGTCATCGCCCTGCGAAGAGGCGACCTTGGACTTGAGCCGCGCCAATTCCTTCTCCAGCGCTCGGCTCGCCTCCAGAACTTGTGTGAGCTTCTGTGAAATTTCCGCCGGCTGGGTCTTCAGCAAATCGGCGATCATTGAGAGAGTCGTCTGCTGCTGCTGCACGTTGTCGAGCGCAGTTTCGCCGGTGACCGCTTCAACGCGACGAATTCCTGCCGCGACTCCCGCTTCGCTCACAATCTTGAAGAGGCCGATGTCGCCGCTGTGCTTGACATGCGTCCCACCGCACAGTTCGGTAGAAAACCCGCCCATCCCGATCACGCGCACTTCATCGCCGTACTTCTCGCCGAACAGCGCCATCGCTCCGGCCTTAAGCGCCTCGTCGTATTTCATCACGCGCGATTCCACCGCCACGTTGTGGCGTATTTCACGATTCACCAGCGCTTCAACGCGTCGCAGCTCTTCATCTCTCAAAGGCGCGTGATGAGAGAAATCGAAGCGGGTCTTCAATTCATCCACCAGTGAGCCTTTTTGCTGCACGTGCGCGCCCAATACTTCGCGCAATGCCGCGTGCATCAAATGCGTGGCCGAATGGTTGAGCATGGTCGCCCGCCGCAGTGCCAGATTGACTTCAGTGTTGACGCTGTCGCCGACTCTCACTTGCCCCGCACTCATCACGCCGTAGTGGCCGAAAACTTCGGCGCGAATCTTCTGCGTGTCCTTGACCTCAAAGCGTGCCAACGGTGTGCCGCGCCCGGTAATCGCGCCACGGTCTCCCACTTGCCCGCCGGACTCCGCATAGAACGGCGTGCGGTCGAGGACTACGACTCCGCTCTCACCTTCGCTCAACTGCGCGACTGCCACGCTGTCTTTGTAAAGAGCAACCACGCGGCTCTCCAAAGTCAAGGTCTGGTAGCCATGAAATTCGGTGGTAGTACCTTTGTACTCGACGCCCGCGCTCATGGAGAACTTCGACGCCGCGCGCGCGCGTTCGCGCTGACGCTCCATCGCCGCCTCGAAGCCGGCATAATCCACGCGCACGTTGCGCTCGCGCGCGATGTCAGCGGTCAAATCAACCGGGAAACCAAACGTATCGTAGAGCTGGAACACGGTCTCACCGTCGAGGAGCTTATCTTCGCGCGTAAGCGCGCCTTCCAGCACTTTCATTCCGTTTTCCAGCGTCTCGGCGAAACGCTCTTCTTCGGTTTTCAGTATCTGCGTCACGCGATCTTTCGCCGCGACGAGTTCCGGATAGGCCACGCCCATCACTTGCGCGAGGTCATTCACCAGCCGATGAAAAAACGGCTGTTGCTGGCCTAGTTTGTAGCCATGGCGGATCGCGCGGCGAATGATGCGGCGAAGTACGTAGCCGCGACCCTCGTTGCCGGGAATCACACCGTCGACGATCAGAAACGCGCAGGCGCGAATATGATCGGCGACAACCTTGAGAGAATTAGAGTTGAGGTCTTTGCTCCCCGTCTCACGCGCCGCGGCGCGAATGAGGTCCTGAAACAGGTCGATTTCATAGTTGGAGTGCACGCCCTGCAACACCGCAGCGATGCGCTCCAGTCCCATGCCGGTGTCCACCGATGGCTTCGGCAGCGGATGCATCACGCCTTTGTCGTCGCGATTGAATTGCATGAACACCAGGTTCCAGATTTCGATGTAGCGATCGCCATCGGCCTCGGGCGTTCCGGGTGGGCCGCCGGGAATCTCCGGTCCGTGGTCATAGAAAATTTCGGTGCACGGCCCGCACGGACCGGTGTCGCCCATCTGCCAGAAGTTATCGCTCTGAAATTTCTGCCCGCCGGGCTTGTCACCGATGCGGGTGATGCGCTCGGCTGGCACGCCGATGTCCTTGGCCCAGATGTCGTAAGCCTCGTCGTCGGACTGGTACACCGTGACCCACAAGCGCTCGCGCGGCAATCGATATTCGCGCGTCAACAAGTCCCAGGCAAAATGAATCGCGTCACGCTTGAAGTAGTCGCCGAAACTGAAATTGCCGAGCATCTCGAAGAATGTGTGATGACGCGCGGTATAGCCGACGTTCTCCAGATCATTGTGTTTGCCGCCTGCGCGCACGCAGCGCTGCGAAGTGGTGGCGCGCCGATAGGGGCGCTTATCCTCTCCGAGGAACACGTCCTTGAACTGCACCATGCCCGCGTTGGTGAACAGCAATGTCGGATCGTTGCCCGGAACCAAGGGGCTCGAAGCCACGATCGCGTGCCCGTGCCGCTTAAAGAATTCCAGAAAACGCGCGCGGATTTCGTTGCTGTTCATTTCGTTTCCATTTCATCGATAGGAGACGCGGTCGAGTCCACGGACTCCTCTTGTCGCCACACTTGTACGACCACGTCCAAGGCAAATCCTCTACTCTGCAAAAAGCGCGCTTGTTTGGCGCGCTCACTCTGACTTTGCGGCACTTGCCCAAAGCGTTTGCGCCATACCTCCCGCGCGCGCGGCAATTCGCTGTCGCGTAGTTGACTGCGTGCTTGTTCCAGCGCCTGCGCCGAGATCTGTTTTTCTTCAAGCTCACGCAACAAGCGCGCACTACCGTAACGGCGGCCGCGCACATGCAGCACTTGCTCAACCAATCGTTGTTCGGAGAGCCAGCCGCGCCGTTCCAATTCGTCGAGAAGCGGCTCCAGTTCAGTTGCGCCGTTGCTGCCTGCCTCAAGCTTTCGGCCTAATTCATAACGCGAGTGTTCGCGCCGTGCCAGCAGACGCAGCGCGCGTGCGCGCAGTAAAGCGGCTGCGCTACTCGTCTTCTCCTCCCGCCGCGGCTGGCAACGGCGCCACGCCCATCTGCGCGCGGATCTTGCCTTCGATCTCCACCGCGAGATTGGGCCGCTCTTTCAGAAATTCGCGCGCGTTGTCCTTGCCCTGCCCGATGCGTTCGCTGTTGTAGCTATACCAGGCGCCGGATTTCTCCACGAATTTATGCAGCACGCCGAGCTCGATGATTTCGCCTTCGCGGGAAATACCTTCGCCGTAGAGAATATCGAAATCCGCCTGACGGAACGGCGGCGCGACTTTGTTCTTCACCACTTTCACGCGAGTCTCGGAGCCGATCACTTCGTCGCCCTTCTTGATCGCGCCGGTACGCCGGATATCCAGCCGCACCGACGCGTAGAACTTGAGCGCGTTGCCGCCGGTGGTGGTTTCGGGATTGCCGAACATCACGCCGATCTTCATGCGAATTTGGTTGATGAAGATCACCAGCGTGTTAGAGCGCTTGATATTGCCGGTGAGCTTCCTCAGCGCTTGACTCATCAGCCGCGCGTGCAGGCCCATCTGCGGCTCGCCCATTTCGCCTTCGATTTCAGCTTTCGGCGTCAATGCGGCAACCGAGTCGATCACCACCAGGTCCACCGATCCCGAGCGCACCAGCATGTCGGTGATCTCCAGCGCCTGCTCACCGTTGTCGGGCTGCGATATCAGTA
>JAYUZG010000215.1:0-4213 GCA_043751985.1 Betaproteobacteria bacterium
ATCGTCCGGCAAATACGAGTAGCTTGGCGGGCGCCCAGGACGCGCCGCGCAACAAGTGATTGAGGACTGGGACGACAGCCGGCTCAAACACGCTCAGAACTTGTAGCCACGATGCAACGCCACCACGCCGGCGGCGAGGTTGAAGTACTCGACACGCTCAAGACCGACGCCGCGCATCATCGCCGCGAGCTCCTCCTGCGACGGATGCACGCGAATCGATTCGGCCAGATACTGATAGCTCGCCGCATCGTTGGTGATGAGCTTTCCGAGACGAGGCAGGACATGAAAAGAATAAGCATCGTAGATCGGCGCGAGCGGCTTCCAAATGCGCGAGAACTCCAGCACCAACAGTCGTCCACCCGGCCGCAGCACGCGCAGCATTTCGGTCAACGCGGCCGGTTGGTGCGTCATGTTGCGCAGGCCGAAGCCGACGATCGAGCAATCGAAGTAGTCGTTCGGAAACGGCAAGCGCTCGGCGTCGCAACGCGCCGTGGGTGCGATCACGCCTTCGTCGAGCAGGCGATCGCGTCCGCGCGTGAGCATAGGCGCGTTGATGTCCGTCAGCCAGACTTCGCCACCAGCTCCCACTCGCCGGTGCAACAGCGAGGTGAGATCGCCGGTGCCGCCCGCCACGTCGAGTGCGCGCATGCCGGCACGCAAGCCGCTCATCTCGATGGCGAAGCGCTTCCACAGCCGATGCATTCCCGCCGACATCAAGTCGTTCATCAGGTCGTAGCGTTGCGCAACCGAAGTGAATACTTCCGCGACTCGCGCAGCTTTGGTGTCTTCGGTTACTTTCTCGTAGCCGAAATTCGTGCTCTTGCTCATCGGCTTGCCTTTGCTTTTTTCATGTTCTCCAGATAGCGCGCCCATAAAGAGTCATGACCGGTACCGAGCGAGTAGAGGTATTCCCAGGAATACAATCCGGTGTCGTGACCATCGGTGAACACCAGTTTCACCGCGTAATTTCCGATCGGCTCGACCGCGTCGATGCCCACGTCCTGTTTGCCCACCTGCAAGATTTCCTGCCCCGCGCCGTGACCGCGCACTTCGGCGGACGGAGAATAGACGCGCAGGAATTCGCAACTCAGCAGGAAAGTCTTGCCGTCGTCGAAGTTGACTTCAAGCTGCCGCGATTTTTGATGCAAGGTGATGCCGGTTGGATGAGGCGTGGTTTTCTGGATGCCGGACATGGACTTGAAGGCGTGCCAATGGGAGACGGTAGAGCGAAGTTTAACAGCGCGCTGTCACAGCAATGTCATAATGAATTCATATTCTGTCGCACCGTCATGAAGACTCCCCGTCATGAATACATCATGGTAGCGAAATAATGTCCGCAACAGTCCTGGTCGTGGAAGATGAGCCGGCCATTCAGGAGTTGATCGCCTACAATTTACGCCAGGCCGGGCATCGCGCCTTGCGCGCCGAGAGCGCGGAACAGGCACTGCGTCTAGTGCAGGAAGCCTTGCCCGACTTGATCTTGCTCGACTGGATGCTACCCGGCGCAAGCGGTGTTGAACTCGCGCGACGATTGCGCAGCGACAAGCGCACGCGCGCCGTACCGATCATCATGCTCACCGCGCGCACCGATGAGCAAGACAAGCTCACCGGTTTGGATACTGGCGCCGACGACTACGTTACCAAACCTTTTTCGCCGCGCGAACTGAATGCACGCATCAAGGCGGTGTTGCGCCGGCGCGCACCGCAGATGACCGACGACATCGTGGAGTCCGGCGGCCTCAAGCTCGATCCCGCCACGCATCGGATCAGCGGCAACGGCGCGCCGCTTGATCTCGGTCCGACTGAATTTCGTCTGCTGCATTTCTTCATGACGCATCCGGAGCGAGTGCATTCGCGCGCGCAACTGCTCGACCAAGTGTGGGGCGATCACGTGTTCGTCGAAGAACGGACCGTGGACGTGCACATCCGCCGCCTGCGCAAGGCACTGGAGCCTTTTTCGCTCGACCATCTGATCGATACGGTGCGCGGCAGCGGCTATCGCTTTTCCGGCGGTTAAGTCAGCCGCAGTCTGCGTGCGCGGGATTTTGCGATAATCTGCACCCTCGCTACGGAGACTGCCACGCGTGAACAGGTTCTGGGGAAAGCCGCTCGCGACCCTTGTGTTACTCAGCGTTATCGCGCTGACTTCGTGGCTGTTGCTCGGCACCACGGGCGCGCTGGTGTTGTATGTGTTGCTGCTGCTCGGCCTGCTGCTGCATCATGTGTTCAATCTGTCGCTGCTATATCGCTGGCTGCTCGACCCGAATATCGAAACTCTGCCAACCGGCGGCGGTACCTGGGAATACGTCACCAGTTACCTGCAACGATTGCTGAAGCGGCAGCGCCGCAGCGAAGCCGCCTTGTCCGAGGCGCTCACGCAGTTCAAGCGCGCCAGCGCCGCGATTCCGGAAGCAGTGGTATTGCTCGACAACGCCGACCATATCGAGTGGTGCAATCCCCGCGCGGAGCAGGACCTGGGACTCGACGTGTCCCGCGATGCCGGGCAACCGATCACCAACTTGTTACGTCAGCCGCTGTTTGTGCAGTACCTGACGCTGCGTGACTTCAGCGAGCCGGTGATCATCCGCACCCAGACGGTACAAGGCGAAACCGCGTTGTCGGTGCAGTTGGTGCCCTACGGCGAAAAAGAAAAATTATTGATGGCGCGGGACATCACCGGCTGGGAGCGCCTGGAAACGATGCGCCGCGATTTCGTCGCCAACGTCTCGCATGAGCTGCGAACTCCGCTCACCGTGGTGAGTGGTTTTCTCGAAACCTTGTCGGATATGCGCCAGCCTGATCCCGAGATGACGCAACGCTCGCTGCAACTGATGAGTCAGCAGACCCAGCGCATGACTCGATTGGTGGAAGACCTGCTCACTTTGTCGCGGCTGGAGAGCACCTACAATCCGCCGCGCGAAGACGAAGTCAATATTCCGGAACTGGCACAATCGTTGGCCCAGGAGGCGCAGTCATTGTCAGGCGGCCGCCACGCGATCACGCTGCACCTCGACAGCGCATCGTGGCTGCGCGGAAGCGCCGATGAATTGCGTTCCGCCTTGGGCAATTTAGTCAGCAACGCGGTGCGCTACACGCCGGACCACGGCAGCATCGACCTGCGGCTGGCATCGGGCAATGGTGAGTTGCTGTTCTCGGTACGAGACAGCGGGATCGGCATCGAGGCGCACCACATCGGCCGTCTCACCGAGCGCTTCTATCGCGTTGATCGCAGCCGCTCGCGCGAAACCGGCGGAACGGGTCTCGGTCTCGCCATCGTCAAACATGTGTTGATTCGCCACCAGGCACGCTTGCAGATCGACAGCGAACCGGGGAAAGGCAGCACTTTCTCCGCGATCTTCCCGGCACAGCGCGTGATCGATCGCGAAGCGGCGAATGACGCGCAGGCGGCATGATTTATTGTGCTCACTCTAAAACTCGATTAACCACGGAGACGCCGAGACACCGAGAACGGCAGGAGACAACGTCAAGGGCATTGCAAAAGCAGTATCGAGAATTGACTGTCGTTTCGTTCCAGAATTCGCGGCATTCTCAGTGTCGCAGGGTCTCAGTGGTGAACTCGCATTGCCCAAGCTCACTTCCACGCATTGTCTAGCGCCGCCAGCAGCGGCCCTAATTTTGGCGGCTGCGCTTCCAATCGCACTTCGATGCCATGAGCGCTCAGAGCTTTGCTGCAGACCGGGCCGATTGACGCGACCAATGTAAGGTTGAGACCACTCACCAGGTCTCGCTCTTGATTCGACGAGCGTGCAACTGAAACGAAATTACGTACTTGCGATGCACTGGTGAAAACGACGGCATCGATAGTTTTTTTTGCGAGGGCATCCAATAAATTTCTCAGCGGCTGTAAGTCGTGCGGCAGCGCCCAGCGATAAGTAGGAATCTCACTGACGCTGGCTCCCATTTTTTCTAACGCGTCATCCAGGACTCGATTGGGTTCGCCGTAGCTCTGTACCAGCACGCGTTCGGCAGCGAGCGGTAGCCCGTCGAGCGCGGACAACACTTCGGCGGTGGTGTACGGCTCGGCAGCACTGCGATCGATGCGCACCGCGTGTGATCGCAACGCGCCGGTCGGTTTGGGCCCGCGCGCGACCACGACGGTCTGCGCCAGCAATTGCAAAAAGTCGCCGCGCAGCCCAAGCGCGCCGGTCGCATCGAAAAGAGCGCGCGTGCCGACCCCAGTCTGAAAAATCGC
>JAYUZG010000216.1:0-5823 GCA_043751985.1 Betaproteobacteria bacterium
CGGCAGCAAGCACGTGGGGCGGACGAAGAGTAGCGCCGCGATGACCGGTATTTGTCCGTGGCGAGCATTGACCTTGCTCGTCTGCGTAGTTCTGACAACGCTGGCGGCCGCCGATGATGCTGCCGGTGTTAGACGCGTTCGAGTTATGGCGGTCGGCGACATCATGCTCGACGCGGTGGCGCAACCGATAATGGAGCAGTTCGGCTATGACCATGCGTTCGCGCAGACCAGGCGTTTGTTCGAGGCCGCCGATGTCGTATTCGGCAACCTGGAAGGTCCGTTAACCGATCGCGGCACGCCGCAGCAGGATAAGACTTTCGTGTTCCGCTCGCCGCCCGAACCGGTGGCCGCCGCGCTCAAGCGGGCCGGATTCAAGGTGGTCTCGCTGGCCAACAACCACACCATGGACTACGGCGCGGAGGGATTGCAGCAGACTGCTGCGGTCCTTGACCTTCAGGGCATTCTGCACGCCGGAGCAGGACTCGATGGCGCGCAAGCGCGCACGCCAGCGATCATAGAGGTAGAAGGCACGCGCATCGCTTTCCTCGCCTATTCGCTGACCTATCCGGAAAATTTCTGGGCGAAAGCGCAACACCCAGGAACCGCGTTCGGACATGAAGCGCATGTACGCGAAGACGTGCAGAGCGCGCGACGTGTTGCGGACATTGTGCTGGTTTCATTTCATTGGGGACGCGAATCGCAGACCGAACTGCGTGACTATCAGATCCTATTGGGTCACGCGGCGATCGACTCTGGGGCGGCCGCAGTCATCGGCCATCATCCACATATCCTGCAAGCAGTAGAGCAGTATAAGCAAGGAGTCATTCTCTACAGTCTGGGCAACTTTGCCTTCGGCTCGCGCAGCCGCAAGAGCTTGGTCAGCGCAATCGCTGAACTCGAATTTGAGGGCGCGGCCTTACAGCGTGTACGCATGCTGCCGCTGAATGTTGATAACATCGAAGTGCAATACCAACCGACGCCATTGTCCGGTGCGGCGGCGGATCGCGTCGTCGCACACATCGTTGAACTCTCGCGCAAGCGTGCGACCGAACTGAGCAACGTTGACGGTAACGCAGTGCTGGAACTGCAGCGCTAGGGAATCACTGCGTGACCGCACGTCGTATTCAGGACGCGGGGGTGGATTGCTCCGGCTGGGGATTAGGTTTCACCATCCATGCGGCGACCAGTAGGCCTAGCTCGTAGAGCAGCCACAGTGGCACCGCCAGCAAGCATTGCGACGCCACATCGGGAGGCGTTACGATTGCCGCAACGATGAACGCCCCAACGATAATGTAGGGGCGAATTTCCTTCAATTTTTCCAAAGTCACCACGCCCATTCGCACCACCAGGATCACGACTATGGGCACTTCAAACGTCACGCCAAACGCCAAGAACATATTCATCGCGAAATTGAGATAAGCGGAAATATCGGGCATCCATTCAACGCCCTCGGGCGTGAAGGTCTTCATGACGCCAAACACCACCGGAAATACGAGAAAGTAGGCAAACGACATCCCGCACAAGAACAACACCGTGCTCGAAACAACCAGTGGCCCGACCAAGCGCTTCTCGTGCAAATACAGTCCGGGCGCAACAAAGGCCCACGCCTGATACAACACGTAAGGCGAGGAAACCACCAACGCCGCGACGAAAGTAACTTTCACTTGGATGAAAAACGGTGAGGTAATTTCCGTCGCGATCATTTTTACGCCGGTGGGTAAAACGTTGAGAATCGGCAGCGCAAGGAAGTGATAGATTTCTTTGGCCCAGTAGAACAGGCCAAGGAACACCAGGCCCACGGCCAGCACTGCGCGCAACAGTCGGTCGCGCAACTCGATGAGGTGCGCCATGAATGAATCGGAATCTGCCATGCTTACCGTTCGCCTGCTTGATTGGCTGAGGACGTCGCCCCGGCTTCAGCGGATACCGCTCCCGGCTGGATATCACCGCTACGCGTAACCGGCTCAAACGCGAGCTCCTTCTGGCCGCCGTCATCGGCGTGCGTCAAAACCGGGAGCGCGCTATCGCCGGTCGCCGCAATCTCGCCGGAACGATGCGTTCCTTCGGCCGCGTCGTTGCTTGGTTCCGGCGCCGTATGCCCGAAGCCCATCACCGGCATGGTAGCCGGCGGAGAGATATGGCGTAGCTGCTCTTCGGCCTTCTTCCACTCACCTTCCAGGTTTTTCGCTTCCTGGTTGATACCGTCCATGTTTTCGCGCATGGACGACTCGATGGATTTGGCTGCGTCCTCGACTGAACTTTGCATCTTGCGCAGTTCTTCCAAATCTATTTCACGTTGCACCTCGGACTTCACCTCGGCAACGTAGCGCTGCATTTTCCCCACCATGCGGCCGACGGTGCGCGCCACCGTTGGCAATCGCGTGGGCCCGATCACCACCAGCGCCACCACACCGATGACCAGCAACTCGCCGAAGCTCATGTCGAGCATCGCGGCACCCGTGAATCGTTAATCTGCAACAGAAGAAGAATGGTCCGTCAATGCGTCAAGTCTTGGACTTTTCCTTGACTTCGCCTTCAATGGTCTGGCCGCCAGCCGTCGCATGTTCGATCTTCCCGCTCGGCTCAGTCTTCGCGCTAACGGTCTTCATCCCATCTTTGAAACCTTTTACCGCGCTACCAAGGTCTTCTCCCAGATTGCGCAGCTTCTTGGTGCCGAATATCAACACCACGACCACTAAAACAATTAACCAATGCCAAATGCTAAATGAACCCATTTTCCTCTCCAGCCAAATTTACTCGGATCTTTGAATCATTCCCGGAAGCGGCGCTGCGCCACCCAATACGTGCATATGCAAATGAAACACATCCTGCCGGCCCACGCGACCGGTATTGACAATCGCGCGGAAACCATCCGCGGAACCCTGTTGCACGGCCAATCGCGCGGCGAGCAACATGATGCGCCCCATCACTGGCTGATGTCTTTCCTCCAGATGCGCCATCGACTGGATGTGCTCTTTCGGAATGATCATGAAATGCACCGGCGCCACCGGGTGAATATCGTCGAACGCCAACACTTGATCGTCTTCATACACTTTGCGGCTCGGCAACTCGCCTTTAACGATCCGGCAAAACACGCATTGCTCATGATTCACGCGTTTCTCCTCAGGCTCCCGGCCGCGCATTTTTTTCTTCGATCCCGGAGGTGCCCTCGCGACGCTGCAACTCGGCGAGAACTTCATCCGGGCCCAACTCGTGATAGGCCAGCATCACCAGGCAGTGAAACCACAAGTCGGCCACCTCTCGTACCAGATGCAGTTTATCACCGTCCTTAGACGCGAGCAGCGCCTCTGCCGATTCCTCGGCAACCTTCTTGAGGATTGCGTCCTGCCCCTTGGCAAACAAACTCGCCACGTAAGAGCTCCGCGGATCGGCGCCGCGCCGCGCCGCGATGATCGCGCTGACCCGCCGCAACACTTCACTCATGTTTCGCTCCGTACAAAGTTGCCGGGTCGGCCAGCACCGCATCGACCGTTTGCCAACGCTCGTTTTCCAGCGTGCGAAAAAAACAACTCGCGCGCCCGGTATGGCAGGCAATACCCCCTAGTTGTTCGACCCGAAGCAGCAAGGCATCGCCATCGCAGTCGATGCGCAGCTCAACCACTTTCTGCGTGTGACCGGACTGCTCACCCTTGCGCCACAGCCGCGCGCGCGAACGCGAAAAATAAACCGCTTCACCACTCGCGATCGTCGCTGCCAACGCATCCCGATTCATCCACGCAAACATCAACACGCGGCCGCTCGATACCTCCTGCGTAATCACCGGCACCAAGCCGTCGGCGTTCCAGCAGATTTGGTCCAGCGGCGCGCTCATAGTCTGACCTCGATTCCCTGGTCCCGAAGATATTCTTTGACTTGACGCACCGTCAATTCCCCATAGTGAAATACGCTCGCCGCCAGCACGGCATCCGCCTTACCCAAGCGGATGCCTTGTGCCAGATGCTCCAGCGAGCCCACACCACCGCTGGCGATCACCGGGATTTCCAGCGCCTCCGAGAACGCGCGAGTCAGTTCCAGATCAAAGCCGTTGCGGGTTCCGTCACGATCCATGCTGGTCAGCAAAATCTCCCCCGCGCCGGCGGTCTGCATGCGCCGCCCCCATTCAACCGCATCGAGCCCGGTCGCTTTGCGGCCACCATGTGTGAAGACTTCCCAGCGCCTCTCGCCGTTGATCTGTTTCGCATCCACCGCCAGGACGATGCACTGCGAACCAAAGTGCTGTGCCGCCAACGCCACCAGGTTCGGGTCTTGTATGGCGGCCGTGTTGATCGACACCTTATCCGCCCCGGCGTTGAGCAGACTTCGCACATCGGAGATAGAGCGCACCCCGCCACCGACGGTCAATGGAATAAACACTTGGCTGGCCACTGCCTCGATCATGCCGAATATCAATCCGCGATTGTCCGAGCTCGCGGTGATATCCAGAAATGTCACCTCATCCGCGCCTTGCTCATCATAGCGTTTGGCAATCTCCACCGGGTCGCCCGCGTCGCGCAAGCCGACGAAGTTGACGCCTTTCACCACCCGACCGTCCTTGACGTCGAGGCAGGGAATGATGCGTTTGGCGAGACCCATGTGCGGTGATCCGAAAGGAGAATAGAGAGGGAAAGATCGCGTGACCGAGCATTCGTGTGCTCAAGGCACCATACTTACTTTTTTGCGGAGAGCCGGTCCGCCAGTTTTTGTGCCTCGGCGAAATCTAGCGTGCCTTCATACACCGCGCGCCCGGTAATCGCCCCAACAATGCCTTCGGAGGCGACTGCGCACAACGCTCTCACGTCGTCCAAATTAGTGATGCCGCCACTGGCGATCACCGCCACCGACAAATGCTTCGCCAATTCGACCGTGGCGTCGACGTTGACGCCACTTAACATGCCGTCGCGCCCGATGTCGGTGTAGATGATGGCTTCCACTCCGTAATCCTCGAATTTTTTTGCCAAATCGATAACATCGTGGCGAGTCATTTTCGACCAGCCTTCGACCGCGATCTTGCCGTCCTTCGCGTCGAGCGCGACCATCACGTGGCCGGGGAAGGCATAACAGGCATCATGCAAGAAGCCCGGCGTCTTGACTGCCGCGGTGCCGATGATGATGAAACTCACGCCGTCATCGAGATAACGCTCAACCGTATCCAGATCGCGAATCCCGCCACCGAGCTGCACCGGAACATCGTCACCCAGTTCCTGGACAATGGCGCGCACGACCTCCTCATTTTTCGGCTTGCCGGCTACCGCGCCATCCAAATCGACAACGTGCAGCCGGCGTGCGCCGAGTTTTTTCCACTGCCGCGCCATGGCCACCGGGTCTTCGGAGAAAACCGTCGCGTTTTCCATGACACCTTGTCGCAAGCGGACACAGTGTCCATCTTTAATGTCAATTGCCGGAATAATGATCATCAGTCGCACCCTTGCCCGCGCACAATGCAGGACGGGCAATTCATAGTGAGTTAGTAAGAACGCGGATTGAGATGGTCTTTAAGTGAGCGTCGTCGCGCGATCCAGCGCGGCGCGGTGCACACCGTCCCACTGAACAAAATTGGAAAGCATACGCAACCCCGCGCTGTGACTTTTTTCAGGATGGAACTGCACAGCGAAAATATTATCCCGCGCCACCGCGCACGTAAAGGGGAACGGGTAACAGCTCTCGCCCGCCACCAATGCGCGATCCGTCGTCTCCACGTAAAAGCTATGCACAAAATAGAACCGCGTCGCATCGGCGATTCCGGCCCACAACGGATGCCGCATCGACTGCCGCACCTGATTCCAGCCCATGTGCGGGACTTTAAGTTTTTCCCCGTCTCGCGTC
>JAYUZG010000217.1:0-12785 GCA_043751985.1 Betaproteobacteria bacterium
CGAAATCGGGTCCGCGAGTTTGATCTTGCCTTCTTCGACCAACATCATCGCCGCGACGCTGGTGAGCGGTTTGGTCATCGAGAAAATGCGGAAGATCGAATCGCGCGCCATCGGCTTTTTCGTGCTCGGGTCCTGCGCGCCGTAGGAATCGAAAAATGCAATCTTCCCGTGTCGCGCAACGAGCGCGACGTAGCCGGGGATTTCACCGGCGTCTACTTTGGCGCGCAGCACGGTGTTGATCTGCTCCAGGCGGCTGGAAGAAAGTCCCACCGACTCAGGCTTGGCGCGCGGAAGGTCCGCCGCGAAAGCGGAAACAGTGAACAGCGCGACGACAAGAGTGAATGTGAATAAGCGAAAGCGACGGACAAACATGATGGTCTCCTCGGTCAGTACGTGGGCAGGTGAGGGAAATAGTAGGCGAGTCTGACGCGGGTGGCAAGCACGCGTTGCAGTCGTTTCACGCGTCTTTGCGAAGCCTGCTCTACTGCCAAGTACCGGTGGTCGTAACCGAGTAGGGGGCGATTTCCGCCGGCACGGTGTCCACGCGGGTCAGTACGCCGCTAGACGTATTGATGCGATAGGTCGTGACGTCGTTGGAGAAAACGTTGGCAGCATAGACGTAGAGGCCGGATGGATCGACGGCAACGGAGTTGGCTCCGCCGCCCGCCGGTACCTTACCGAGAATCGTGAGCGCTCCGCTCGCCGCGTCAAGGCGATAGGCCGACAAGTCGTTGGAGCCTGGGTTCGCGACATAAACGAATCGACCCGCAGGGTCAATCGCGACTGAAGATGGATTAGAGCCCGCCGCGCGCGGGAACGGGGTCGGCGGGAAACGGGGTCGCATCTTGTTTTATGATATTCTGCAATTCTCGTCATTCTTCGTAGGCTCTGAAAATGGCTCGCCCGCTGCGCATTGAATTTCCTGGTGCTGTCTATCACGTCACTTCACGCGGTAACGCGCGACGCAGAACTTTTCTTGACGACGAGGATCGCGAGAGCTTCCTCTCCACGCTTGCTTGGGTGGTCGAACGGTGCGGGTGGATTTGCCATGGCTACTGTCTGATGGATAACCACTTCCACTTGATGATCGAAACGCCCAAGGCCAATCTCTCTCGTGGTATGCGTCAACTGAACGGCGTCTATACGCAAGGATTTAACCGCCGGCACCGGAAAGCGGGACATCTGTTTCAAGGCCGCTTTAAAGCCATCCTCGTAGAAAAAGACGCCTATCTGCTGGAACTCGCGCGCTATGTGGTGCTGAATCCGGTGCGGGCAAAAATGGTGAAGACGCCAGAGCGCTACCGCTGGAGTAGTTATCGAGCGACCGTGGGGCTGGATGCTGTTGCGCCCGCTCTCAGCATCGACTGGCTACTCAGTCAATTTGCCAAGACCAAATCCGTGGCGCGGGAGCGCTATGCCGCGTTCGTTCACGAAGGAATCGGGCAAGCGTCACCTTGGGAGGCGATCAAAGGGCAGGTCCTGCTGGGTAGTGAAGCGTTTGTTAAAAAGTTACTTCCGCACCTCAAAGCGAACCAGACTGTCGCGGAAATTACCCGGCGCCAACGTTCTCTGCACCGTCCCGCACTTAAGCGCATTTTCGGAAAAATGGTTTCCAAAGAAGCTCGCAATCGTGCTATCACTGTCGCTCATGTGAAGTATGGCTACACGTTGACCGAGATTGGGCGCGAGGTTGGATTGCACTACGCGACGGTGAGCCGGCTCGTCAAAGCGAATGAGGAGGCGTGACATACCATACGCGGCACTTTGTTTTTCCAGCGTGCTTGCACCTTGCGGCACAGTCTGAGGGCTAAGCGACTGCGGCAATCGCGTTCATTTCTCAAGGATCGTTTGCGCAGTGAAGCGACGCACTCTCATGGCAAAGTTGTAACGGCGCTGCGAATACGCTCAAGCGCTGTGTCTAACAGTGCGCGCGGGCAAGCGAAGTTCAGTCGCACGAAACCGGGCGTTCCGAAGTCGGCGCCATTGTATAGCCCGACCCCTGCGTCTTCGAAGAATCGGATCGGATCGGGCAACTCGAGTTCGCGTACGTCAATCCACGCCAGATAGGTCGCCTCGACCGGCCAGGTTTTCAAACCCGGAATGGCATTGATGACTTGGAAAACCCGGTCGCGATTGGAGCGCAAATAATCTAACAAGGCATAGCGCCACGCATGACCGTCGCGATACGCGGCGAGCGTGCCCTCGAAGCCAAGAGTGCCGACCCGCGGCACGATCCCCGCTGCGGCCTGCTTGAGTTGAGCGCGGAGTTGCGAGTCGGAGACAACTGCGAAGGCGCAACCCAAGCCGGGGACGTTGAAGGTCTTGCTGGCTGCCATCAAAGTGATGGTGCGTTTTGCGACTTCTGCGCTGAGCGCTGCGAGGGGGACGTGCGTCTTCCCTGCATCAAGCATCAACCCGCAATGAATTTCGTCCGAGCAAACGACGAGATTGTGCTGCTCACAAATCGTAGCGATGCGAATCAGCTCGTCTCGATTAAAGACGCGCCCTACCGGATTGTGCGGATTACACAGCAGCAGCAATCTTGTGCGCGGCGTGATCGCCCGTTGCAATGCATCGAAGTCCCAATGCCATGTGCCGTCCCGCTCCAGCATCTGCACTCGAATCACCTGCCGCTGCTGATTCACCGGCGCGGTGAGGAAGGGCGGATAAATCGGTGTCGCCGTGATGATCTCATCCCCTTCGTTGCCGATCGCACGGCAAACCAAATTGAGAGCTGTTACCAATCCGGGTAACCAGACCAGGTGCTCCGGTTCTACGATCCAACCGAACTCGCGCTTCATTTCCGAGCAAATGGTTGGATTCAACGCATCGGGCGGGTCGGTATAGCCGAATACACCGTGTGACGCGCGCATTCGAATTGCGTCAATCACGCATGGCGGCGAGGCGAAATCCATATCGGCCACCCACATCGGAATGATGTCGCGGTCGCGAAATCGATCCCACTTCACTGCGCCGGTGTGGCGGCGATCGATGATCGAGTCAAAATCGAACTGCGTACGTTCGTGATTCATGCTGAGTTCAGCGAGACCGATCATGGCTTGCGCGCTTGCGGCGCGAATCAGCGGTGCCGCGTAGGCGCGTCATCCGGGTCATCGATGTAGCCACTATGACGCGAAACTCATACGGGTGGTCGTCGCTGACTATTGACGGGTCGGCGTCAACAATTTGATGCGTTCCCGCACTCGCCTCAGCAACGCGGGATCGGCGGCGGTGGCCGGCAAGTTTTCACGCACGATGAGCCAGGCGAGCAAGGGGCGGCGATAGCCCTGCGACGACGCAGCGTCGATCGCGGAGTCGATTCCCGCGGGCGAGATTTGTCCGAGCTTATACAACACGCCCGCTGCGATCAGACGCGACAGCGGGTCGGCGATTTCGGTGAGGGCGCGATTGCGTTCCGCGTCATTGCGGCGCTTCACCACATTCCGATATTGCGTCGAAAGCGCGTCGACGTCGAGATTGCGCCAGGCGCCGTTCAGGAAGGCGAGGTAGGTGCGGTCTTCCGCACCCATGGCGGATCTGGCGATGGACGCGCACAGCTCGAAATCCAGCGTGGCGGTGCCCAGCGCGCAACGAACGAGCGCCGCGCTGTGCATCAGTTCCGGGTCGGCGCCGCTGGCAAGCGCCGTCTGTGCTTCGGCGAAATACCGATCAGCGAGTTTGCTCTCGCCTCGCAGGAAAGCACCCTGATATTGCTCGATCGACTTGCGCGCTTCGGCCTGCCATTGCGGCGGCGGCGGGGTGGCGCAGGCGGCCAGCAGCAGCCAGCCAGCGGACATGCCCCATCGCAGTCTGTTCATCGCAGTTGGATAGCGCGGTCGCGCGCGAGAAGCCACTGGTGATTTATCGGGGCGCGGAAAACTTCAGCGCAATGACTCGTTGAAACGTTCCAGCGCGGCGGGGCCCGGGCATAACTCGCGTCCGCCGAGTTGATTGAACGGCTTGTCTACGGTGTTGAGACGCGCGTGCAAATCTTCCGCGTCGGGGTCACAGTAAAGCAGGCCGGTCACCACCTCACCGGCATGCTGCCGCTGTTGTAGCGCATTCATCGCGGCGATCCGGTCATGCGGGTCATAGTCGACGCTGAGTTTGCGCAGCCGCAACGTCGAGCCGTCGTGTTGGGTCACTTCCTTCACCGTGCCGGGCGCGTAATCGGCAGTGATCGATGAGCGCGTCGTGATGAAATCCAATTGATTGACCGCTTCGTTGTGCTCGCGCACATAGTCGTAGCTCTTAGTCGAGCCACCGTGATTGTTGAACGCGACGCAAGGACTGATCACGTCGATGAACGCGGCGCCTCGATGCAGGACCGCGGCCTTGATCAGCGGTACCAACTGTTCTTTGTCGCCGGAAAAGCTGCGACCGACGAAGGTCGCGCCCAGTTGCAGCGCGAGGCTGACCAGATCAATCGGCGCGTCCGCGTTCAAGGTTCCCTTCTTACTCTTCGAACCCTTGTCGGCGGTCGCGGAAAACTGCCCCTTGGTCAAGCCATACACGCCGTTATTCTCGACCAGGTACACCATGTTCACGCCACGCCGCAAGCTATGCGCGAACTGCCCAAGGCCGATCGAAGCCGAGTCACCGTCGCCGGATACGCCGAGATAGATCAGATCGCGATTGGCCAAATTGGCACCGGTGAGGACCGACGGCATGCGGCCATGCACGCTGTTGAATCCGTGCGACGCGCCCAAAAAGTAAGTTGGCGTCTTGGATGAGCAACCGATGCCGGATAGTTTGGCGATTCTATGCGGCGGCAGATCCAACTCGAAGCACGCTTGAATGATGGCGGCACTGATCGAATCGTGTCCGCATCCCGCGCACAGCGTGGATACTGCGCCTTCGTAGTCGCGCCGGGTGTAGCCATGCGAATTCTTGACCAGCGAAGGGTGATGCAGCTTGGGTTTGGCGAGGTAGGTCATGGTGCCACCTTTCGTAGCGGGGCGACGTTGAGAGCCGCCATGTGCTGGGCAATTTCATTCACGATAAAGCGTGCGGTGATCGGTGTGCCGTCGTAATGCAGCACCGGGATCAGATACGCCGGGTCGAGCACGCACTCGTTTACCAACAACATGCGCAGTTGCGCGTCGCGGTTCTGTTCGACCACGAAAACCTGCTCGTGCGCTGCCACGAAGTCATTTACTTCGTCGCCGAACGGAAACCCGCGTACGCGCAAAGCGTCCAAATTCAGTCCGCGCTCTCCCAGCCGGTCGAGCGCCTCTTGCATCGCCGGCGCGGTGGAACCGTAATAGATGATTCCGTAGCGTGTTTCGTGTTGCGCCTTGCGCACCGCCGCTTTGGGGATCAGGTCTTTAGCGCTCTCGAATTTGTGCAGCAAGCGCTGCATGTTCTCCACGTAATCCGGGCCCGCCTCGCTGTAGCGCGCGAAAGTATCTTTGGTGGTGCCGCGAGTGAAATAGGCGCCGCGCGTGGGGTGAGTTCCTGGGTAGCTGCGATAGGGAATACCGTCGTCGTCAACGTCCAGATAGCGGCCAAATTCGCGACCCGCTTCGAGGTCCTGGAAACTCATCACCTTGCCGCGATCGTAGTGGCGGCCTTCGTCCCATTGCAGCGGATCGCACAGCCGTTCATTCATGCCGATGTCCAGGTCCAGCAGCACGAAGACCGGCGTCTGCAGACGGTCGGCAAGATCGAACGCCAGCGCGGCGAACTCAAAACACTCGCGCGGATCTTCCGGGAACAGCAGCACATGCTTGGTGTCGCCGTGAGAGGCGTAAGCACAGGCGAGGACATCGGACTGCTGCGTGCGAGTGGGCATCCCGGTAGAGGGGCCGCCGCGCTGCACATCGAATATCACGGCGGGAATCTCGGCGAAATAAGCCAACCCGAGAAATTCCTGCATCAACGAAATTCCCGGACCCGAGGTGCAGGTAAAGGCACGTGCGCCATTCCAGGCGGCGCCGATCACCATGCCGATCGACGCCAACTCATCTTCGGCCTGGACGATGGCGAAGTGATTTTTGCCGCTGTCCGGATCGGTTCGATACTTGCGGCAATGGCGGCCGAACGCCTCGGCGAGCGACGAGGAAGGCGTGATGGGATACCAGGCCGCGACGCTCGCGCCGCCGTACACGGCGCCCAACGCGGCCGCACTGTTGCCTTCGAGAAAAATGCGTTTGCCTACCGCGTCGGCACGCTTGACCTTGAGCGCGACCGAAGGAAGACAACGCGTTGCATAGTCGCGCCCCAGGTGCAGCGCCTGGATATTGGGTTCGAGTAGTTTCTCCTTGCCCTTGTATTGCTCGGCAACGAGCTTTTCAATTTCCTTGATCTCAATCTCGAGCAAGGCGGCGAGCGCGCCGACGTAGACAATATTCTTGAATAATTGACGCTCGCGCACATCGGTGTATTGACGCGTGCAAATTTCAGTGAGCGGCATGCCGATAACATGAATGTCGTCACGAAATTTCGACTTTGGCAGCGCTTTGGTGGAGTCGTAGAAGAGATAGCCACCGGGATCAATTTCCGCGAGGTCCTTGTGCCAGGTCTGCGGATTCATCGACACCATGAAATCGACGCCGCCGCGTCGCCCGAGATAGCCGGCTTCGGACACGCGCACTTCATACCAGGTCGGTAGTCCCTGAATATTGGACGGAAAAATATTGCGCGGACTGACTGGCACGCCCATGCGCAGGATGGCTTTGGCAAACAGCGCATTGGCCGACGCCGAACCGGAGCCGTTTACATTGGCGAACTTGATTACGAAGTTGTTAATTCGTTCTGGATTTTCTTGCGGCATGCAGGCCCCGCGTGAGTCATGTCCAACAGAAATTTTTGCATATCCCACGCGCCGGTGGGACAACGCTCGGCGCACAGGCCGCAATGCAGGCACATGTCTTCGTCTTTGACCATGACGCGCCCAGTCTTGAGGGAATCCGAAACATACAGGTCTTGAGCAAGATTGATCGCCGGCGCGCGCAGCCGGTCGCGCAAATCCGGTTCATCGCCGTTGGCGGTGAAATTGATGCAGTCTACCGGACAGATGTCGGTGCAGGCGTCGCATTCGATGCACAATTTTCCGGTGAATACCGTCTGCACGTCACAGTTAAGACAGCGCTGCGCTTCGGCGAAAGCCTGCTTCAGATCGAAGCCCAGCTCGACTTCGACCTTGATGTCTTTCAGCGCAACCTTGCTTTCCTTGAGCGGAACCTTGAAGCGCAGGTCGTTGGAAATCGCGTTGTCGTAACTCCATTCGTGGATTCCCATTTTCTGCGAGTTGCGATTCACGGTCGGCGCAGGGCGTTGACGCAGGTCTTCGCCATGGCAGAATTTGTCGATGGAGATGGCCGCTTCGCGTCCGTACGCGACGGCCCAGATGATGTTCTTCGGACCAAACGCGGCATCGCCGCCGAAAAATACTTTCGGCAGGCTCGATTGCATCGTTGCTTTGTTGATAACCGGCATGCCGGCAGCGTCGAAATCGACGCCCATGTCGCGCTCGATCCACGGAAACGCATTTTCCTGTCCCACCGCGACCAGCACGTCATCGCACTCAATGTGCGTCAGCGGCTCACCGGTGGCAACGAGTTCGGTGCTGCCGGCGGAATTTTTTATTGGCGCCACCTTCTCGAACATCACGCCGGTCAAGCGGCCATTCGTGTGAGTGAACTCTTTCGGAACGAGATAATTCAGAATCGGAATGCCCTCGTGAATCGCATCCTCTTTTTCCCACGCGGACGCCTTCATTGCATCGAAGCCCGAGCGCACGACCACTTTCACCGATTCGCCACCGAGCCGGCGCGCCGAACGGCAACAGTCCATCGCGGTGTTGCCGCCACCGAGCACGATGACGCGTTTGCCAATCTTGCTTACGTGCTCGAACGATACGCTCGACAACCAATCAATTCCAATGTGAATGTTGCGGGCCGCTTCGGCGCGACCTGGAACATGCAGATCGCGCCCGCGCGGCGCGCCGCTGCCGACGAAAATCGCGTCGAAGCCCTCGGCCAGCAAAGTTTTGAGGCTGTCGACGCGATGACCGGCGCGAAAGTCAACGCCCAAATCCAGAATGTAGCCAACTTCTTCGTCGGTCACCGACTCGGGCAGGCGGAAGCGCGGAATCTGCGTGCGGATCATCCCGCCGGCTCGGGCGTCGCCGTCGAACATCACGACTTCGTACCCCAGCGGTGCCAGATCGCGCGCAACCGTGAGCGAGGAGGGACCTGCTCCGATCAGCGCGATGCGCTTGCCGTTTTTGACCTGCGCGGGTTTTGGCAGGCGTGTGCGAATATCGCCCTTGTAGTCGGAGGCCACGCGCTTTAGACGACAAATCGCGACAGGTTCGGGTTTGTCCGTGGTGCCTTCTTCTACGCGGCCGCGCCGGCAGGCGGGTTCGCACGGCCGATCGCAAGTGCGCCCCAGAATGCCGGGGAAGACATTGGAATTCCAGTTGACCATATAAGCGTCGGCATAACGCCCCTGCGCGATCAAGCGAATGTACTCGGGGACCGGTGTATGCGCCGGGCACGCCCACTGACAATCGACTACCTTGTGAAAGTAGGAAGGCGCGGAAACGTCCGTGGGTTTCAATTGAATTCCTTAATATCGCCGTTCATTCTTATTGACCGCTCACACAGTAAGCAAGTCTTCTGCCGACCCTTCGACAACGCGGGATTATGATACCCCTTGCGACGAAAAAAAAGAAAGTCAGAGCGTAAATCAGCAACTACGCCAAATTATGCTGGAATGCGGTGGTTGCCGCGAGATAATCGAGCCGCTTCTTTCACTCCGACTTCCCTTCCATGCGTTTCGTTCCCGCCGCTATCGACGCTTCACCTGTCACCCTGCTGGATAACGGCAGCTTGTATTCGAAGCGCTTCGATGATGTATATGCGTCCAGCGCGGGTGCCGTGGAGCAGGCGCAACAGGTGTTTCTGGCGGGTAATGGGCTGCCGCAACGCTGGCTTGGCGCGCCCGGCTTTACCATCGTCGAAACAGGGTTCGGTGCCGCAATCAATTTTCTCACCACCTGGGAGGCGTGGCGGACCACTGCGGCAAGCGACACGCGCCTGCATTTTGTGTCGCTTGAAAAGCATCCGTTCACGCGCGAGGCGTTGCGCGAAATTCACGGCCGCTGGCCACGGTTCGCGGCTTTATCCGGTGAATTACTGGCCGCGTATCCGCCGTTGTTGCCCGGCTTTCACCGCTTGCAGCTCGACTCGGAGCGGGTGACGCTGACCTTGTTGTTCGGCGATGCCGCGCAATTGTTGCCGGAATTGGACGCGCGGGCGGACGCGTTTTTTCTCGATGGATTTTCGCCTGCCAAGAATCCCGAGATGTGGAGCGATGTCGTCTTTGCGCAATTGGCGCGCTTAGCCAAGAGTGGCGCGACGGCGGCAAGCTATACCGTCGCGGGGCGTGTGCGAGCAGGACTTGAGGCCGTCGGATTTGCGGTAGCCAAAGAAAGCGGATGCGCACCGAAGCGGGAGAAACTGGTCGCGCGCTTTCGCAGCAAAGAACCAGCGGGTAATTATTCTGCGCGCGGAGTCATCGTTATCGGTGCCGGTTTGGCGGGAACCGCTTGCGCGCAGCGGCTGTCCGCACGCGGCAGGAATATCACCTTGTTCGATCGCAATGAGAGCGCGGGTAGAGGCGCCTCGGGCAATCCGACGGCGATTCTGCGGCCACACGTCGGCATTGACTGGATCGCGCAAGTGCAGTTGTCGCTTGACGCGTTTCTGTACGGTGCCGCGCATATACACCGGCTGGCCGCGCACGACGCGGGTGCCAGGTTGCGCGGCGTCGTGCACGTGGCAACAGATTCTGCTCGCATGGAAAAAATTCGCGCGACCCTGGCGCGGCTTGGAATGCCCGAGGAGGTAATGCGGCCGGTGAGCGCGCAAGACGCCGCGCGGTTGTGTGGCGTTCCGGTCGCAGCGGCAGGGTGGTTTTACCCCGGAGGCGGCTGGGTCGAGCCGGTGCGCCTGTGCGAGGCTCAGCTCGCGCAGGCGGGCGACATGGTCGAGCATCGATTCAATCAGCTTGTTGCCTCGTTGAGGCGTGTGGCGGATCGCTGGCAGGTGCTTGATGCGCATGGCGATGTGCTAGGCGAGGCCGCGGCGATTATCGTCGCTAACGCGCACGATGCATTGGGCTTCGAGCAGTTCGCGGGTGTGCCGATCCGGCCGGTGCGCGGGCAATTGAGTTATCTGCCAGAGCACCTACCGTTGCGCTTGCCGCTGTGCGGGGATGGCTATGTGACGCCCGCGATCAACGGCGTGCACTGCGTCGGCGCGAGCTTCAACGAAGGCATGAATGACGATGCGCTACGCGTCGAAGACCACGCAGAAAATCTGCGCCGCCTGCGGCGCATCGCGCCGGGATTTGGCGGTGCCACGGAAGCCGCCGTGCTCGGCGGACGGGTATCTTTTCGCAGCATGAGCGTCGATCTCATGCCGATCGCGGGGGAGTTGCAAACCGGTTTGTTCGCGTGCGTGGCGCTGGGTTCGCGCGGCATCGCGCTGGCACCGATGCTGGCCGAATTCATCGCGTCCAAATTGACCGGCGAACCCGCGCCGCTCGCCGATGCGCTGGCACATGCTATCGATCCCAATCGATTCGCGCGTGCGCGGCTGTGAGCTAAGTCGCTCGATGCTACACTTATGCGGTGTTGCTGAGCGCAGATTCAGGTTCGTGCCAGCGCGTCATCGAACGGCTTGACATTCAAGTGGGAAAGCAATGAAACAATTCAATCGTCGTGCGTTTATCGCTTCCGCCGGTGCGCTCGGCGCCGTCGCCGTTCTGGCGCCTGTCAAACAGGTTTTCGCCGCCGCGATCAAACCGCGAGCAAGCGATGCGCTATTGGTGATCGACGTACAGAATTGCTTTGTTCCGGGCGGCAGTCTGGCGGTCAAGGAAGGTGATGCGATCGTGCCGCTCATCAACCGGATCGCCAGGAGTTTCGACAACGTGGTGCTGACGCAGGACTGGCACACCGCGCATCACGTGTCGTTTGCGTCGTCACACGAGGGGAAAAAACCATTCGAGATGATCGATCTCAAATACGGCAAGCAAGTGTTGTGGCCGGATCACTGCGTGCAGGGGACAGAGGGCGCGTCGATCCACAAGGACATCAATATTCCGCAGGCGCAGTTGGTGATCCGTAAGGGTTTTCACAACGACGTGGACAGTTATTCCGCGTTCCTGGAAGCGGACGGCAAGACTCAAACCGGCTTGGCGGGTTATTTGAAAGGACGCGGCATCAAGCGCGTTTTTGTGTGTGGCCTGGCGACCGACTACTGCGTCTCATGGTCGGCGCAGGACGCGCGCAAGTTTGGTTTTGCCGCTGTCGTCATCGAAGACGCATGTCGCGGCATCGATTTGAATGGCTCGATGGCCGCCGCTTGGAAAGACATGACGGCGAAAGGCGTGAAGCGTATTCAATCAAGCGAGCTGGCACTCAGTTGAAGCGCGCGAGCGCATAACTAAAGGCAAGATATTCCCGCCTTGGCGCTGAGCGCCGGGCATGCTGCGCTGCACGCTCTGTTAAAAAAATGCTGGTAGCCAAAGCGATTCGAGGCACCTAGAATACCGCTCGTCGTCGCCATTCCAAGGCGGGCGACGCCAGAATGACAATGCCGCCACGCCGTGGCGATGAGGCATCCATAATTTTTCCAGGAGGAGTTTCCAGTGGCAAATACCATCGCGCCCGAATTTGAAGAGGCAACCTACTCGAAAGTAGCGTGGCGGCTGATTCCGTTCTTGTTTCTTTGTTACATCGTCGCGTTTCTGGATCGAGTCAACGTCGGGTTTGCGAAATTGCAAATGGCCGGTGATCTGCAATTCAGCGACAAGATTTATGGCTTCGGCGCGGGAATTTTCTTCATCGGTTATTTTATTTTTGAAGTCCCGAGTAACGTGATCCTGGAACGTGTGGGCGCGCGGATTTGGATCGCCCGCATCATGGTCACCTGGGGAATCATTTCGTCGGCGTTCATATTCACCGGCGATTTTCATTGGGGCGTGATCGCGGCCTGGTTCAATTGCACCGATGCGGAGTTCACGTTTTACTTTCTGCGCTTCATGTTGGGTGTCGCCGAAGCGGGCTTCTTCCCCGGAATCATTTTGTATCTGACGTTCTGGTTCCCAGGCAGTCGCCGCGCCAAGATCACCGCTTTGTTTATGACCGCGATCGCCATCTCCAACGTGGTTGGCTCGCCGGTTTCCGGCGCGATCATGCAGTACATGGATGGGGCGAATGCTTGGCGTGGTTGGCAGTGGCTGTTTTTGATGGAAGGTGTGCCATCCGTGTTGATCGGCATTCTGGTTTTCGTGTGCTTGGACGATGGTCCGAAAAAGGCGACCTGGCTGACTGATGCTGAACGTAATCTGGTTTTACAGCGCCTCGCGGAAGATGCGGACAACAAGGTCGCACTGGGCAAGCAAGAGCACTTTTTGGACGCGTTCAAGGACGCACGCGTGTGGGCTCTGGCGCTGGTTTACTTCTGCGGCGTAGTCGGCTTCTACGCAGTCAATTTCTGGATGCCGACCATCATCCAGGAACTAGGCATCGACAAGAAAGACTTCCTCAAAGTGGGACTGATCAGCATGATCCCCTGGGGCATCGCCGCAGTGTCAATGGTGGTGGTCGGCGCACATTCCGACAAAACGGGTGAACGGCGCTGGCATTGCGCCGGTGCTTTGCTGGTCGCGATGCTTGGATTGCTTGCCTTGGCGATGGTGGGCAAAGCGCCAATTCCTTCGATTATTGCGCTGACCGTGGTCACGTCGGGAATTCTGTCCTGGGTTGC
>JAYUZG010000218.1:0-18253 GCA_043751985.1 Betaproteobacteria bacterium
TGGGTATACCAAGCTTGGCGAGGCCGACGGTAGCCGCAGTCAGTGGCGGTGGGCGGCGGCCGCCGCGTATGCGCTCGGCGGTGCATTCGGCATCTCCGGGGAACTGTCCGGCGCGGCCCGCAGCGGGGACAAGGCGCAGACCGAGGCCCTGGCCGCGGTGACTTGGGCCTGGTCTAAAAAGGTGGTCCTGGACGTCGCACTCGCGCAGCGGATTTCCGCTAGCGGAGACCGGCGC
Organism: Betaproteobacteria bacterium; assembly: GCA_043751985.1. Lineage (GTDB taxonomy): Bacteria > Pseudomonadota > Gammaproteobacteria > Burkholderiales > JAYUZG01 > JAYUZG01. The sequence goes on from JAYUZG010000218.1 coordinate 236, forward strand.
CGAGTGCTTGCCGGAGCTTCGCTGTTGTTCTGAGATGAGATTTTTCTAAGTCGCGGCTTTTCCGAGCCACGATTTTTCTGAGCCACGGCGTCAACAACCTGGCCGCAAAAACGGATTATTTTCAGGACCCAACAGATAATAAAAATGACCAAGTTAAGAGGAAACATGGCGGCACAAACGGTTGCGGCGGGCAGTCATCTTGGGCGGAGAGTTGCCCCGGCCGCTGCTGCTTTTGACGCATCCCGTGAGTTTGAATATACCGCGAGCGATTTCGAGCAGATCCGCGCGCTGATCTATGAGCGCGCGGGAATCTCGCTGTCTCCTGCCAAGCAGGACATGGTGTATAGCCGGCTGTCACGGCGCTTGCGCGCGTGCGAGCTGCATCGATTCTCCGATTACCTGGAGCTTCTCCAGAGCGACGCCGCCGACGCGGAATGGGAGCAGTTTACCAATTCGCTGACCACCAACCTCACCTCGTTTTTTCGTGAGGCGCATCATTTTCCGATGCTCAGAGACCACATTGCCGCGCGCAAAAACAAGTCGCACATCCGCTTGTGGTCCAGCGCGTCCTCGACCGGAGAAGAGCCTTATTCCATGGCCATGACCATGGTCGAGTTGTTCGGTGGATTCGACGCGCCGGTAGAAATCGTGGCGACTGATTTGGACACGCAAGTGCTGCGCAAAGCGTCGGACGGGGTTTATCCGGTCGAACGCGTAGAGAAAATGGATGCGCAACGCGTCAAGAAATTTTTTCTGCGCGGTTCGGGGCAACAAGAAGGATTCGTCAAGGTGCGCCCCGAGTTACGCGCCATGATCACTTTCCAGCAACTTAATTTGTTAGACCCACGCTGGGATGTTGAGGGTCCTTTTGCAGGAATTTTTTGCCGTAACGTACTTATCTACTTTGACAAAGAGACGCAGGCAAAAATACTGCGGCGTTTTGCCCCGATGATGGAACCCGACGCTCAACTGTATATCGGGCATTCCGAAAGCCTGTTTCACGTGAGTGACGTGTTCAAGTTGCTTGGGAAAACCGTCTACCAACGGGTACGACTTCGTGCGGGTGCGTGATGGCGGAAACTCCGAATGAAGCGCTGGCGTCAAACCTCTACTACGATCGAAGCTTCGACAAGCAGGCGGCGAAAATTCTTCCGGGCGAGTATTACGTGACCGCGAGCGATATGCTGGTGGTCACGGTTCTCGGCTCCTGTGTTTCCGCCTGCATCCGCGATACCTACTCGGGCATCGGCGGGATGAACCATTTCATGCTCCCAGACGGCGGAGGGGATGGCGGCAGCCCGTTCAGCTCGTCGGCGCGTTACGGGACTTTCGCGATGGAGTTGCTGATCAACCAGTTGCTAAAACTTGGCGCGAAGCGCCCTTTTCTCGAAGCGAAAGTATTTGGGGGAGGCAAGGTTCTGCAAGGCGTTCATCAGGCAAAGGTCGGTGAGCGCAATTCTGAATTCGTGGAGAGTTTTCTGGCCACCGAAGGTATTCGTATTACGGCGCGGGATCTGTTGGACATTTATCCGCGCAAAGTTTATTTTTTTCCGCAGAGCGGGAAAGTGATGGTTAAGAAACTACGCTACGCGCACAACCGTACGCTGGCGGAGCGCGAATCCGGTTACGCGGAGCAGCTTCGAAGCAAGAAATCCGGCGGCGACATCGAATTGTTCGGCTGAGCGCTTGTGCGCAGCGAAAACGATTGAAGGCGGGTGAGCTCATGAGCAAAATTAAAGTTCTGGTGATCGATGATTCCGCGCTGATCCGCAAGCTCCTTACTGAAGTCATCAACGCAGAGGCGGACATGGAGGTGGTGGGCGCGGCGCCCGACCCGATTGTCGCGAGAGAGATGATCAAGACGAGGAATCCGGATGTGCTGACGCTGGACGTGGAAATGCCGCGTATGGACGGTCTGGAGTTTCTGGAAAAGCTGATGCGGCTTCGTCCCATGTCGGTGGTGATGGTGTCGACGCTGACCGAGCGCGGCTCCGACGCAACCTTGAGAGCGCTGGAGTTGGGGGCAATTGACTACGTGTCAAAACCCAAGCTGGATATCGCCAGCGGCATCAAACAGTATGCCGAAGAGATTACCGGCAAAATTCGCGTCGCGGCGAAGGCAAAAGTGAAGCAGTTGCCGGGTCATGGGCATGCCGCGGCGGCAGGGCCAGCGGTTAATTTGCCCGCGCTCAGCAATCGCGTGGCGTCCACCGAGAAGCTGATCATCGTCGGTGCGTCGACCGGCGGGACCGAAGCGATCAAAGAATTTTTGCAAGTTCTTCCGCCGGACTCCCCCGGCATTCTCATCGCCCAGCATATGCCGGAGGCGTTTACCAAGTCCTTCGCCAATCGCTTGAACTCGCTGTGCAAGATCGAAGTTAAGGAAGCGGAGGGGGGCGAGAGAATTTTGCCCGGACACGCCTTCGTTGCGCCTGGGCATTCGCATTTGCTGCTGAAGCGCAGCAGCGCCAACTACGTGACTGAGTTGTCCAAGTCAGAGCCGGTCAATCGCCACCGGCCGGCGGTCGACGTGTTGTTCGAGTCCGCCGCGCGCGTCGCTGGAAAGAACGTGGTGGGAGTGATTTTGACCGGCATGGGCAAGGACGGCGCGAAGGGGATGCTGTTGATGAAGCAGGCGGGCGCCTATAACTTTGCCCAGGACGAAGCGAGTTGCGTGGTGTACGGCATGCCGAAGGAGGAGGTCGCCGCCGGCGGAGTGGATGAGATTCTCCCGTTGCACGACATCGCCAAGCGCGTCATGGCGGTGGTGGGCTCGGCCCGCCTAGTACGTGTGTAAGAGGTAGTGACGCGCGCGCATGAGGGGTAAAGATCGGCGATGCGGGGCCGATGACAAGAGCAGGATATCGTTTTAGCAAGAAACCCTATCGGAGCCAACGACATGCTTGCACAACTAGAGACCAACGGCGGCAAAGCCAAGATCAAACTAAACGGGCGCTTCGATTTCAATGCGCACCGTACCTTCCGCGAGTCCTATGACGGCGCGTTGGGCGTGTCGGACGTCAAAGAGTTCGTGATCGATTTTGGGTCGGTGGATTATCTGGACAGCTCGGCTCTGGGAATGCTCCTGATGCTCAAGGAAAAAGCCCAGGCCGCCAACAAGTCGGTGGTGCTGTCCAATTGCCAAGGGACGGTCAAGCAAGTCTTGGACATCGCTAATTTCGGTAAGCTGTTTACCATTCGCTGATCGCGCTGGTTCGTCGCCTGCGGCTACCAACTTGCGGCGAGTCGCACACGGCAAGTTTGTTTCCCGATCCCGCTTCCGTTAGAATCCGCACCTTGCAGGCGCGTAGCTCAGCTGGTTAGAGCATCACCTTGACATGGTGGGGGTCGTTGGTTCGAGTCCAATCGCGCCTACCAAATGAAGTCTGATCGTGAAGTCAGGCAAAGGAAGAACGAGACCTTCCGGCGCCTGACTTCTGTTTTTCTGGGACCCTACCAATTGGTGTTTGCAAGTGCCGGTTATCACGCTGCCTGACGGCGCACAAAAGTCATTCGACCACGCCGTGACAGTGGCGGACGTGGCGGCCTCGATTGGCGCGGGCTTGGCGCGCGCAGCGTTGGCCGGACGCGTCAACGATCAGTTGGTTGATCTTTCGTTCAAAGTTGAATCCGACGCGCACGTTGCGATTGTTACCGATAAGGATAAGGACGGCCTGGAAATTCTGCGGCATTCGAGCGCGCACCTGTTAGCGCACGCGGTGAAGGAGTTGTTTCCGGACGCACAAGTCACTATTGGCCCAGTGATTGAAGACGGTTTCTATTACGACTTCGCCTACAAACGCGCGTTCACCCCGGATGATCTCAGCGCCATAGAGGTGCGTATGACGGAGATTTCGCGGCGCGAGCTCCCGGTCGCGCGCAAAGTCATGGCGCGCGACGACGCGGTGGAGTTCTTCCAAAGCATGGGGGAGCAGTACAAGGCCGAGATCATTTCCGGCATTCCGAGCGGCGACGCGATTTCACTGTATCAGCAAGGTGACTTTGTTGACCTGTGCCGCGGCCCGCATGTGCCCTCGACCGGCAAACTCAAAGTCTTCAAGCTGCTGAAAGTGGCCGGCGCGTACTGGCGCGGTGATTCGCGCAATGAAATGCTGCAGCGGATCTATGGTACGGCGTGGTCGCGCAAGGAAGATCTGGATGCCTATCTGTTTCGGCTGGAGGAGTCGGACAAGCGCGATCATCGAAAGCTGGGGCGGCAGTTGGATTTGTTTCATACCCAGGAAGAAGCGCCCGGTATGGTGTTCTGGCATCCGAAGGGATGGGCGATCTGGCAGCAGATCGAGCAATACATGCGGCGGCGCTTGGCGCAGCACGATTACCAGGAAGTGCGCACCCCGCAGGTGATGGATCGCACGCTGTGGGAGCGCTCCGGTCACTGGGAAAATTTCCGCGAACATATGTTCACCACCCGCTCCGAAAATCGGGACTACGCGGTGAAGCCGATGAATTGCCCGGGGCACGTGCAGATATTTAACCAAGGTATTCGCAGCTATCGGGACTTGCCGCTGCGCCTGGCCGAGTTTGGCGCCTGCCATCGCAATGAACCATCCGGCGCCCTCCACGGCATCATGCGCGTTCGAGCGTTTACCCAGGACGACGCGCACATCTTTTGCACCGAGGATCAAGTCCAGGAAGAAGCCGCGGCGTTTATTGACCTCCTTCGCAGCATCTATAAGGATTTTGGATTCGATGAGATCTTGATCAAGCTGTCCACGCGGCCGGCTAAACGAATCGGTTCGGACGAGGCGTGGGATCGGGCAGAGCTGGCTCTCAAATCCGCCTTGGACGCAAAGAACCTGCGATGGGAGCTAAATCCCGGCGAGGGTGCGTTTTATGGCCCGAAGATCGAGTTCTCTCTCAAAGACAGTATCGGCCGGGTGTGGCAATGCGGGACCTTGCAGTTGGATTTCGCTCTTCCGGAGCGTTTGGGAGCGGAGTATGTCGCCGAGGACAATCTGCGCAAAGTGCCGGTGATGCTGCATCGAGCGATTTTGGGTTCAATGGAGCGGTTTATTGGGATTCTCATCGAGAACTTCGCCGGTGCGTTGCCGCTTTGGCTCTCACCGGTGCAGATTGCAGTGCTCAACATCTCGGAAAATCAAGCTGTATACGCCGCGAAAGTGACGGCTGATCTCGTCCAAGCAGGCTTTCGGGCTCAGGCGGACTTGAGAAATGAGAAAATAACCTATAAGATTCGGGAACATAGTTTGCAGAAGCTGCCTTACATGGCGATCCTAGGCGATCGCGAGATGGCGGGCAGCATGGTTGCCGTGCGAGACCGGACCGGCGCCGATCTAGGCCAGATGAGTTGTAGCGGGTTCATCGAGAGGCTGCAGTCGGAGTTGCCACAATCAGGTCGCACGGCTTAATTTTTTTGGAGATCAGCTTATAGCTCAGGAAAAAGACGTTCGGGTCAACGGTGAAATCAATGTGCCGGAAGTACGGCTCATCGGTGTGGCCGGCGAGCAGATTGGGATCGTGGCGATAGAAAAGGCCATGCAACTCGCCGAGGAAGCCGAAATTGATTTGGTCGAAATTGCCCCGACAGCGACGCCGCCCGTATGCCGCTTGATGGACTACGGAAAGTTCAAATACAGCGAGGCGAAGAAGAAGCACGAGGCCAAGCTTAAACAGAAGCAAATTCAAGTCAAGGAAGTAAAATTTCGTCCGGGGACCGACGAAGGCGACTACCAAATCAAGCTGCGCAATTTGATCCGTTTCTTGGCGGAAGGCGACAAAGCCAAGATCACGTTGCGATTCCGCGGCCGCGAAATGGCGCACCAGGAGTTCGGAGTTCGATTGCTTGAGCGGGTCAAGGTTGATTTGGAAGGTCACGGTCAAGTGGAGCAATTCCCCAAGATGGAGGGCCGGCAGATGGTGATGGTGCTGGCGCCGAAAAAGAAATTGGGAGTTTGACGCGCAGAGTGGTGAATGCGGAGAGGTCATGCCGTTGCGGTCTCCGCAGGATAGTTTGATGGTCAACGGATAACAAGTGAGGCTTGGGTTCCAGAAGTGCCCGTTGGGCCACCTTAGCTTCAAGCGAAAACAGGAGTCAGCATGCCAAAGATGAAAACTAAGAGCGGAGCCGCCAAGCGGTTTCGCGCAATGGGCGGCGGGCGCATCAAGCGCTCACAGGCGTTCAGGCGCCATATTCTTACCAAGCGCACCACCAAGTCCAAGCGCCAGTTGCGCGGGATGACCGGTGTGCACGAAACGAACGCTGTGGCGATCCGCGCCATGCTGCCGTACGCGTAAGGGGAGAGCGCCATGCCAAGAGTTAAACGTGGAGTAACCGCGCGCGCGCGCCATAAGAAAGTGCTCGCGCTGGCCAAGGGCTTTAGAGGCCGCCGCAAGAACGTATATCGCATCGCCAAAGAGGCGGTGATGAAGGCCGGGCAATATGCCTATCGTGACCGCCGCCAGCGCAAACGCCAATTCCGATCTTTGTGGATTATCCGTATCAACGCCGCCGCGCGCGATTTCGGGATGACTTACGGCACCTTGATCAACGGACTGAAAAAAGCGGCGATCGAAGTCGATCGAAAGATGCTGTCCGATCTCGCGGTGTTCGATCGGCCGGCATTCGATCAAATTGCCGCTCAGGCGAAAGCCAGTCTCACCGCCTGATCGTCGGAAGCGAATTCAAAAGGAGGCTTATGCAGCCTCCTTTTTTTGTTTGGTACCGGGCAAATCAGGATGGAGAATCTCGACAAGATTGTCGCCGAAGCCAGAGCGTGCTTCGAACGCATCACGGATCCTGCTCTGTTAGAGCAGGAGAAAGCGCGCTTTCTGGGAAAGGCCGGTGTTCTCACCGAGCTTCTCAAAGGACTCGGCAAACTCTCGGCGGAAGAGCGGCCTCGGGCCGGCGCGCTGATCAACAGCGCCAAGGTGCAAGTCGAAGCTCTGTTGCATGCCAGGCGCGAGGCGCTGGCGGAACGAGTGCTGGAAGCGCGTTTGGCGGAAGAGGCGCTGGACGTTTCGTTGCCGGGCCGCGGCCGCGGAAGAGGCGGGGTGCATCCGGTTATTCGCACCTGGCAACGCATCGAAGAAATTTTCCGTTCGGTCGGCTTCGATGTGGCCGATGGTCCCGAGATTGAAACCGACTGGCACAACTTCACCGCGCTGAATCAGCCGGAAAATCATCCGGCGCGCTCGATGCATGACACCTTCTACGTCGAGGGCGGCTTGCTGCTGCGCACGCACACCAGCCCGATGCAGGTGCGTTATGCGCGCATGCACGCGCCGCCGATTCGAGTGATCGCGCCGGGACGAACTTACCGCGTCGATTCCGATGCCACCCATTCACCGATGTTTCATCAAGTGGAAGGATTGTGGATCGACGAGGACATCAGCTTTGCGCATCTGAAGGGCGTGTATACGGATTTCCTCCGGCGTTTCTTCGAAACCGATGCGCTGCAGGTTCGCTTTCGCCCATCGTTTTTTCCGTTCACCGAGCCGTCGGCGGAAATCGATATGGCTTTCGCCAACGGTCCGCTGAAGGGGCGCTGGCTGGAAATTTCCGGCGCCGGTCAGGTGCATCCGCAGGTGATGCGCAACTTTGGCCTGGACCCCGAGCGCTACCTGGGTTTCGCCTTCGGCAGCGGTTTGGAACGCCTGACCATGCTGCGCTATGGCATTGATGACCTGCGCTTGTTCTACGATGGCGACCTGAGGTTTCTCAGGCAGTTCAACTAAGCACGAGCGGAAAGAAGGCGCGATGCAATTTCCCGAAAGCTGGCTACGCAGTTTCGTCAATCCTGCGCTCACCACCGCGGAGCTGACGCACCTGCTGACCATGTCCGGATTGGAAGTGGAACAGTGCGTGAGCATCGCACCGCCATTTTCCGGCGTGGTGGTCGGGAAGGTGTTGTCCGCCGAGCAACATCCCAAAGCGGACAAATTGAGAGTTTGCGAGGTCGACGTGGGCGACGGGAAAAAACTCGGCATTGTTTGCGGAGCGCCCAATGTCGCGGCCGGAATGAAAGTCGCTTGCGCTTTGATCGGCGCAAAACTTCCCGGCGCAACCCCGGATCAACCATTCGAGATCAAAAGCGCGACGATGCGCGGGGTGGAGAGCCGGGGGATGCTGTGTTCCGCGCGCGAACTCGGTCTGTCCGACGATCACAGCGGCTTGCTGGTGTTGCCGGCCGACGCTGCGCCAGGCCAGGATGTTCGCGAGCTCCTCGCACTTGACGATCAGATTCTCACCATCAAACTGACTCCCAATCGCGCCGATTGCCTGTCGCTGCTCGGGGTCGCGCGTGACGTTTCGGCGCTGACCGAGACGCCGCTGACGCTGCCGCCAATCGAAGCGGTGCCGGCGACGACGACGAGCGTTTTCCCGGTGCGCATCTCGGCGCCCTCAGGCTGCGGGCGCTTCACCGGACGGGTGCTGCGCAACGTGAATGCCGCGGCACCGACGCCCGCGTGGATGAAAGCGCGTCTGGAGCGCGCTGGTCAGCGGCCGATTTCCGCGCTGGTCGACGTCACCAACTACGTGATGCTGGAGTTGGGGCGGCCGCTTCATGTCTACGATCTTGACAAACTGCGCGGCGCAATCGACGTGCGCTTCGGGAGCAAGGGCGAGCAACTCAAGCTGCTGAATGAACAGACTGTGGAGTTGGACGAAACCGTCCTGGCTATCACGGATGACCGGGGTCCTATCGGGCTCGCCGGGATCATGGGAGGCGACAGCACCAAGGCGGAACTCGCCACGCGTAACGTGTTTCTTGAAGCGGCGTTCTTTCACCCGGACGCGATTGCCGGACGTGCCCGGAAATATAATTTCCTAAGCGATGCTTCGCATCGTTTCGAGCGCGGCGTCGATTTCGACAACAATGTTCAGGGAATCGAACGCGCAACTCGCTTGATCCTCGACATCTGCGGCGGTGAGCCGGGCCCGGTCACCGATACCGTTGCGCAATTGCCGCTGCGGCCGCCGGTGAGAATGCGCGTGGCGCGCGCGCGCAAGGTGATCGGCGTGGACATCAGCGCCGATGAAATGGCCAAGATATTTGCGCGCCTTGGTCTCGCGTGCGAACGCCACGGCGTCGCAGACGCGGAGACTTTTGTGGTGCGCGTGCCAAGCTATCGCTTCGACCTGGTGATCGAGGAAGATCTGATCGAAGAAGTCGCGCGGGTGTATGGCTTCGAGCGCATTCCGGCGACGCCACCCAAGGCATGGGCGAGCATGCTGCCGCTGCCTGAGCGTCGACGCTCGCTGCATGATCTGCGCGCAAGACTCGCCGCGGCCGACTATCAAGAGGTGGTCAACTACAGCTTTGTGGACGAGGCGTGGGAGGCTGATCTTGCCGCGAACGCGGCTCCCCTGCGGGTGTTGAATCCGATTGCCAGCCAAATGGCCGTCATGCGCTCGAGCCTGATGGCAGGACTGATCGGCAATGTGCGCTACAACCTCAACCGCAAACTGGAGCGGGTGAGAGTATTTGAAGTCGGGCGCGTGTTTATCCGCGATGCGAGCGCGGTGGCGGCGGATTTGGCGGTGGTGGGGCTGCGCCAACCGATGCGCATTGCCGCCGCGGCCTACGGTGCCGCCTTTGAAGAGCAGTGGGGCACGCCGAAGCGAGGCGGCGATTTCTTCGACCTCAAGGGTGACGTTGAAGCGTTGCTCGCACCGCGCACTGCGCGCTTCGAGCAGGCGCCACATCCTGCACTGCATCCGGGGCGCAGCGCGCGCATCATCCTGGGCGACGTGGAGGTGGGCTGGATCGGCGAACTGCATCCAAAGTGGCAGCGCAAGTACGAAATCCCTGGGCCGGTGTCGTTATTTGAATTGGATTGCGAACCGGCTCTGCGCGTGCCGTTGCCCGCTTATGCCGAGGTTTCCCGTTTCCCGCTGGTGCGGCGCGATGGCTCGTTTGTGCTGCCGGACGATGTGGCGGTGGGAGGCATCCTGGAGGTGTTGCGGGCGCGCAAACCAGCCATCGTGGTGGACATTTCGGTGTTCGATTTGTACCGCGGAGAAGGGGTGGAAAACGGGAAAAAAAGTCTTGCTTTCCGATGGTTATTGCAAGATACTCAAAAAACTCTCACGGATGCCGAAGTGGATGCAGCAGGGGCGGTACTTCAGGAAATTTTGGAAAAAGAATTCGGTGGAAAACTCAGACAATAAGGACGAAATGATGACCCTGACCAAGGCCGACCTTGCGGAGTTGTTGTTTGAGAAGGTCGGACTGAATAAGCGCGAGGCCAAGGACATGGTGGAGTCATTTTTCGAGGAAGTGCGATTGGCACTGGAAACGGGGAATGGGGTAAAGCTGTCCGGGTTCGGCAATTTCCAGTTGCGCGACAAGCCGCAGCGCCCTGGCCGCAATCCGAAAACCGGGGAAGAAATTCCCATCACCGCGCGTCGTGTGGTGACCTTCCATGCCAGCCAGAAACTCAAGGCGATGGTGGAGAAAAATTATCGTGGAAATGGACGCGAGCGGTCCTAAGGCGGTGTTGCCGCCGATTCCCGCCAAGCGCTATTTCACGATCGGGGAAGTGAGTGAATTGTGTGGCGTTAAGCCGCACGTGTTGCGCTATTGGGAGCAGGAATTCACCCAACTGAAGCCGGTGAAGCGCCGCGGTAACCGGCGCTATTACCAGCATCACGAGGTACTGCTGATCCGCCGCATCCGCGAGTTGCTGTATCGGCAGGGCTTCACCATCAGTGGCGCGCGCGCGCGTCTGGATGAAACCGCGCATGCCGCGCGGCCGCGAGTGCAGGTCGGCGCGCAGCAGATGCGCCGAGAAATTCTCGGCGTGATTGAAATTCTGCGCGGCTGAAAGTCAAATTTCCCTCAGCTTATTGCTGGCCTCTTGTTATAATCCGCTCAGTCGGGGCGTGGCGCAGCCTGGTAGCGCACTTGCATGGGGTGCAAGGGGTCGGAAGTTCGAATCTTCTCGCCCCGACCAAATTCTTTATCTGGCGCGATCGTCTACCGCGCTGCACGGACTTACCGGTAACTTCTTTCAGGCGATGAACGACCCGCAAGTATTTCGTTCGTGCGCGCGGAAAAAAGGTCCGTCACGTATTTCCCGAGCGCTGCACTGATGCGTATTCTGCTCAGCAACGATGACGGTTACTTCGCCCCCGGGTTGGCAGCTTTAGCGCTTGCGTTGGCGCCGCTTGCTGAAATCATTGTGGTCGCGCCCGAACGAGATCGTAGCGGCGCGAGCAACTCCTTGACCCTCGATCGCCCACTGTTCGTGCGGCGCGCCCCAAGTGGGTTTCAGTACGTAAATGGCACACCGACCGATTGCGTCCATCTGGCGGTAACGGGTCTGCTGGATACGCTGCCCGATATGGTGGTGTCGGGGATCAACAGCGGCGCGAACATGGGAGACGACACGATTTATTCCGGCACAGTAGCGGCGGCGACCGAAGGCTTCTTGCTGGGAATTCCTTCGATCGCTGTTTCGCTGGCCGGTAAGCAAGAGCGACACTATCAGACGGCCGCGCAGGTTGCGCGCACGCTGGTCGAGCGGTTTATACGGCAACCGTTTGCGCAACCCATGCTGTTGAACGTGAATGTGCCCGACTGCGCGGAGCGTGAACTCGGCGGTTTTGAGGTGACGCGACTGGGACGCAGGCATAAGGCAGAGCCGGTGATCAAGACGACTAATCCGCGTGGCGATGTGATCTACTGGGTCGGTGCCGCTGGAGACGCGCAAGATGCAGGCGTGGGGACGGATTTTCACGCTGTTGCCCAAAGGCGTGTTTCGGTGACGCCGTTGCAAATGGATCTCACCCAGTTCGCTCGTTTGGAAACGGTAGACGAGTGGCTGCGTGACGCCGCTCGTTGAGGCACGGCGTGAGCGGCACACAGTTGGGTATTGGCATGACGTCCCAACGCACGCGTTTGCGCATGGTGGATCGATTGCGCGAGCAGGGCATTCGCGACGAGTTGGTTCTGGCCGCCATGGCGGAAGTACCGCGGCATATGTTCATCGACGAAGCCTTGAGCAGCCGTGCGTATGACGACGACGCGCTCCCGATCGGCTTTGGTCAAACCATCTCGAGCCCGTATGTGGTCGCCAGAATTTGCGAGCTGGTGCGCGGCGGCCGCAAGCTGGGTCGCGTCCTCGATGTCGGGTGTGGCTGCGGCTATCAAGCGGCGGTGCTGGGGAAACTATCGAAAGAAGTCTATTCGATTGAGCGCGTTGCCGCGTTGCTGACCAAAGCGCGCGCCAATTTACGGGCTGCGAGCTGTCGCAACGTGCGGGTTCGTCACGCCGATGGCTATAAAGGGCTGGCCGACCTGGCGCCCTTCGATGCGATTGCAATCGGTGCGGCCGCACCTGAGATCCCCCTTGCGTTGACCGAGCAACTTGCGGAGGGCGCTCGCCTCGTCTTGCCGCTGGGCAGTCAGTTGCAGCGCTTGCTCCTCGTGGAGAAACGAGGGGATTCGCTGACGCAAGCCGAATTCGAAGCTGTGCGCTTCGTGCCGCTGCTGCCTGGTATCACCGGATGAAGCGCAGACTGGTCTTCGGATTGCTGGTGGCGTGCGCAAGTTGCGAGATCGATCCGGGGCGCGCTCCCGTATCGGAGCGAATGGAACCCGTGCCGCGAAAGCCGCTTGCCGTGGCCAAGCCCGTGGCGCCGCTCACCGAGCCGAAAACACCGCAACCCGAAGTGCGAGCGTATCGGAATGGCGACTGGCGTCCCGCGGTATACGTGGTCAAGAAGGGCGACACGCTGTACAGCATCGCGCTGGATCACGGAGAGGACTACCGTGAACTTGCGCAATGGAATGGCATCGCCGACCCGGCGCTGATAAAAATCGGCCAGGCCTTACGCTTGACCGCGCCGGCCTCAGTGACCGCGCCCGGTTCGGACACGAGCGCGGCCGTCGCCCCATCCGAGCCAATACCGGTGAAGTCCGAACCGAAGCCGCAACGACTACCCTATAGCGATGCCGTCGCGAGCGAATATTTTCCGTCGATGAAAGCGGCGTCGCAGAAGCCATCGAGCCTCCCCAAACCGGTGCCGGCGAGAGAAGCCAAGGTCGAAGCTCGGGTCGAACCCAAACGCGACGCGCCCAGCGGGGAAGACACCATTGCGTGGGCGTGGCCCGCGCCGGGAAAACTAATCTACGCGTTCGGCGCGGGCGCCGAGGGCAAGGGCGTGGGAATCGATGGAAAGGCCGGCCAATCGATCGCCGCGGCGGCCGCCGGCAAAGTGGTTTACAGCGGAAGTGGCTTGCGCGGATATGGCAACTTGGTGATCATCAAACATAACGCGAGCTATCTTTCGGTGTATGCGCACAATCAGAAACTGCTGGTGCGTGAGGGGCAGATGGTCAAACAAGGCCAAGCTATCGCCGAGATGGGCAGCAGCGACGCCGATCGCGTTGCCTTGCATTTCGAAGTGCGCCGCTTTGGCAAGCCGGTCGACCCAATGAAATTCCTGCCGGCGCTCGGCAAATCGTGATCGTCACAGTTGCGCGATGCGCTGTTTGAATTCGTGCAACGACGGCTTACTCGACGACGGCGCATAGCGCAGCGCTGCGTAACTGCGTGTGATCGCCAATAATTCGTCCGCGCGCTGAGGAAAGTGCCTGGCCAAGCGCCGCCCGTAATCGAGCGGCCCCTCGTGCGGCAAGCGCGCGGCACCTGCTCTTGCCATCGACTTGCAGAAGCGTTGCCAGGACTGGAGTACTGGATCGCGGCTGCGTCCGCGTAGATCGCGCAAAGTGATCGCGGCCAGGATCAGCACCACAACGACGCTGCACGACATCAGTGCGATGATCATGTTCTGCCAGGTCGCGTGGGAAAATCCGAAGAACTGAAGCAATCGACTCTGCCGGTCCGGCGTGTAACCCAGCACCCACTGATTCCACGAATTGGCCAGCGCGTCCCACGCGAATCGCATGTCGCGCAGCCACTCCCAATCCACTCTGACCAGCATCGGCAATGGTTCCCCGGCGGGGAGTGCCGCGGCGATCCCTGACTCTATTCGTGCAGGCGATACGGCCGCGGTCGGATCCACCCGCACCCAGCCTTCGTTCTCCAACCACACCTCGGCCCAGGCGTGGGCGTCGGACTGTCGAACGATCAAGTAGTTTCCCAATGAATTGACTTCGCCGCCGAGATAACCGGTTACCACGCGTGCCGGAACACCGGCGGCACGCATCAAAAACACAAAGCTGGAGGCGAAGTGCTCGCAGAAACCCCGGCGCGTTTGGTACAGGAATTCATCGACCGGTTGCGCGCCGAGCAGCGGCGGAACCAGGGTGTAGAAAAAAGGTTCGCTGCGAAACCGCGCGAGTGCCTGATTGACGACGGCGCGATGATCGCGGGATAGCTCGGCCCAGCCGCGCGCCAGCGCGACGGCGCGTAAATTGGAATCGAGCGGCAGGCGTAGCGCACGCTCTTTATCGAAGACGCGCAGTTCGCGGTCCAGCCGATAAATTGGCACCGAGATCATGTCATAGCGAATTCGATTGCGCAGCGACTGCGTGGACAACATCTGGTAATCGGTCGTGAGAGCCGCGTTGGGCGGAATCAACGCGGGCAAATCGATGCCAAACATCCAGCGCAGATTCTGCGGCTCCAGCGTCACCGTGTAGCGCAGCGGATCGGCCAGCGCTTCGAATCGCGGTCGCGCGACAGTCGCACCGGTCGTGCCGGAAGTCCAGGTGCGCCCGTCGAAATCCCACAGCACCGGACCGCGCCAATAAAGCTGAGCGGGTTTTTCCGGTAAGCGTTCAAACTGGACGCGAAATGCCACTGCATCGGATAAGCTCAACTCGCTCAGGCTTCCCGGCGCCATCGTATCCGACAGTCCGCTGGTGGCAGAGTAACTGCTCTGAGGAATTCCCCACAGCGGTCCTTGAATTCGCGGGAACAACACGAACAACACCAGCATGACCGGCATACCCTGGAGTAGCAACGCCGCCGCGGTGCGCGCAATCGACCTCCACGCTGGGGCGCTGGCGTAGTACTGAAAGGCCAGCATGACTGCGGTAATCGCCCACACCAGCAGCAGCATATAGATCGCCGTGGGAACCGTCTGCGAGTAAAAAAAACTGGTGACCACCAGGAAATACGCGAGAAAGATCACCACGGTCACGTCGCGCCGTGTTCTGATTTCGAGCAATTTGATGCCGAGCATCAGGACCAGCAGCGCGACGCCGGCCTCGCGCCCAAACAACGTCCGGTAGAACAGCAGGACACCGGCACTGCTCATCATGGCGATGGCGATCAACAACCAGCGCCCGGGCATTGCACCGCCACGCCACAGCAACCACACGCGCCAGCTTGCAATACACGTCATGCCCGCCACTACCCATAACGGCAAATGAACCGCGTGCGGGGCAGCGGCCAGCAGCAGGACGATGACCAAGGCGCCGAGGGCACGCCGGTCCAGAGTCTCCGTTATCACGTCGGTAGTTCGAACAAGGCGAGCGCGCGCAGGCAAGCGCGCCGATGCGCATCGCCAACCTCTGGCGCAACCGTCACGTCGGGTAAGCGCAGACCATAAGAGAGGCCGTGGGTATCCGCGTCGAGCACCCAGCGCGTGAGCCGTGACAGGCGCAGTTCCTTATTCCGGAGGGACGCGGTGGCTTCCCAATCGAGCCAGAGCTCGTCTCCGCCGCCGCCGGAAAACTGCTTGGTCATGACGACGTCGGTGCGCGCCACGATCTTCCACGCGATGCGTCGTGGCGAATCGCCCGGATGATAGGTGCGCAATCCGGCAAAGTCGTCATCGCCGGGCGTATGCATCGTCGCCGCGCCACTCGGCTGCGCCGTCGGCGGGAGTGGAACGGGCGGCAACTCCGGCGCGGGGTAGACCACGCAGGCCCAATCGAAATCCAGATTGCTCCAAGCGTAAGTCAGTCCGATCGGGAAGCGCGTAAACAGGCGAAAGCGTCCGGGGCGCAAATAACCGCGTTGCTTCGCGGCGACTTGTAGTTCGATCGTCGCTACCGCGTGCGCCGCTGCGTCGGCAAAACGCACGCGGCCGTCCGGCTGGCGCACGCCGATACTGATGCGCGAACGCGCGCCGGCATTTTCCAGCATCACCGGTAAATGCGCGATGTCGCCGGCGAATACCGGTAAACAGCGTCCGGCGCTTACGCGCAAGTGCGCCAGATTCCGATAGGTGTGCAGAATCGAAATCACCGCCATCCCGCCTAGCAGGAAAGTCAAGATGAACCCGAGGCTTAAGGCGTAGTTGATCGAGCCGGTCAGCGTCAACAGCAGAACCAGTGCGAAGCCGAAGCCGGCGCGCGTCGGCAAGATGTACACGCGACGCTGCGTCAGGACCACCGCTCCGGACTCGGGAAAACGCGGGCGCGAGATCCAGTCCGCGATGCGATCGCGCAGGCCCAGCGCAATCATGGTTCAGGGCAACGCAACTTCGCTGATGAGTTGCCGAATGACCTGTGCCGAGTCGGCGAATCGCGCATCGCCCGCCAATCGAATCCGGTGGCCTGCGACGCTGGGGAGCACAGCCTGAATATCTTCGGGCAAGACTTCGCCGCGGTCGGCGAGAAAAGCCCAGGCACGCGCGGCCGAGAGCAAATGCAATCCGGCGCGCGGGCTCAAACCGCTGCTGAATCGCGGCGACATCCGGGTGCGACTGAGTAAGGCCTGCACGTAGTCGAGCAGCGCGGGAGCTACAAATATTTCACTTACTTGGCGCTGCAAGCCAAGCAAGTGATTCGAGTCAAGACAAGAACTCAAATCGTGAATCATGTCACGACGGTCGCGTCCTTCCAGCAACGAGCGTTCAGCTTTGGCATCCGGATAACCGAGATGCATGCGCATCAAAAAACGGTCCAGTTGAGATTCGGGAAGCGGAAAAGTACCGATTTGAAATGACGGGTTCTGCGTTGCAATCACGAAGAACGGCTCCGGTAGCAGACGCGTTTCGCCGTCGACCGTGACCTGATGTTCTTCCATTGCTTCCAGCAGCGCGCTTTGCGCTTTGGGTGTCGCGCGATTCACTTCGTCCGCCAGCACCACGTTGGAGAAAATAGGACCGGGGTGAAACTTGAAGCCAGCAGCCTCGCGATCAAAAATCGACACGCCGAGAATATCCGCGGGCAGCAAGTCACTGGTGAATTGAACGCGCTGGAACTGGAGACCGAGCACCCGCGCCAGCGTGTGCGCGAGAATGGTCTTGCCCACGCCCGGCAAATCTTCAATCAGCAGATGGCCACGTGCCAGCACGCAGGCTAGTGCGAGCCGGATCTGCAATTCCTTGCCGAGCACGACGAGACCTAACTGGTCGAGCGCGGTGGCGAGGGATGTGAGCATGGGGACGCGTTACCGGCCGAAAATGGGAGCACTTTGCAATCGGCCGACGGTGACGATACTTAACCAATGGTTACCGTGCATGCGGCATTGTGCCACGGAGGCAAGAAGAAACAGTACGGCGATCCGCTTCAAGTCCGTCGAGAGCGATCCGATGCTGACTGCGAACACCGATTGGCAGGCGCAAAAAAGAATCCTCAAATGGATTGCGCATCGAACACACTACAAAATAAGCGCGGCCGCGACCTTGCGATCTTCGCTCATCAACACGTTGTAGGTGCGACACGCCGCGGCGTTGTCCATCACTTCATAACCGAGCCCGGCGTCGATCAGCGCTCTGAATACACTGGCGTGCGGAAATCTCTGGCGGAAACCGGTTCCAAGTAACACGATTTCGGGGTGCAGCGCGCTAATCTCGGCGATGGCCTGCACGCTCAACGATTCCAGGGAAACCGCTGACCAATCGGGGTGAAGGTGTTCCGGCAGAACCACCAGCGATTTTTCATAGCGCAGGTTATTTACCATGACAAAGCCCTCGCCGTAGCCGGTGAACGCGTTACGTCCGTGATTGTTTGCGAGATGGAGTTTCATTTTCGGAACTGATTGCTGCGCTGCGAGGAGTCCGGTACGATTATCAGTAGTGTCCGGTTTAATTGAGGCGTCCGAGCTGGGAAGCTGCTGCTGATGCGGGTTTTGAGGGATACATGGGTGTCCACGATTTGAATTTCGAAT
>JAYUZG010000219.1:0-7999 GCA_043751985.1 Betaproteobacteria bacterium
GGCCTCTTCCCTACGTTGACCTTGACCAAAACTTCCTTCTGACTGCGCAGCACCTTCATGCTGGCGATCTTTCCCGGTTGCAACGCCGCGATCAAATTCAACATGCTGGACGAATCCGTCACCGGCTTGGACTCGATCGAGATCAGAATGTCGCCCGGCTTCATACCTGCATGGTCGGCGGGCCCGCCGCGCAACACACCGGCGATTAGGGTGCCACTGGTGTTCTGCAGCCGGAACGATTCGGCGAGCTCGGCGTTCAGGTCCTGAACTTCCACGCCGATCCATCCACGCGTCACCGACCCGTGTTGGATGATCTGCTCCATCACTTGCTTCGCCAAACTGGTTGGAATGGCGAAACCGATGCCAAGCGAGCCGCCACTGCGCGAATAAATGGCGCTGTTGATGCCAATTAAGTTGCCGGACGCATCTACCAGTGCACCGCCTGAATTCCCCGGATTGATAGCGGCATCGGTCTGGATGAAATTCTCGAAGGTGCTGATTCCCAAGTGACTGCGGCCCAATGCGCTAACGATGCCCATGGTCACGGTCTGCCCGACTCCAAATGGATTGCCGATCGCCAGCACGACGTCGCCCACCGCGATCCGATCTGATTGACCGATGGTGATAGCCGGGAGCCCCTTCAGGTTGAGTTTCAAAACCGCCAGATCGGTCTCCGGATCGGTGCCGACAATCTTCGCCGGCGTCTTGCGCCCGTCCGCCAACGCGACTTCAATTTCATCGGCGGTCTCAACCACGTGGTGGTTAGTCAGCACATACCCTTCGGGACCGACGATCACGCCGGAGCCAAGCGACGAACTATGTTGCGTGTCTCCGTCCAGTTGATCCCCGAAAAAACGCCGGAACAGAGGGTCTTGCATCAGCGGGTTGCGTGGAACCTTGATCTCTTTGCTGGTGAAAATATTGACCACCGAGGGCATCGCCTTGCGCGCGGCGCCGCTAAGCGAGCCGGGAGCGTGATCGCCTGCGCCGCTTCCGCCTGCCTCCCGAATCGTAACGATACCCGAGCCATGCCGCGGCCACGACAACAGGTCGGGTCTCAGCGTGGAGACGACGAACAAAACGGCGAGACACACCGTAACGGACTGCGCAAAGATGAGCCAGAGTTTGTGCATCTGATCTTAAGTTTCTTTATCAGGAAGAGATTCTTGCCGGACGACTTTGACTGGGAGCGTGCGTGCGGGAAGACGGGCGTGTATTATTGACTAATTGCGCGACGCGAGAAAGCCTTGTTGAGTGGAATCGATGGCGCGCGCTGGCGGGCAATATGGGTTGACACCCGCGGGCCCCTACCGTAGACTGCGCGGCTTTCCGTAATCTGACCTTGCCGCTTGAGCAGGGTTAGCAACTGACGCAGCTATGAAGACGTTTTCCGCCAAACCGCATGAAGTGACCCACGACTGGTTCGTGATAGACGCCTCCGAAAAAATTCTGGGGCGGCTCGCTACCGAGATCGCCAAGCGCTTACGTGGCAAGCACAAAGTCATTTTCACTCCGCATGTCGATACCGGTGACTTCATCGTCGTCGTTAACGTAGACAAGCTGCGTGTGACCGGCAAGAAGATGACCGACAAAATTTACTACCGGCACAGCACCTATCCTGGTGGTATTTACAGTACGCCGTTTGGAAAAATGCAGGCTCGATTCCCCGGCCGTGTACTTGAGAAGGCGGTCAAAGGAATGCTGCCCAAAGGGCCTTTGGGCAACGCGATCTTACGCAAACTGAAAATATATGCGGGTCCCAATCATCCACATACGGCACAACAACCTCATTCCCTGACTGTTTGAACTTGAATAATGGCAACGCAAGCCCAATATAACTACGGTACCGGCCGCCGCAAGAGTGCGGTGGCGCGGGTATTCATGAAACCCGGCAATGGCAAGATTGTCGTCAATGATCGGCCGCTGGACCAATTCTTTTCTCGTGAGACCGGGCGCATGGTGGTCATGCAGCCCCTCGAGCTGACCAATCACATCGCGACCTTCGACGTGATGGTGAATGTAATTGGCGGAGGTGAGTCTGGGCAGGCGGGTGCGGTTCGGCACGGAATCACGCGGGCACTGATAGATTTTGACGCCTCGCTTAAGCCAACGCTCTCCAAAGCTGGCTTGGTGACTCGAGATGCGCGCGAGGTTGAGCGCAAGAAGGTCGGCTTGCACAAGGCACGTCGCCGCAAGCAGTTCTCCAAGCGCTAGCGACTCAGCAGTCGGCTGGACCGTCAAAGCCGCCTCCGGGCGGCTTTTTCTTTCGCGTCAGCAGCTTCTCAAGTGTGGTATTAATATATCGTTATAAGCTTATGGCTATGCATGTGAAATATTCGTTTGGCCTATTCGTCTGCCCGGACGCGCGCGGCAGGCGAACATCGGCAGCGGGCGATGACCCGATTTCGTAGCATCCGGCGGCGATTTGGGATCTCCGCTCCGCGCGTCGCGGTGCAGGCGCATATCCCGTGGTATTTGCGCTGGATACTCATGTTTGGAATGCTGATGCTGGCGGCGGCGTTTGCCCTGCTTGCCTACGATTTAGGCCGGCGCTACGCTGGATACGATCGGAGCGAGGCGGAAGAGCTGCGATCGAGAATCGCCGATAGGAACGCCAAGTTGGAAAGTGAAAACACGTCCTTCCGCAAGGATCTGGCCGCGATTGAGCGACAAATGCAGATCGAACAGTCGACCCACGGTAACTTATCCCTGCAAGTGAAGGCATTGTCCGAAGAGAACGCGTTGCTGAAGGAAGACCTGGCGTTCTTTCAGACGCTGATGAGCTCGGGGGGGGATCCGGGCGGCATCAGTATCAATCGATTACGGGTACAGCGCGACGCTATTCCGGGTGAATATCGCTACCGCTTGCTGGTGGTGCAGTCAAAGCAGCGTGTCAAGGAGTTCGTTGGACATTTGCAGTTGGTGATTGACCTCGAAGAGGGCGGCAAGGCCTCGGTTCTGGCGTTACCTAAGGAGGGCGATAAGGACCCAGCGTATAATCTCAACTTCAAGTTCTATCAGCGAATAGATGGTGTTTTCACGGTTTCGCCGGAAGCGGTGGTGAAACGAGTCCAGGTCCGGGTGCTTGAAAACGGCGTGCCGGTGCCGAAAACATCACAGACGGCAAACGTTTCCTGAGAGGGCTCATTTATGTTTGGTAGCAGACCCAGCAAACCGCAGAATCGAATCGACAGTCTTGTTGGCGCGGGCACGGTGATTGAAGGCAATATGGCGTTCAGCGGTGGCCTGCGTGTCGATGGCCGTGTGCGCGGAAATGTAGTGACGGCGGACGACCAGCCGAGTACTTTAGTGCTCTCCGAAAAAGCCATGATCGAGGGCGAGATTCGCGTCTCTCACGCGGTCATCAACGGGACGGTGATCGGCCCGGTGCATGGCGGCGAGTATATTGAACTACAGTCCAAATCCAATGTCACTGGAGATGTGTACTACCGCACGATCGAAATCCAATTGGGTGCGGTCGTGCAGGGACGAATGGTGCATTACGACGAGGCGGCGCAAAAGGTTGTTGCTTTTAAGCCGTCAGTTGGGGATTGAGCCGGTTTGACCGGATATTTGATAAATTTGGAACGAGTGCTGAATAGGAGCAAGTCATGAGTGAAGTTGTCGCGACCCCGTTGGGGTTTACCGAATCCGCGGCCAGCAAAGTCAAGGATTTGATTGACGAAGAGGGCAATGCGGACCTGAAATTGCGCGTGTTTGTGACCGGTGGCGGCTGTTCCGGATTTCAGTACGGATTTACCTTTGACGAGCAGACCAATGAAGATGACACGGCGATGGTCAAGAACGGCGTGACGCTGCTGATCGACGCCATGAGTTTCCAGTATCTCGCGGGTGCAGAAATCGATTATCAGGACGGTATAGAAGGCGCGCAGTTCGTGATCAAGAATCCCAATGCCACGTCAACTTGCGGTTGCGGGTCGTCATTCTCCGCCTGAGCGTTTGCGGTCAATTTACTCGAAGGAAGGGTGGCGCGAGCCACCCTTTTTGTTTTCGATGATGTAGTTCAAGCCTGGTAAATTGCGCCGAGGATTCGCGGCCCGAGCGCGCCGGTTACGGTTGCAATATTCCCCGGCAGTGCGAGAAGTGTTTGGCGCGCAAGCCACGCGAACGCCAGCGCTTCGACCCAATCCGGATCGACCCCAAGCTGAGCGGTGCTGGCTAGTGCGACTCCGCCGCAACATGCCTTCAATCGCTCACACAAGAACGTGTTGTGTATGCCGCCGCCGCAAAGATAGACCTGCTCGGCGCCGGGACATTCGCGCTGGATGGCTTCGGCGATGGAGCGCGCCGTCAATTCAAGCAAGGTTCGCTGAACGTCCTGCGCGCGGTGCTTGCTCTCAAGTGCATCGATGATCCAAGATTCCTGAAATAATTCTCGACCGGTACTCTTGGGTGGTGGCGCAGAAAAATACCGGTGTGACATCCAGTGATCGAGCAGCTTTACATCGAGCGTGCCAGACCGCGCCCAATCACCGCTGGCGTCGTAGGCTTGCTCGATATGCTTGCCGGCCCACGCATCGAGCAGAATATTCCCCGGACCGCAATCAAAGCCACGCACCATCCGGTTTGGGGCGAGCTCGGTAATGTTGGCGATGCCGCCGATATTGACGATGACGCGATGCTGGTCTGACACGCGAAATAGCGCGTCATGAAACGCCGGTACCAGCGGCGCACCTTGTCCGCCGGCGGCAACGTCGCGGCTACGAAAGTCGCAAACCACGTCAATTCCCGTGTGCTCCGCGAGTGCGGCGCCATTGACGAGTTGAATTGTGTAGCCGCGCTCTGGGCGATGGCGAATGGTCTGCCCGTGACAACCAATTGCGCGGACATCGCGCGCATCCACAGCGGCAGAGTCAAGCAATGCGGCGACACATTGTGCGTAGAGCCGCGCGAGATCCAAGGCGAGCAGCGCGGCACGTTCCAAGTCGCTGTGCAGCGGCTGATGCAGCGGCAACAGGCGCTTGCGTAAGTCTTCGTCGTACGCGTGGAAGTGACTTGCTCGCTGCTGCGGGCCCGGTTGATCGAACGACGCCAGAACCGCATCAACGCCATCCAAACTGGTGCCAGACATGAGCCCGACGTAGAGGCCGTGTCTCAACGACGCTGGTTGGGACGCTATCGACGTAGCTGCATCGGCCACGCGAGGATCAGTCGAGCTGGGCCAAACCACCGCCGCGTAGAGCATCCAGCCGCGCGAGCAGTGGCGCAGTGGCCTGATTAAAATGCGCGTGCAACTGCGGTGGAATAGTCGGGCCCAGTGGCAGGGTGAGCTTCAGTGGATCTTGCTGGGTGCTATTCAGTCGGAACTCGTAGTGCAAATGCGGCCCGGTGGCGAGGCCGGTTTTCCCGACGTAACCGATGACCTCGCCTTGCTCTACGTGGTTGCCGGCATGCAGATGCTTGGCGAAGGCCGATAAATGCCCATATAAAGTGCTGTACCCATTCGCATGACGCAGTACGATGACGTTGCCATAGCCCGCTTGTTGTCCCACAAGCACTGCCTGTGCAGATGCAGTTGCGCGCACCTTGGTGCCGATCGGCGCGCCGTAGTCAATGCCTTTGTGCGCACGCGCAGTGCCAAGCAGTGGATGAATTCTCGATCGCGTAAACCCCGACGTCATGCGTGAAAACTCGATGGGGGATCGAAGAAACGCTTTGCGTACACTGCGCCCGTCGACGGAGTAGTAGCCAACATTGCCACTGGGGGCGCGATACCTGACTGCGCGATGCGTCTGTCCCTGGCTGATGAATTCGGCGGCCACAACTTGAGCGCCATCGACTTGCTCGCCGTCGGAGTATTTCAATTCGTAAATCAAGCTGAAGCGATTACCCTTGCGCAGATCGCGATGGAAGTCCACGTCACTGGAAAAAATATCTGCCATTTGCAGCGCGACTGTCTCGGGTACGCCCGCAGTGTCAGTCGCCGCGAAGAGTGAGCTCTCAATCTCGCCAGACGCGTACAGCAAGCGCGATTCTGGTTCGGGAATCTCCTCACCGGCGACGAACCCATTGGGCATGCGCTCAACGTTGAACTGGGTGCCGTCCCGATTGACGTAGGAGAGGCGATACAGCTTGCCGTCCTCGCCAACCACGGCGCGCACTGTCTTCCCGGGGAGCAACTGATAAAGAAAGCGCGTGTTGCGCGCACGCGCCATGTAGTTGACCGCAGCGCTATCGTCCACTCCCAGACGCGCGATCAGATTCGCCACGGTATCCCCTTGCTGCACTCGCTCAGCGCGCCAATACCGTTCCGGATCAACCGCTACTACCGGCACCGGCGCCGGCAATTGGATATCTCGCACCACTTGTTGCAAGGATACGGACTCTGTATTGCTGTGTGGGGCAACACCGAATGCAGCCACCACACTCAGCGACAGCAACGCCAGCGCCCCGCCGACATAGAATTTAGTCGCGGTGCGCGCACGGGGGGTGGATATCGATTGCGTTAGAATCGCGGCTTCTTCGTTTTGCATAAACTGTTGGTCATCCTAATGCCGGCGCGGACTTTAGCAGAATAGCCGCAAGCCGGGAAGTTGGTTTCGGCGTTGCGCTGCTCCGCCACACGGACCACGGCCACTCCCAGTTATGACACCACTTAATAGCGTGTTGGATATCATCAAGCGCGGCAGCGACGAACTGATCGTCGAGGCTGAATTGGTGGAAAAACTCAAACTCGGCCGGCCGCTGCGCGTGAAAGCGGGATTCGATCCGACTGCGCCCGATCTGCATCTAGGACATACCGTGCTCATCAACAAGATGCGCCAGTTTCAGGATCTTGGTCACCAGGTAATTTTCTTGATAGGTGATTTCACCGGGCTGATCGGCGACCCGACGGGTAAGAACGTCACGCGGCCACCTTTGTCGCCCGAGCAGATTTCGGACAACGCCAAGACTTACCAAGAGCAGGTGTTCAAGATACTGGATCGAGAGCGCACTGAAATCGCGTTCAACGCGTCTTGGATGAATGCGATGCGCTCGGCCGATATGGTCAGGCTTGCCGCGCGCTACACCGTTGCGCGCATGCTGGAGCGTGATGACTTTGCCAAACGATATAAGAGCGGGCAGGCAATCGCCATTCACGAATTTCTCTATCCCCTGGTGCAAGGCTACGACTCGGTTGCGTTGCGCGCCGATATCGAACTAGGCGGAACCGACCAGAAATTTAACTTACTGATGGGCCGGGAGTTGCAGAAGGATTATGGACAACCTCCGCAGTGCATTCTGACCATGCCACTGCTGGAAGGCTTGGATGGCGTGAACAAGATGTCGAAGTCGCTCGGCAATTACATCGGAATTTCAGAGGACCGGCGAACGATTTTCGGAAAGTTGATGAGCATCTCCGACCCGTTGATGTGGCGCTATATCGACCTGCTTTCTCTCAAGCCGCTATCTGAAATTCGCAAATGGCAACAAGAAGTCGAAGCGGGACGCAATCCCATGGACATCAAGATTACGTTTGCCATGGAAATTGTTGAGCGCTTTCATTCAAAGGCCGATGCCGACTGGGCGCTGGAAGATTTTCAGTCGCGTCACAGTCATGGCGAGACTCCAGACAATGTTCCGGAGGTGAGCTTGTCGGTTGGAAATAAACCCTTGGCTGTCTATCAAGTTCTCAAACAGGCGGGTTTGACTCCGAGCACCTCCGAGGCCATCCGTATGATTGAACAGGGCGCGGTTAAGGTCGACGGAGAAAAGGTCAACAACAAGTCGATCGAACTGTCACCGGGAAATTCCTACGTTGTACAGGTAGGCAAGCGCAAATTTGCGCGCGTGACATTGACATGAGTGCGCAAGGTTGCGTGATTTATTTGAAAATTTCGTGAAAAGTTCTTGACCGCCGAATTTCCGACCGTATAATGCGCGGCTCTGCTGGAAACGGCAATGCTCTTTAACAACACAGACAGCCGAAGGGTGTGGGTACTGGCGAGGGGTGCTGGGTGGGGTTTTATTTTTGCTGTGTGCGAGAGTGCGCGGTGGG
>JAYUZG010000220.1:0-3924 GCA_043751985.1 Betaproteobacteria bacterium
TTGCATTGCGTGCGTCCTACATGTTGGGATAGTTTGGCCCTCCGCCGCCTTCCGGCACCACCCAGTGGATATTCTGCGTTGGGTCCTTGATGTCACAGGTCTTACAGTGCACGCAGTTCTGCGCGTTGATCTGCAAGCGCGGGCCATTCTCATCTTTCACGATTTCATACACGCCGGCCGGGCAGTAACGTTGTTCCGGCGCATCGAATTGCGCGAGATTGATCGCGATCGGAACGCTGGCGTCGCGCAGCGTCAGATGAACCGGTTGATCCTCATTGTGATTGGTGTTGGAAATGAACACCGATGACAGGCGATCGAAGGTCAAGACGCCGTCGGGCTTCGGGTAGGCGATGGGTTGTGCATCGCGCTTGTTCACCAGCGTTGCGTGATCCGCGTGTCGATGACGCAAAGTCCAGGGTGCGCGTCCGCCGAGTAGCAGTTGATCGACGCCGACCATCAGCGTGCCGGTGGCGAGTCCCTTGCTCATCCACGGTTTGAAGTTGCGCGCGCGATATAACTCGTCGTGCAGCCAACTTTCCCGGAACGCCGGTTCGTAGCGCGGCAGGTCTCGGCTCGTTGGATCGTTCATGATCGAGTCCATCACCGCTTCCGCCGCGAGCATGCCTGACTTCATCGCCGCGTGGCTGCCTTTGATGCGCGAGGCATTGAGAAAGCCTGCGTCGTCGCCGATGAGGCACCCGCCCGGAAAAGTTAATTGCGGCAGCGATTGCAGTCCGCCGGCGGTGATGGCGCGGGCGCCGTAGGAAATTCGCTTGCCGCCATCCAGAAATGATTTGATCGAAGCGTGGGTCTTGAAGCGCTGAAACTCCTCGTAAGGACTGAGATAGGGATTGCTGTAACCCAGCCCAACCACAAAGCCGACCGAAACCAGATTGTCTTCGAGGTGGTAGAGAAACGATCCGCCATAGGTATCGCGTGACAGCGGCCAGCCGGCGGTGTGCATGACCAGCCCGGCTTGATGCCGCTCCGGTTTGATCTCCCACAACTCCTTCAAGCCGATGCCGTAGACCTGGGGATCGCGGCCATCGTTCAGTTTGAATCTCTGTTGCAGTTGCTTGCCTAGATGCCCGCGGCAGCCTTCGGCGAAGAACGTAAACTTTCCGTGCAACTCCATGCCGGGCTGATAGTTCGGTCCGCGTGTGCCATCGCGCTCGACGCCCATGTCGCCGGTGGCCACACCCATCACCGCGCCGGCGTCGTCGTACAACACTTCGGCGGCGGCGAACCCCGGAAATATTTCCACGCCCAAAGATTCCGCCTGAGTACCCAGCCAGCGGCAGACATTCGCCAGACTCACCACGTAGTTGCCGTGATTCTTGAAACAATCCGGTAAGGCGAAGTTCGGCACCTTGAAGCCGCCGCCCTGCGTCAAGAACATGAAACGATCTTCGCTCACCGGCATATTGAGCGGCGCATTCAACTCCTGCCAGTTGGGAAACAGTTCCGCCATGGCGCGCGGGTCCATCACCGCGCCGGAGAGAATATGCGCGCCCACTTCCGAGCCTTTCTCGATCACGCACACGCTCAGTTCGTGACCGCGCTCCGCGCTGAGTTGCCGCAGTCGAATCGCCGCTGACAACCCTGCCGGACCGGCACCCACGATCACCACATCGTATTGCATAGTTTCGCGTTCAGACACTGGGGTTCTCCATGATGATCAACGTCGGACTGTTAGAATTCCACGCGCTCGAAATCAAAATGATAAACGCACACGGCACTACAAGTCGAGAAACGGTACGGCATGATCGGTAAACAACAGTTGCGCTGGATGCGCACGGACGAGCTGCCGATGCGCTGGGGCGATATGGACGTGCTCGGGCATATGAACAATGTCGCGTACTTTCGTTATTTCGAACAAGCGCGCATTTCCTGGTTCGACAGCGTGGGAATTCATTTCCGCGCGGGTGCGCAGGCGCCGGTGCTGGGCACCATCAGTTGCAAATTCATCAAAGCCGCGGTATATCCGGTGACGTTCTCGGTGAGTACCTATGCGGGTCAAGCGGGGCGCAAGAGTTTCGTGATGCTGCACGAACTGATAGATCGCGCTGATCCGCGCACAGTCTTTGCCGAGGCACATGCGAGCATGGTTTGGATCGATTTGTCGGACGGACGCTCGCGTGCGTTGCCGGATTGGCTGAGGACAACGATTCAGCCCTGACAGTGAAAAACTTGGCCATTCACCCCCACGCTGTCTGCCGCCATCAAATACAAATACTGATTCATGAGCGATTCGGGAGTCGCGCGCGTTTGCGGATCTTCTCCCGGGTGAGTTTCGTTTCTGAGCGGTGAATTGACTGCACCCGGGATCAATGCATTGACTCTGGGCGCGCCGTCGAGTTCCTGCGCCTGAATGCGCATAGCGGCGACAAGAGCAGCGCCCGCCGCCGCGAATTGCCCCCAGAACGGCGCGGGCGCGCAAGCGTGCTGTTCCAACGTGTAAACGATCGACGCGTCCTTCGCAGCGCGCAGCAAAGACAAACACGCACGCGTTAGCAGCATCGGTGCGACGAGATTGACTTTCAAGGTGTGTTCCCATTCGTCCTGCGTTTGATCCGCCAGCGGCGAGAGTTTCTCCAGGTGAACCGCGCTATGCAGAATGCCGTCCAGTCGTCCAAATTGACCGGAGATGACGTGGGCCAGGTGATCAAAGTCGCGCATCGCCGCGCGGCGCAAGTCAAGCGGCAACAACGCCGCTTCCGGCGCGCCTGAAGCCTGAATCGCGTCGTACAACGCTTCGAGCTTGGCCGGATCGCGCCCATGTAGCAACACCGTCGCTCCGTGGCTTGCCATGGACAGGGCTGCAACTCGACCCAGTCCACCGGTTGCGCCAGTCACGAGAATCACTCGGCCAGCCAAACAATTCGATGGCGGCGCGTACTCGCGCATTGCGCTGACACAGTTGATCATCAGTACGTCATGCAGGCAGCGTTGAGCAAGCCGACACTCAACGACACGCTGCCAAGGAATAAGCCTTGTGCTGTAACACCTTGCGCGATGCCTTCGCGTAACCGTGGCACCAGCATTCTGACGATCACGTAAACCAGTAACTGCACGACGAGCGAGATGACGCCCCAAAGAATCAATTCCATCAGGGTTTCGCTCTGCTCGATCGCCGCCGCCAGCGGAAACACCATGCCGAGCAAGGCGCCGGAAAGACTCAACGCGGCGGCCAGATTGCCTTGCCGGATGAGATCGATTTCGCGGTAAGGCGTGATACGAACGTAAATTCCCAGCGAGATGGCAAGCATGATCAAAGCGACGGCGAAATAGACTGCGAACGGCGGCAGGCCCTGCAAGGATTCAACAATGGGGTTCATGACTTGGCTCTCCCGATCAAAAACTCAGTCAGCAAAAATAGTGCGGAACAAAGGTACTCATGTTTTGGGTCACCGCGCTCGCGTCTTCTCTGATGCCCATGCCGCAGGCAGTGTCGCCGATTATCCAGGTTCCGACCACCGCGTAGCGCCCGTCGAAACTGGGAAGCGGTGACAGCGCTTGATAGATGAATCCTTCTGCCCCGTAGTGCCCAGGGGTCTCAACGACAATTTTATCTGCTCGCAGCTGGACGTTGGCGCCTTCTCTCGATAAGCGAGGTTTTCTGGCGTAACGATCGCCCAGTGATTCAGGCGTGGAATGCGCCGGCAATAAGTTGGGATGCTCAGGAAACAACTCCCACAACACAACCAGCATCTGTTTATTCGACAACAACATCTTCCAGGCGGGTTCGATAAACTGGGTGTGACTGCGCGGCAGCATGGGCGCGAACGACTCTTGCAACATCCACTCCCAAGGATAGAGTTTGAACAGCGCGCCGATCGGCCGGCCCTCGATATCCACGAAACGGCTCGCGCGCTCATCCCAGCCGATTTTCTCAATGGCCAGCGAAGCGGTTTGGAATCCCGC
>JAYUZG010000221.1:0-6346 GCA_043751985.1 Betaproteobacteria bacterium
AAACTCATCACCAGCAACTCGCCGCGGCCATTCGCCATCCAATAGCTGTTCACGCTGGCTGCCAGAGCCAGGATGTAAGCCGGATGATCGTGGTAATGCTTCACCATGCGCAACTCCGGCACGTTGCGCATGCGCGCCAGCGTCGCCAGTACCGCGTCGTAGGTGCTCGCAGTGGTAGCGGCCGCGTATTGCGGGTAGAGCGGCAGCACCAAGAGGCGGTCACAGCCTTGTTGCTTGAGGCGAGTGATGGCGTCGGCGATGGCCGGCTTGCCGTAGCGCATGGCCCAGTCCACCAGCAACGGTGAGCGCATCTTCTCGCCCAGATAGCCGCGCAGTAAAGTCGCCTGACGTTGCGTGTGCACGGTCAGCGGCGATCCTTCTTTCATCCAGATCTTTTGGTATTTTTTGGCGGATTGCGCCGGGCGCGTCGGCAGGATGAAAATATTCAGGATCAGCCACCACAACAGCCGCGGAATCTCGACCACGCGCCGGTCAGACAAAAACTCGCGCAAATACGGCCGCGCGGCGGCGGCCGTCGGCGCTTCGGGCGAACCCAGATTGACCAACAGAATTCCGGTCTTGGTGGCGGCGCCGTGGGAAAAGGAAGGCTCAGGAATAGGTCGCATGGTGGTCGGTCGAGGCCAAAAATAATGTTATGCAGCGCGGTATCGCCACTGCCAGATCGCAAGTTTCAGTTCTGAGAGAGTGCGCTCGACAGCAGCCGCGCCGTGATATCGACGATGGGAATCACTCTTTCGTAGGCCATGCGCGTGGGGCCGATCACGCCGACGGTACCGACCACGCGGCCATCCACTTCGTACGGCGACGTGACCACGCTGAATTCGTCGAGCGGCACCAAGCCCGATTCGCCGCCAATGAAAATCTGCACGCCTTGCGCATGACTGCTCAATTCCAGTAACTGAATCAGCCCGGTGCGCTGCTCGAACAACTCGAATAATTTCCGCAGCCCCGCCATGTTGGACGACAGGTCTTCTACCTGCAACAGATTGCGTTCGCCGGAAATGACGTAGTTCTCTTTGACTTCGGCAATCGTCTCGTGACTCGCGTCCAGCGCGCGAGTCATGAGCTGCGTCACTTCCTCGCGCAGCTTGCGCAGCTCGTCGCGCAAGCGCGGCTTGATCTCGTCGAACTCGAGGCCGGCGTAATGCTGATTGAGAAAATTCGCCGCCTCGGTCAATTCCGCGGGCGAGTAAGCGCGTTGCGTGATCAGCAGCCGATTCTGCACGTCGCCTTCGGGTGTCACGATGATCAGCAGGATGCGTTTGTCGGACAGGCGCACGAACTCCATGTGGCGGAACGCCGCGCTGCTGCGTTTGGGCGTGCGCACCACGCCGGCGAAACGGGTCAGATCCGACAGCAAATGCGAAGCGGCGGTGACCAGCTTCTGCGCGTTGTCGGGTTGCAATTGCTCTTCCAGTTGATGCACCTCCACCAAGTCGAGCGGTTTCACCGTGAGCAAAGTGTCGACAAAGATCCGATAGCCGCGC
Source organism: Betaproteobacteria bacterium (assembly GCA_043751985.1). Classification (GTDB taxonomy): domain Bacteria; phylum Pseudomonadota; class Gammaproteobacteria; order Burkholderiales; family JAYUZG01; genus JAYUZG01. The sequence continues at coordinate 1,509 of JAYUZG010000221.1, forward strand.
GGCGTGGGTACGCGCCCGGCCGAGGTGTGCGGGCTGGCGATGAAGCCCATTTCTTCCAGATCGGCCATGATGTTGCGGATGCTCGCCGCGGATAAATCGAGGCCGGACACCTTGGATAGCGCGCGCGATCCTACCGGTTGTCCGTCGGCGATGTAACGCTCGATCAAGGTCTTCAGCAGCAGTCGTTCACGTTCATTCATGATCAATTCATTCTACAAAGCTTTTCACTCGGGTGCGCGACAATTTCCGCGGGTGCGCGGAACGCCGGCTCAAATGTGCTTTAATTCGACGCATGAAAAATGCCTTTCAGCGTGTCGCGCTCATCGGAAAATACAAAAGTCCGGAAATCGCCCCGCACTTGTTGCGACTGGCAACCTATCTGCGCGAGCGCGGCGTGGAGGTGTTCGTCGATACCGACAGCGCATCGATGCTGGATCATCGCGGCATCGAAGCCCTGACCTTGAAAGACCTCGGCGTGCGCGCCGATCTTGCCGTGGTTATCGGCGGCGATGGCACGATGCTGAATATCGCACGCACTCTGGCGCCGTATGGCGTGGCGCTGGTCGGCGTGAACCAGGGCCGGCTCGGCTTTCTCACCGACTTGTCAATCCACAACATGCTGGACAGTATCGGTGCCATGCTGGATGGGCAATTCATCACCGAGGCACGCATGCTGCTGCAGGCCGATTTGCGGCGCGACAAGATCGAGTTATACGACGAAGCAGCGTTCAACGATGTGGCGGTGAGCAAGGGTACGGATGGCGCGCTGATGGAGATCGAAGTGCGCATCGACGGCCTGTTTGTGTATCGATTGCGTTCGGATGGTTTGATCATCGCCAGCCCGACCGGTTCGACTGCTTACGCGCTGTCGTCGGGCGGCCCGATTGTGCATCCCGGTCTCGAGGCGCTCACCCTGGTTCCGGTGAGTCCGCATACCTTGTCCAACCGGCCGATTGTAGTAAGTGCCGCGTCGATCGTGGAGGTGCACATTCAAAAGGCGCTCAACGCGCGCTCGCATTTTGATGCGCATTCGTACATGGAACTGGTGGAAGGCGACGTCTTGACGGTGCGTCGCTGCCGCCACGACGTGCGTTTGCTGCATCCGGTAGGACACAATTACTACCACACTTTGCGCGAAAAACTGCACTGGAGCGAAGCGCTGTAATCGCAGCGGCCCCGTCATGTTGCGCAGTCTGAGCATTCGTGATTTTGTCATCGTCGATCGACTGGAATTGGAGTTCAATGGCGGCTTCAGCGTGCTCACCGGAGAGACCGGCGCCGGCAAGTCGATTCTGATCGACGCACTGGCCGCTGTGCTGGGCGAACGTGCCGATGCGGGCCAAGTGCGCGCCGGCTGTGAACGCGCCGACATCACCGCTGAATTTCTCATCGGCACGGACCGCGAACTGGAAGCGCTGCTGACCGAGCAAGCGCTGCAAGGCGATGCGGGGGTCTGCCTGTTGCGCCGAGTGATCGAGGCCGGCGGAAGATCGCGCGCCTGGATCAACGGTCAGGCGTCCACCGCGCAGCAACTGCGCGCGGTGGCGGAGCGGCTGGTGGACATCCACGGGCAGCACGCCCACCAATCCTTGTTGCGTGCGGACGGGCAACGGGAACTGCTCGATGCGTTCGCCGGCGCGCGCGAGCAGGCGCGTGACGTTGCGCGGCTGCACGGCGCCTGGCACGAAGTGGCGGAGCGGCGCCGCGCGTGGGAGTCCAACGCGGCGGCGCTGGCGGCTGAGCGCGAGCAACTCGATTGGCTGGTGAAGGAGCTGGCGGCGCTCGATTTCAGCGTGGCAGATTGGGAGGCGCTCAACGCCGAGCATCGCCGCCTCACGCATGCGGCCAGCCTGCTCGAATCCGTGCAGTATGGGCTGGATACCTTGTCCGAGAATGAAGGCGCGGCATTGGCAACGGTGTCCTCCGTCGTGTCCAGACTCGCGGGTGAATTGCAACACGACGCGGCGTTGCAGGAAGTGCTGGACGTGCTGGAGCCCGCGCGCATCCAGGTGCAAGAGGCGGTGTACAGCCTGCGCCACTATCAGCAGCGCCTGGAAATCGATCCGGCGCGACTGCGCGATATCGAAGCGCGTCTCGACGCGGCACACAGCGCTTCGAGAAAATTCAGATTAAACGTGCTGGAGATTCCGTCACGCCTGGAGGCCGCGCGCAAGCGCCTGGAGGAGTTACACGGTGGCATGGATGCGCAGCAACTGGCCGAGCAGGAACGCCAAGCCGAGGCGGCGTACCAAGTCTCCGCGCAGAAACTCAGCGCAGCGCGCAGCAGCGCGGCCAAAGCCTTATCCGAGAGCGTCACCGCCAGCATGCAACTGCTGGCGATGAGCGGCGGTGCGTTTCAAGTGGCGCTGCTTCCGCTCGCCAAGGGCGCGGCTTACGGTCTGGAGCAAGTCGAGTTTCAGGCCAGCGCCAATCCCGGCGTTGCGCCGCGCGCGTTGTCCAAAGTGGCCTCCGGCGGAGAGCTGTCGCGGCTGTCGCTCGCCTTGCAGACCGTGCTCAGTCAAGTTGCACAAGTACCCACGCTGATCTTCGATGAAGTGGACGCTGGGATTGGCGGACGTGTCGCCGAAATCGTCGGGCGCATGTTGCAGGGTCTGGGGCGGCGCCACCAGGTCATGTGCATCACCCATCTGCCGCAAGTCGCGGCGGCGGCGCACGCCCAATATCAAGTCAGCAAACAATCGGTGCGCGGCGCCGTGGTGTCGATGGTGAAGACTCTGTCGCCCGCACAGCGCGTTGAAGAGCTGGCGCGTATGTTAGGGGGCGCCAAGATCACCGAGACCACGCGCAAGCACGCGGCGGAAATGCTGCACGCCACGGCCGCCAAGGATTGAGATTAGCGCGGCGCCGGCTTGGGCGATTTGTTCGGGCAGTTCAATTTCTTGCAAGTGACGTAAATCTGCAGCGAGTGCTCCTGGATCGCGTAGCCGCGATCCAGCGCGATTTTTTCTTGGCGGCGCTCGATTTCCGCGTCGTAGAATTCCTCCACGCGGCCGCACTGCACGCACACCAGATGGTCATGGTGCCCGCCCTGATTGAGCTCGAACACCGCTTTGCCGCTCTCGAAATGATGCCGCGCCAGCAACCCGGCTTGCTCGAATTGCGTGAGCACGCGGTAAACCGTCGCCAGCCCGATATCCATGTCCTCACTGAGCAACGCGCGGTACACGTCTTCGGCGGTGAGATGGCGCACTTCGCTTTGCTCGAACAAATTAAGAATCTTCAGACGCGGCAAGGTCGCCTTGAGGCCGATGTTCTTGAGATCGCTGGATGTGCTCATAGGGAAGGTCTCGGGAGTTGACCCGTATAATAATACGGACACCCCGTTCTCTCCGAAATCCACGCGGTTAACCCCGGCCTCCCGATGTCTCCCATTACTTTGCGTCTCAAGTTGCTCGTCGTTGTGCTTCCTCTACTGCTGGCAGGGTGCTTTCTGGTGCCGCACAAGATCGCGGTGAACCAAGGCAATCTCGTCGATCAGGCAATGATCGACAAGCTCAAGCCCGGAATGACGCGCTCGCAAGTGCGATTCGTGCTGGGCACGCCGCTGGTGCAAGACGCGCTGCATCCGGATCGATGGGACTACGTCTATATGGCGGGCAAAGCGGGTGACGTGAAGCGTGAGCGCCGCGTGGCGGTCTTGTTCGAAGGCGACAAGCTGGTGCAAATTGAGAGTGAATCGCGCCCGCCCGAGGCGAAGGCGCAGGCCCCCGCGAAGGCAACACGATGAACCCGATTCAGATGGCGGTTGCCGGCACTTCGGGCCGCATGGGACGCGCGCTGCTGGAAGCGCTGACTCAGGCGCCGGATATGCGCCTATTCGCCGCGTTGGAAATCGCCGGCAATCCCTTCTGCGGCCGCGATGCGGGCGAGCTGGTGGGCATGCCGAACGGGATCCGCATTCGCGCTGATTTGGCGAGCGCACTTTCCGGCGCGCAGGTACTGGCGGATTTCACCCGGCCGGCCGGCACCATGATGCATCTTGAACATTGCGTTGCCAACAAAGTGAAAATGGTCATCGGCACCACAGGCTTCGACCCCGCGCAGAAAACGCGCCTCGCCGACGCGGCCAAGCACATCGCCATCGTCGCGGCGCCGAACATGAGCGTCGGCGTCAATCTCACCTACAAGCTGATCGAAATGGCAGCGCAAGTGCTGGCGCAAGGCTACGACATCGAGATCATCGAAGCGCATCATCGTCACAAAGTCGATGCGCCTTCCGGCACCGCGGTGCGCATGGGAGAAGTGATCGCACAGGCCTTGGATCGAGACTTGAAGAAAGTCGCGGTGTACGGACGCGAAGGGGTGACCGGCGAACGCGACCGTCAGACCATCGGTTTCGCCACCGTGCGCGGCGGGGACATCGTCGGTGACCACACCGCGCTATTTGCCGGAACCGGCGAGCGCGTAGAAATCACCCATCGCGCGTCGAGCCGCGCCACCTTCGCGGAAGGCGCGCTACGCGCGGCGAGATTTCTCATGACCAAGGATGCCGGTCTGTACGATATGCGGGATGTACTGGGGTTTCGTTGAGACTGCGAAACCGCGCGTGAGAGGGCACGGTTATAAGGAGCGTTTACGGATCCGGCCGTGAAATAATGCGCATCTTGGCTCCCTTTCCCTGAGGGAGCAAGAGCCTGTGACTTACCGGAGTGCGCACTATTTCCTGCATTCTTCAGTTATTTAAGCCGGAAGCAGCGCGCCACGGAAACACGACGACGCGCATTTACTCAGCAGTCGCCAATTAAGACGACACATTCCAAGCTTCGGCGCTCTATGATGGAGACGGCAGTGTGTCGCACAAGTTACCGACTTCTGAG
>JAYUZG010000222.1:0-15751 GCA_043751985.1 Betaproteobacteria bacterium
TTGCGGCATGCATCGAAACTACGTGACGAGCAAAGTCTCGAATCAAATAACTACCCGGTATCCACGCCGGCAGCGCGAATCGCTGACCGCTTGGCTCCGGTTCGGCGACAGTACAGCGAACTTCGAACAGGTGCGCTTCGGGGCGGACTGGCGTTATCTGATAGCGTATCGAAACCGCATCGGCCTTTGCAGTCGAACTCTTTGCGCCGGAATTTCGAGAGTGGGCGGGCGACGCCGCGACATGCAGGCTCTCACTCACCTTGCCCATAAGAGAGCAAGGTCGATACCGTTAATCTGGAAATGCTGCGAACCGTCGGTTGCATATCTTTCGGACATGACCGACGGCCCGCAAAAGCGACGCAACTAAACGACAATCCTTGAGCGCGCGATCACACCGCGTCGTTCGCGAAAGCGGCGATCGGGGAAATCCGGCTCGAGTCCCATTTTACGGCGATCATCCGCTCTCAAGTTGTCGCCAACCGTTTGCAAGTTTTGGCGAGCAGGGGAATACGCGTCGTGGATCGTCACCAGCGCTTGATGAAATAGCTGAATGCTGCGCTTTACTGCGAGCATCACGCGCGTCTGCATCCTCTCAGATACAGCATAGCGTTTGACGACTTCGAGCGCGATTTTCGGATGGTCATCATCGTATTTCGCGTGCTCCCGCATCCAGCGCGAGGTCTTGGGACCCATATCGATGCCAGGCTTGTCACGATACGATTCAAAGCCCTGCAGGACTTTTCTTGCCAACTCTCCGGTGATCCCTTCAATGGCGTAGCTAGTTGCCGCGACCGCTTCTGCCAACGAGCCTTTTGTATTGACGTACCACAGCCAATCGGTAAGCGACTGGACGTCGCGCAAGATTGGCTTGGTGCCGTCGGCAAGTCCAAGCATTTCTTCTCGCTTGAGCCCAAACCCCATTCCCATCCAAATCCAGTGTTCGGCGTGGGCTTTTTCAACGCGAATGTTGTCGATTAGAAAAGAGCGGGAATAATCGTCCTCGACCTTGATCAACGCTTCCGCCAAGAATTTTGGGAACGCATGGATGAACGGATAAATTTGCAGAAGCCAACCTTGCATTTCTGGCAGAGTGAGTCTCCCAGCCGCGCCATTTACCAGCAGCGGCCCGTCAAGGAACTCTTCCCAATAGGGCTTAACAAAACCGTTCAGCGAATTAACCCACTGAGGGTGAGGTGAAATTTCTTCGACTGCTCCCATTGCGAATCTCCATAGTGATTTGTGAATACGACTGGCAAATTGCGTCCACCCCCTTGAGTTTGTGCGTGATCACGAGCACAAACATGGCCGCCGACACGTGCTGAATCGTTCAGAACACGAGCAAAGCATACTGCAAAATTTGCTCAAGTGGCGGAGGTTTTGGTCGCTATGGCACTTACCCATAGCTGACAGGTCGCGCAAGGCCTGCTTCTAACCCGAGCCCTTGACGTTAGGGGTTGATGAAAATATTGGGCGATCGAGCAGTTGCTGTGCTGAGAAGGCGCTCACTTTAGGCAATGCAAACGTCCAAGGAACACCCGTTTGAACTGAGCACTCTCGGCGCACAGCGCAGACGACTACCTTTATTTAGACCGGTCAAGATGTTAGGATCGCTTTTGCCGCACTCTAAAGTGTTGTAAGTGGCATTTCATCTACTTGGTGATTCAGAAACTTGACGTGATTGAACCGGGCGCACGGCATGTCTAGTCTGATTTCCCCTAAAGGGACAGAACCCCTATCGGTGCGTCCATCCACGACGCATCTATTACCGGTTACCAGGCGTCTGCTGCTGCTCATTTGGCCGTTTCTGGTCATCGTTGCGCTGTTGGTGTTGTTAGCCTCTGAGAGCATGCAAATGCTCATCGGCACGCGTGCTTATGTCGAAGGCGAGAGTCGATGGTCGAAGGGGGAAAAAGAATCGGTGTTTGCGTTGCTTCGATATTCCGAATCACGTGACGAAAAAGACTACGCACAGTTTCGTACTGCGGTTGCGATAACGCTTGGCGGCCGCAAGGCTAGATTGGAACTGGAGAAAGAAAATCCCGACTACGAAGTAGCGCGGCAAGGATTTCGCGAAGGCGGGGGGCACGAAGATGACATGGAAAGTGCTATCAAGCTATTTCGGCGTTTTCGCAACGTGAGTTACATGAGCCGCGTGATTGAAATATGGGAGGAAGGCGACCGAAAAATTGCTGAATTGATAGACGCCGCCGAAGCCTTGCATCGGCAAATCGTGTCAGGCAAGAATGAGCTTGAGGTAGAACGTGGGCTCCTCCAGAGAATTCAGGAAATCAATGCGCGATTGACGCCGTTAGAGGATGCGTTCTCATTCACGCTTGGAGAAGTGGCGCGCTTTACAGAGCAAGTCCTGATCTTTCTGACGCTGGCGGTAGCTGCCACTCTGGTCCCGATCGGCATTTTTCTTTCACGCCGAGTCTTGCGCAAGAACGAGGCGTTCGAGGACGCCTTGAAGCTGTCCGAGCGCCGATTGCATTTGGCGGTGACCGGGACCAACGACGGTCTGTGGGATTGGGACGTTTTGGCGAAGCGAATCTACTTCTCCTCGCGTTTTAAGGAGTTGCTGGGCTACGCGGACCACGAAATGGGCGATACGACCGAGGGGTTTACCTCTCTGCTCCATCATGAAGATCGCGCCGGTGCTTTCGCTGCGATTAAGGCGAGTCTTGATCGCGACGTGGCGTATGACACCGAGTACCGCTTGCTGACCAAGTCAGGCGAATACCGCTGGTTCCGTGCCCGTGGGCATGCGGCGCGGGATGCATCGGGTCGGGCGGTGCGCATGGCGGGTTCGCTCACCGACATCACCGACCGCAAGTTGGCGGAAGCGCAGTTGTTCGCCGAAAAAGAGCGCGCGCAAGTCACGCTTGAATCCATCGGCGACGCGGTGATAACCACCGATACGGAAGGCTGGATCGCGTATCTGAATCCGGTTGCCGAGAGATTGACGGGGTGGTCAGCGCTGGAGGCGCAAGGGCTGCCGTTGCAGGCGATTTTCCGTATCGTGGACGAAAACACCCGGCAGGTTCCTTCCAATCCGATCGAGACGGTGCTGCGCGATGAGCGAGCGGTAGAGGTGTCGGCGAATATCCTGCTGGTGCGCAATGACGGCGGTGAAATTCCCATCGTTGAGTCGGCCGCTCCGATTCGCGACCGAACCGGCCGCATCACTGGGGTAGTCCTGGTGTTTCACGATGTGAGCCGGGAGCGTCAGTACGCGGCCAGACTGTCGTATCAGGCCAGTCATGATTCGCTGACCGGCCTGATCAATCGCGGTGAATTCGAGCGCAGGCTGGCGTTGGCGCTCGCCAGCAGCGCGGAATTACAGCGGCATCATGCCGTCATGTATCTCGATCTCGATCAGTTCAAGGTGGTCAACGATACCTGCGGCCATGCGGCGGGCGATGAGCTGATGCGCCAGATCAGCGTCTTGCTGCAGCAGCGCATGCGCGAAGGCGATACGCTGGCGCGCCTGGGCGGCGACGAGTTTGGCGTGCTGCTGGAGAATTGTCCGGCCGGGCACGCGCTGCGCATCGCGGATGAGATGCGCGAGACCGTGAGCGATTTCCATTTCGCCTGGAACAACCGCTCGTTTTCGGTCGGCGTCAGCATCGGACTGGTCAACTTGATGGAAGGCACCTTGACTCTCGCCGATGTGATGAGCGCGGCCGATGCGGCCTGCTACATGGCGAAAGACAAAGGGCGCAATCGGGTGCATCTCTATCATCCGGACGACAGCGAGTTGTCGCTGCGGCATGGAGAGATGGAGTGGATCGGGCGCATTCAGAAGGCGCTGGATGAAAACCGCTTCTGTCTGTATTCGCAGAGTATCGTCCCGGTTGGCGGCATGCGCAATCATGGCATTCACTGCGAGTTGCTGATTCGGATGGTGGACGAGCGTGGTGCCTTGGTGCCGCCGATGGCGTTCATTCCCGCGGCCGAGCGGTATGGCCTGATGCCGTCGCTCGATCGCTGGGTCATCCACAATGCTTTCACCATTTTGACCGCGCGGCGTGAGCAGGAAAGCGACGAACCGATTGTTACGTGCTCGATCAACATTTCCGGCGCTTCTATCGTGGACGAACGCTTCCTCGGCTATGTGACGGACAAGTTCGTCGAGTTCGGCGTTCCGCACAGCACGATCTGCTTCGAAATCACCGAGACCGCCGCGATCGCCAATCTCAGCAAGGCGAAGAATTTTATCGACGAGTTGAAATCTCTGGGCTGCCGTTTCTCTCTGGACGATTTCGGTGCCGGCATGTCGTCATTCGCTTACCTCAAACATCTGCCAGTGGATTTCCTCAAAATCGACGGCGGCTTCGTCAAGGATATGACGGACGATCCCATCGATCGTGCCATGGTCGAGGCGATCAACAACGTCGGCCATGTGATGGGCAAGATCACCATCGCAGAATTTGTCGAGAACGAGGCTTGTCTGAAAATTCTGCGCGAAATCGGCGTGGATTTCGCCCAAGGCTTTGGCATCGACCGTCCGGCGCCGTTCGGTGTCGATTCCTTGTCTGCGATCAAGCGGCGGCCTGCCGCCGCCCGCGCTTAGCTCCCTCAATAGTCTCGGGAATACTGGATCGCAATTGCTTGCCGTCCGGGCATGACCTTGCCCCCCGCGTCAGAATAGTTGTCGCCTCGTTATTCCGCCTATGCCTTTCGGTCAGGTCGCCGGAGTGCAATTTTGGCGTACGCTCGGGTTGAACCGATTGCGGATGGTGGCTGTCGTAAGGGGGACGCGATCGGTCAACTTGTGCCACGCGGTGTGGATTGCGCATCGGTGGCGTCCGTCTGGGAGAGCAATTCTGTTCTGGTTTGTGATAGTGATCGGTATTTTGCTGCCGAGCGCCGCGTACTTGTTCTTGCGTGGCAGGCGCTTGCTTGCGCCGGCTACTGAGGTGGACGTCAACCCGAGCCATGAGTTGACGGTGGGCGATGTAGACGCAGGGTTCTGGGAATGGCATGTGCGGGACGGGCATTGTGTGTTCTCACCACGCCTCCACCAATTGCTGCAAACCGCGGAATCAATGGTACCGGCACGCTGGCGCGATTTTTTGGCGCACGTGCATGCCGACGACCGTGGCGGTTTTGTCGCGGCCACCGCCGCGGCGGCCGCCAACGAAACCCCTTTCAACGTTGACTTGCGGCTCGCCGTTGATGGCGTGGGCTACCGCTGGTTCATGATGAGCGGCAGCGCGTTTTCCGATGCAGGCGGTCGCGTGCTTAAGCTCGGCGGGATGCTGGCTGACGTGCATGAGCGGAAACTCGCGCAACTTCAGTTGTTGGACGAGCGCGCGCGGACACAGGCCATCATGGCGGCAATCGGCGACGGCGTGATCACTACGGATGCCTTCGGGCGGGTGACATTTCTGAATTCAGCGGCGGAATCTTTGATCGGCTTCTCCCTGGATCAATGCCGCGGCAAGAATATTCGCGATGTGTGCCGCGTGGTCGCAGAAGGCGCGGATGACGTAGCGGTGAACTTGCTGGATAGCGTTTTGTGCGGAGGTGTCGCGACGCGCAAAGGCGGCAATCTGCTGCTGTTCACGCGCGACGGGCTGGAGATTCCGGTCAGCCGGTCGGCCGCACCGATCTACGCGCAGTCCGGTGCCGTAGTCGGCGCGGTACTGGTCATCCGCGATTGCAGCCGTGAGCGACAGTTTCTGTCCAGCCTCGGTGTCCCTGAAAGCCGGGATGCGTTAACCAAGTCAATGACCCGGCGCGAATTCAACCGTCGCCTTGCCTTCGTGCTGGAGCGAGCGCTGGCGACCGGACGTTATTACGCCGTGGTCAATTTGCGATTGGATGCGTATCGCCAGGTGATCCAAATCTGTGGAGCGGCGGCGGGGGATGAGCTTGCGCGGCAGGTGAGTGCCGCGTTAGGCGCGCATTTGCGTGACGGAGATACGCTCGCGCGATTGGGCGAAGGGGAGTTCGGCCTGCTATTCGAAAATTGCCCGCCCGAACATGCCTTTCGCATCGCCAGCAAAGCGCTGGATAGCATCAAGGATTTTCCGTTTACCTGGCATCAGCGCGCTTTCAGCGTCAATGTTTACATGGGGCTGGTGAACATCGCCGAAGATTTGTTTGCGCTGGGCGAATTGGTTGCGGCGGCCGAGACTGCCTGCGTCATGGCAAAGAAAAAAGGGCGCAATGTTCTGCACGTGTATCAGCCGGCCGACGGGGAAATGCCGGGGCGTCAGGGTGAAGCCGAATGGATCGCCAAAATCCATAGCGCGGTAGAGGAAAACCGCTGTCGCCTTTACGTGCAGCCGGTAGTGCGGCTGTCCGATCCAGACGCGCCACCCGAGTACCACGAAATTACCGTGCGTCTGCTCGACCTGCGCGGAAAGATTGCCACTGCTGCGGAATTCATCGCCGCGACGGAGCGCTTCGGCATGGGACCGTTGCTGGATAGGTGGGTGGTGCGGACGGTGTTTTTGACTTTGGCAAAACGGCGTGAGCAGGCGCCTGCGCGAGCCTGCGGCGTGTGGGCGATCAACTTGAGCGCGGCCTCGGTGGCAGACATTAACTTTGTGACTTTCCTGCGCGAACAGTTCGTTCACTACGGCATACCTTATTCTTCGATCTGTTTTGAGATCACCGAAAAGGCGATTACGGCGGGTGCCGCGCAAGCGCAGCACTTCATCACCGAGTTCCGGCAACAAGGATGCAAATTCACGCTGGATAAATTTGGCGCGAGCGTTTCCTTATTCACGCAGTTGAAAGCGGTGCCGGTAAACTATCTGAAGATCGATGGTGCGTTCATCAAAGGCTTGAATGCCGATCCGATCGACCTGTCCATGGTGAGAGCGACCATCAGCATCGCGTGGGCCATGGGAGTTCAGGTCATCGCCGAATTTGTAGAAACCGAAGCCACCATCAGCCTGTTAAACAGTCTTGGAGTGAAGCTTGGGCAAGGCCACGCCATTGCGCGCGCCCAGCCGATGGACAGCACCTCTGCGGTAGCGAAAACCCGCCTGCGCGTCGTGCCTAACAACAGCGGCTAATCCGGTTCCATTTCTGTTCCTGACGAAACTGGTAGAACTGCTCGCGCGTCATCGGAACGCCGTCGGCATGCGCGTCCCGGTGATGCGCGAGATAGCGATCGAAAGCGTCGTCCCCGCTCACCTGGCGCACGAAGCGCCAGGTGTTCCACAAGCCGCGCCAAGCGCGATTAACTCGCGGCGCAAGCGTCATGCGTGCAAACTGCCGGTGGCCATGCCGCCCTGCAGTCGGGTCGGCAGGTAATTCGATTCGGACAGCGGAAGAACCTTCTTGCCAGAAGTGAAGCGCAGCGATACGCGCAGCATGTCGATGATCACAATCCACAGGATCAAAACAAACACTCCGGTCAGCACCGCGTCGAGTTGTTGATTGAAGATGAGTTGTGGCGCGAGCTTGGCTTTCTCCGGCGTCAGCGCGCCGGAGGCGAGCTTGGCGGACAGGTCGTTGGCGGCGGCGAGAAAGCCAATGCGCACGTTGTCGCTGAAAATTTTCTCAAACGCCGCGACGGTGCAAGCCGTGGCCAGCCACGCCAACGGCAGGCCGGGAACCCAGGCGAATTTTGCCTTGCCCATTTTTACGATGATCGCGGTGGCGACGCACAGTGCGAGCCCGGCCAGCATCTGGTTCGACATGCCGAACAGCGGCCACAGGATATTGACGCCGCCCAACGGATCGATCACGCCAATGTAGAGAAAGTAGCCCCACGCCGAGACGAAGATAAAACTTGAAACAATGGTCATCGGATACGACGACACATTGCCCATCGGTTTGTACACGTGCTTGAGCAGGTCTTGCAGCATGAAGCGGCCGACCCGCGTACCTGCATCGAGCGTGGTGAGAATGAACAGCACCTCGAACATGATGGCGAAGTGGTACCACACCGCGAGCAGGGTGTTGCCGAAGGTCTTGCTGAAAATCGTCGCCATGCCGACGGCCAGCGAGGGCGCGCCACCGGTGCGCGCGAACAAAGTGGTTTCGCCCATTTCTGTAGCGAGCGCGCTCATTTGATCGACGGTGACCGGGAAGCCCCAGGAGGTGATTTTCGCCACTGCGTCGGCGGCCGCCGCACCGACGACACCCGCCGGACTGTTGATGGCGAAATACACGCCCGGCTCCAGCACGCAGGCGGCGATCACCGCCATCACCGCGACGAAGGATTCCAGCGCCATCGAGCCGTAACCGATCATGCGGATCTCGCGCTCGTTCGCCAGCAGCTTCGGCGTGGTGCCGGAGGAGACCAGCGAATGGAAGCCGGAAATTGCGCCGCAAGCGATGGTGATGAACACGAAGGGGTAGACGTTGCCGCCGAAAATCGGGCCGGTCCCGTCGATGAAGCGCGTCAGCGCCGGCATCTTCATGTCGGGACTCAACACGATGATCGCGATGGCGAGCAGGAAAATGGTGCCGAGTTTCAGGAAAGTCGAGAGGTAATCGCGCGGAGCGAGCAACAGCCACACCGGCAGCACGGCCGCGGCGAAGCCATAGATCATGACGAACCACGCGCACTGCATGCCGGTCCAGTTGAACAGCTCGCGCATGCTGCCGTGATCCACCCAGCCGCCGCCGGCCACCGCCAGCAACAGCAAGGCAATGCCGATCAGCGATCCTTCCAGCACACGCCCGGGCCGGATGTTTTTCATGTAGAGACCGATCAGCATGGCGATGGGGATAGTGGCGAGCACCGTTGAGGTTGCCCACGGACTCGACTTCATCGCGTTCACGATCACCAGGCCGAGCACCGCGATGAGAATGATCATGATCAGCATGGTGCCGATCAGCGCGGCCCAGCCGCCCACCGGGCCCAGCTCGTCTTTTGCCATCTGTCCCAGACTGCGGCCATCGCGGCGAGTGGAGCAAAACATGATCACCATGTCTTGCACGCAGCCGCCCAGCACCGCGCCGACCAAAATCCAGATAATGCCCGGCAGGTAGCCGAACTGCATCGCCAGCGTCGGGCCAATGAGCGGGCCGGGTCCGGCGATGGCGGCGAAGTGATGGCCGAACACGATCCATTTATTGGTCGGCACGAAATCGCGGCCGTTATTGAAGCGCTCGGCCGGCGTCGCGCGCGACTCATCCAGCACCAATACCTTGGCGCAGATCCACGCGCTGTAGAAGCGGAACGCCACCAGATAAATGCACGCCGCCGCCACCACAAACCAAATGGCATTGATCGATTCGCCGCGATGAAACGCAATGCTCGCAAACGCCGTGGCGCCGGTGACAGCGATCAACAGCCAGACAAATTTGCTCAGTAAGCTCTTGGGCATGACTTGTTCTCCCTCGGGATTTTTATGAAGTAGGCGCGGTCGCCATCATTCCGTCGACCGAGCAATAATAGCAATTCGCTCCGCCGCTGACACCTGTTGATTCGAGAATTTCGAGTGGTGCTGCGCAGCAAGATGCTAGAATCCGCCCGGATTTTTTACGCACACCCGCCATGTTCCCCATTCAAGAAACGATAAGAGATTTCGATCCCGAGCTGTGGCAGTCCCTGGAAGACGAACGCCGTCGCCAGGAAGATCACGTTGAACTGATCGCTTCCGAGAACTACGTCAGCCGGCGCGTGTTGGAGGCGCAAGGCTCGCAGCTCACCAACAAATACGCGGAAGGTTATCCCGGTAAACGCTATTACGGCGGTTGCGAATTCGTCGATGTCGCCGAGACGCTGGCGATCGAACGCTGCAAAAAATTGTTCGGCGCCGAAGTCGCCAACGTGCAACCGCATTCGGGCAGCCAGGCCAACGCCGGCGTTTACTTCGCGGCGCTCAAGCCCGGCGACACCGTGCTTGGAATGTCGCTCGCGCATGGCGGTCATCTGACGCACGGCTCGCCGGTCAACTTCAGCGGCAAGTTGTTCAACGTGGTGAGCTATGGCTTGAATCAGGCCGAAGAAATCGATTACGCCCAAGTCGAGCAGCTCGCACAGGCGCATCGCCCGAAAATGATCATTGCGGGCGCGTCCGCCTATTCGCTGGTGATCGACTGGGTGCGTTTTCGCGCGATTGCGGATGCGATTGGCGCCGTGTTGTTCGTGGATATGGCGCACTACGCCGGCTTGATCGCGGCAGGGCTGTATCCCAACCCGGTGGGCATCGCCGATTACGTCACCACCACCACGCACAAGACTCTGCGTGGCCCGCGTGGCGGGGTGATCATGGGTAAGCAGGCGTTGGAAAAACCGATCAATTCGATTATTTTTCCGGGCACCCAAGGCGGGCCGCTGATGCACGTCATCGCCGCCAAGGCGGTCGCTTTCAAAGAGGCGATGTTGCCGCAATTCAAGACTTATCAGCAGCAGGTGCTGGACAACGCTGTGACCATGGCGACTACACTGCAAAGACGTGGTCTGCGCATCGTGTCGGGACGCACCGAGTCGCACCTGTTCTTGCTGGATCTGCGCGCCAAGAAAATCACCGGCAAGGAAGCGGAGATCGCGCTCGGCAAGGCGCACATTACGGTCAACAAGAACGCCATCCCCAACGATCCGGAAAAACCGATGATCACCAGCGGCATTCGCATCGGATCGCCGGCCATGACGACACGCGGGTTTGGCCGCGCGCAAGCCGAACAGGTGGCGGATTTGATCTGCGACGTGCTGGATGCGCCACGGGACGAAAAAAATATCGGGCAAGTGGCGGCGCAAGTCAAGGCGCTGTGCGCGCGCTTTCCGGTGTATGGAGCGTGACGCGAGCACACGAGAGGCGCGGCGGTGCCAGTGACTGATTCTCCGCTGCGCTCATGAAATGCCCTTTCTGCAGTCATGCCGATACGCAGGTCATCGACTCGCGCGTGAGCGAGCAGGGCGACAGTATTCGCCGCCGCCGGCGCTGTCTTGCCTGCGACAAGCGCTTCACCACCTACGAGACGATGGAGTTGCGCATGCCGCAGATCGTCAAGAGCAACGGTTATCGCGAGCAATTCGACGAAGAGAAACTGCGCGTCGGTTTCGACCGCGCCTTGCACAAACGCCCGGTGCCGACCGAACTGGTGGACGACGCGATCGAACGCATTAAGCAGCGCCTGCTTTCGTTGGGCGAGCGCGAAGTGGTGTCGCGCCGGGTCGGCGAAATGGTGATGAAGGAGTTGTACAAACTCGACAAGGTTGCCTACATCAGATTTTCGTCGGTGTATCGCGATTTCCAGGACGTCGAGGATTTTCGCGAAGCGGTGAAGGAAGTGCAAAAACCGGCCACCCGGCGGCGCGACAAGTAAACATGTCATTTTCCGCTGACGACCACCGTTTTATGGCCGAGGCATTGCGTCTGGCGGCGCGCGGCCTGTATAGCACGACGCCCAATCCACGCGTCGGCTGCGTGCTGGTAAAAGACGGTGAGGTCGTCGGCAGCGGCTGGCACCGGCGAGCCGGCGAGCCGCACGCGGAAGTGCTCGCCTTACGCGCCGCGGGCGCGCGTGCCGCGGGCGCGACTGCTTATGTGTCGTTGGAACCCTGCGCGCATGTTGGCCGTACGCCGCCGTGCGCGGATGCCTTGCTCGACACGCGCGTGGCGCGCGTGGTGGCGGCGATGCAGGACCCTAATCCGCAGGTAGCCGGCGCCGGGCTGGCAAAATTGCGTGCTGCCGGCGTGGCGGTTGAATGCGGGTTGTTGGAGAGCGAAGCGCGCGAACTGAATATTGGATTCGTGCAACGCATGACGAGCGGGCGCCCGTGGTTGAGAGTCAAGATCGCCGCCAGTCTGGATGGAAAGACCGCCTTGGCGAATGGCGTGTCGCAGTGGATCACCGGCGCGCCGGCGCGGCGCGACGGCCATCACTGGCGTGCGCGCTCGTGCGCGGTCATGACCGGGATCGGCACCCTGAACGATGACGACCCGCAACTCAATGTGCGCCACGTGGAGACCTCGCGGCAACCGTTGCGTATCGTGGTGGATAGCCATTTGCGAATTCCCTTGTCGGCGAAAATACTGGAAGGCGGCGGCGTGATCGTGGCCACCGCCCGCGACGACGGCGAGAAGACGCGTGCGCTGCAGGAACGCGGTGCGGAGCTGATCCGCGTCCCCAACGCCGCCGGCAAGGTGGATTTGCCTGCGTTGTTGCGTGAACTCGGCCGGCGTGAACTGAACGAGGTATTGGTGGAAGCGGGAGTCAATTTACACAGCGCGTTGCATGCCGCCGGCGTGATCGACGAATGGCTGCTGTATTTCGCGCCGCAGTTCCTTGGCAGCGAGGGTCGTGGCATGTTGAATTTGGGTGCCATCGCCAGCATGGATTCGCGCGTGAATCTGCGGGTGCACGACACGCGCCGCTTCGGTGACGACCTGCGTCTTATCGCCAGGAGCGCCTGAGCGTGTTCACCGGCATCGTTCAGGCGCTGGGCACGATTCGCTCGCTGCGCAGTAACGCGGACGGCGCGCGGCTGGAGATTGACACCGGGACGCTCGATGTGTCGGACCTGGCGATCGGCGACAGTGTCGCGGTGAACGGCGTGTGCCTGACCGCGATCGCCGTGTCGCAACGCGGCTTTCAAGCCGACGTGTCGCCGGAGACGCTGAATTGTGTGTCACCATTCGTGCTCAATGGCGCGGTTAACCTGGAGAAAGCGCTGAGGCTGGCGGACCGCTTGGGCGGGCATCTGCTGTCAGGGCACGTGGACGGAATCGGCCAACTGAGCGCAGTGGAGTCGCTGGCGGAGAACCGTGTGATAGGGGTGCGCCTGCCGGACCAACTCACGCGCTACGTCGCGCGCAAAGGATCGATTGCGATCAATGGCGTGAGCCTGACCGTGAACCAGGTGCGCGACGCGGAATTTTCGGTGAACTTGATACCGCATACCCTGGTGGTAACCAACTTGAAGCAGCTCGTGCCCGGCAGCGTGGTCAATCTGGAAGTGGACATGATCGCGCGCTACGTGGAAAGAATGATGCAGCAGGAGCGAGCGTGAGCCTGGCCCCCATCACCGACATCATCGCCGACATTCAGGCCGGCAGGATGGTCATTCTGGTCGATGAAGAGGACCGCGAAAACGAAGGTGACTTGGTGATGGCGGCGCAGTTCGTGAGCGCCGAGCACATTAACTTCATGGCCAAGCATGGCCGCGGATTGATTTGTCTGACGCTGACCGAAGAGCGTTGCCGGCAACTGAATCTGCCCTTGATGGTGTCGGCCAACCAGTCGCGCCTGGGAACCAATTTCACCGTGTCGATCGAAGCGGCGCAAGGTGTCACCACCGGAATTTCCGCCGCCGATCGCGCGCGCACCGTGCACGCGGCGGTGGCGCGCGATGCGCGGCCTGAGCACATCGTGCAGCCGGGGCATATTTTCCCGCTGCGCGCGGTACCGGGCGGCGTGCTGGCGCGCGCGGGGCATACTGAGGCGGGCTGCGATCTCGCGCACCTCGCCGGCTTGGCGCCGGCGGCGGTGATCTGCGAGATTCTCAAAGACAACGGCGAAATGGCGCGCTTGCCTGATCTGATCGCGTTCGCCAACCAGCACGCGCTGCGAATTGGTACCATCGCCGAACTGATTCATCATCGCAGCCGCACTGAAACGCTGGTGCAACGCGTGCTGGAGCGGCCGCTGCAAACCCAGCACGGGGAATTCCGGCTGGTAGCCTATCGCGACCAATCGATGGGCGAGACGCATCTGGCGTTGGTGATGGGCGACCTTACCGCGGCCAATGAAACGCTGGTGCGGGTGCACGAGCCGTTGTCGATCATCGACCTGCTCGACGTTGCGTCCACTCGCCATTCCTGGAATCTGAATGACGCGATGGCGACCATCGCACGCAGTGGTTGCGGCGTATTGGTACTGTTGTACCGCAATGAATCGGGTGAAGACCTGCTGGCGCGCGCGCAGATTGAGGACGCTGTTTTGGCGCAGCAGTCCAAGTTTGATTTGCGCAATTACGGGATCGGCGCGCAGATCCTGCGCGATCTCGGGGTGCGCCGGATGAAAGTGCTCGGAGCGCCGCGCAAGATGCCCAGCATGACGGGCTTTGATCTCGAAGTGAACGGTTATGTCCTGCCTGGCGCTGCCGCCTGAATGAACTATGCGCAATCAGAGTACGCTGCGTAGAGATTATCGAGTCACCAAGAGATGGGAAGAAATATCCGGGCGATGGGAAGAATGATCCAGGCGATGGGAAGTTAATGATATGGCGCGCTACGACAACATTGTTGAGTTCGACCCCAACCTGAACGGACAGGGCTTGCGCGTGGGCGTGGTCATGAGCCGCTTCAATATTGACGTGTGCGAGGGATTGCTGGCGGCGTGTACGGAGGAGCTCAGCAAGCTCGGGGTGAGCGCGGCGGACACCATCATCGCGACCGTTCCCGGTGCGTTGGAAATCCCGCTGGCTTTGCAAAAACTGGCACTGACGGATCAGTATGACGCGCTGATCGGATTAGGGGCGGTGATTCGTGGTGAAACTTTTCACTTTGAACTCGTCGCTCAAGAGTCCGCGAGTGGAATCGCTGCGGTACAACTGGATAGCGGCGTGCCGATCGCCAACGGCATTTTGACCACCGACAACGATGACCAGGCCGAGGCGCGCATGCACGAGAAAGGCCGAGACGCCGCGCGCGCGGCAGTGGAAATGGCGAACTTGCTGCGTGCGATGACGGAACAGCACCGATGAAAAGCGCCCGGCGACGCGCCCGAGAATTGTGCCTGCAGGCAACCTATCAGTGGCTGGTCAATGGCGGCGACAGCGCGGATCTGTTGAGTCAACTGAAGGAGGTCAAGGACTACCCCAACGCGGACGCGAAATTTTTGGCGGCATTGCTGCACGACACACTGGCGCAAGCTGACGCATTGCGCGCGCTGCTAGTTCCATTGCTCGATCGTCCGCTGCGCGAGTTGTCGCCGGTGGAGCACGCGCTGCTGCTGCAAGCGTCTTGCGAAATCGTGTCGCGCCAAGACACGCCGTACCGGGTGATCATCAACGAGGCCATAGAATTGGCCAAGTCCTATGGCGGCACCGACGGTCACAAGTATGTGAACGGCGTGCTGGACAAGCTGGCGGCGCAAGTGCGGCCCGCGGAGGTCGCGGCCAAGCACGTGGCGAAGCAGCGAGCAGAATAAATAGTGCGAAGGAGGAGAGCATGGCTGAGGTGGCAGTAGCGAAGAAACTCACGATTTTCGATTTGCAGGCCAAAGTGGCGCGCGGTGAAAAAATCTTTCAAGTGACCGCGGTGGATTTTCCCACCGCGCAACTGGTGGATCGCGCCGGCATCGACTGCATTTTGATCGGCGATTCCCTCGGCATGACGGCGCTGGGTTACGGCGGTACCGTACCGGTGACCATGGACGAAATGATTCATCACGCCAAGGCGGTGTCGCGCGGCGCCAAACGAGCATTGCTAGTGTAGTGTTGCATTCTTGATGGAACTTACATGAATCTCGCTGGTCATATGCTCGACTACCGAAGCAGAGCGGAGGATGGGAGTGAGAGTTGCCTGTGAGATTGTGCTGACCGAGGAAGAGCGAGCGGAATTGAAGAAGCTTGTTCGCTCGAAGCTCACCAGCGTACGCCTGGCGCAGCGCGCACGCATCGCGCTGCTGTGCGCGGAGGGGATGCAAAACAAAGACATCGCCGAGCAATCGTGAAGCGAAATGATATTGCCAATCTTGAGACAACATTATGTCAATCCGGAGCCGGCGTAAGCTTTTTCCTACGTAGGCACGCATGTAAGTGATTGATCTTCCTAACTGGTACGGTCAGGATATTGTCAATCGTTGTCAAATTTTTCCAGTGCATTTT
>JAYUZG010000223.1:0-3218 GCA_043751985.1 Betaproteobacteria bacterium
CATGCGGCTGCCCGCCTCATGCAGGTCCGGCAGCGTATCGACCAAAGTGCCGTCGAGATCCAGCGCAATCGCGTGGACCGGGATCGGGAAACTCAACGCGCTTCCAATTCCTTGCGCATGGTGGCAATCGTCGCGCGGTAATCCTTGCTGCCGAAAATCGCCGAGCCCGCGACGAAAGTATCGGCGCCCGCGCGGGCCGCGGCGGCGATGTTGTCGATCTTGATGCCGCCATCGACTTCGAGCCAGACCTCGCGTCCGCTCGCCGCAATGCGGCGGCGAACCTGTTCGATTTTTTGCAGCGCAGATTGAATGAAGCTCTGGCCGCCAAAGCCCGGGTTGACCGACATGATCAGCACTAAATCAATTTTGTCCAGAGTGAAATCAAGATGGCTAAGCGGCGTGGCGGGATTCAACACCAGCCCGGCGCGGCAGCCGTGTTCCTTGATCAGGTTAATCGTGCGATCGACGTGCTCGGACGCCTCGGGATGAAAGCTGATGATGTTCGCGCCCGCCTTGGCGAAGTCCGGCACAATGCGATCGACCGGCGAAACCATTAGGTGCACGTCGATCAGCGCCTGGGTGAGCGGGCGGATGGCCGCGCACACCATCGGGCCGATCGTTAGATTGGGCACGTAGTGATTGTCCATCACATCCACGTGAACCAAATCAGCGCCCGCGGCAACGACTTCGGTCACCTCCTCGCCCAGGCGCGCGAAATCGGCGGACAGAATGCTGGGGGCGATTCGATACATGGTCAGCCTGTGTAAGCGTGAAAGGCGTGCATTCTAATCAGAAAAACCGGGCGCGCAGCGTGCGGCAAGACATCGGCACTTGCCGGTGCGCGAGAAATCGTGTGCAATGCGCACATGAACGATGCAAAAAAATACGAAATCAGTGTCAGCGTCTTGACCCAATACCTGCCGGAGCAGTCAGACGAGGTCAACGATCGTTACGTGTTTGCCTATACCATCACGATCAGCAATACCGGATCGGTACCGGCACAACTGATCAGTCGCCACTGGATCATCAAGGACGCCAATAATCTCGTTCAAGAAGTGCGCGGCGTCGGCGTGGTCGGCGAACAACCGCTGTTGCGGCCGCAGCAGGAATTCAAGTACACCAGCGGCACCTCGATCACCACCCCGGTCGGCACCATGGGCGGCACCTATCAAATGGTGGCGGAAGACGGCCATCGGTTTGACGCGCAGATTCCGGAATTCACCCTGAGCGTACCGCGAGTTTTGCACTAGACACGAATCCGGCATGCTGGGTCGCGTGCCTTAATCCTTCCGGCCGGACGAATCGTCGCGTTGCTTGCGCGATGATTTAGGCCAAGTCCACCATACTATGAAGAGCAGAGTGAATAACGCGAGCAGCACTTCGAACAATAGCCAACCCATAACATTTCCCTCCAAAGCCGCATGATGCGCCTCGTCTCCGGCGTTATTCTTGCGGCGGTCATCCTCTGTTTCAACGGATGCGGCAGTGTAGCGCGCGCGCCGCTTCCAGCAGCGCCGATTCGTAGCGAAGCGCGAACATCCGGCGAAGCGCCAATACACAACGAAGTACCGGCTTGCGTCTGCCCTGAACCGGCTCGACCCAGCGTACCGCAACTGCAAGCGGTGGCTTGGGAGACGCTGCCCGAATGGGGTCAGCAAGACTTGAGCGGGGCGTTCAAGGCCTTCTTGCTCGGATGCCACGCCGCGCGGCCTCAATTCACCGAGGTATGCAGCGCCGCGACGCAACTCGCGACTGACCAGGAATCAATCCGCGGCTTCTTTGAAACTCGCTTCGCGCCGTTTCAGTTCGTCTCCGCCGAGGCGCCGCCGGAAGGTCTGATCACCGGCTATTACGAACCCCTGATTCGCGGCAGCCGTCAGCGTACGGCCAAATATCAAGTTCCGGTCTATGGCCCGCCGGCGGATCTCGTCACCGTGGAACTGAGCGAACTTTACCCCGAGTTAAAAGGTTTGCGCCTGCGCGGTCGCGTCGAGGGGAAGAAGCTGCTGCCGTATTACACCCGCGAAGAAATTGGGAGCGGAAAAAGCGTGCCGGGGAAAATTTTGTTTTGGGCGCGCGACCCGGTTGAGTTGTTCTTTGTTCAAGTGCAGGGTTCCGCGCGAGTACAACTCGAATCGGGCGAGATGATCCGCATCAATTTCGCGGAGCAGAACGGCCATCCCTATCGCTCCGTTGGCCGCGCGTTGGTCGAGCGCGGAGAGCTGCCGTTAGACAAGGCTTCCATGCAAGGAATAAAAGCGTGGGGGAGACAGCACCCCGACAAACTTGACGCGCTGCTGAATGTGAATCCGAGCTATGTCTTCTTCCGCGAGTTACCCGATTCGCCGCTCGGCCCGATCGGGGCGCTCGGCATACCTCTTAGCGCTGGCTACAGTATCGCTGTCGATCCACGCTATGTACCACTGGGCGCCCCGGTCTATCTCTCCACCACCATGCCCGCTTCCTCGCAGCCGCTCAAGCGGCTCACCATGGCGCAAGACACCGGCGGCGCAATTCGCGGCGCCGCGCGTGCCGATTTCTATTGGGGATCGGGAGAGGAAGCCGGCGAGCTCGCGGGTCGCATGCGGCAGATGGGAAAACTTTGGGTGCTGATGCCGGTGCGTTGATTTCGGTCATTGCGTTTCAGCACAGAGACACAGAGACACAGAGACACAGAGACACAGAGAAAAACGTAGTGTGACTTACTTAAAACAAGTTTTCCGCGGTCGCTATTTATGCCGGGTGCGCTTTCCTTTCAAGTTTTCTCTGTGTCTCTGTGCCTTGTGGTTAGGCTGTGTTTTTCAGAATCAACCGTGTGACTACGGTTGCGACGCAAATTTCACCTTCACCAGAATCCGACTGCGCACAGTGCGCCCATCTTTCTGCGCGGGATTAAAGCGCGCGGGCAGAAACGCGGCGAGCGCCGCCTGGTCGAAAACCCCGGATGGATCGGCATTCGCAACGCTGGCCGCGGTCACCGCGCCGCTCTCGTCAATCGACAACTGCAAAGTCACGATGCCGGCTACGCCGCTTGCCGTCGCAGGATGTTCTGGCACGACTTTGCGCAGCGGAACGGGATAGCGATCGATCTCGCTGGACGTGTAGTAACGGGTGTCCGTCGCGATTGGGACTGCATCAGTCGCGGCGGACTCGACTTTCACTGTTGACGCTTCCGCCGGTGCCGGCGCCAGCACCTGCGATGGCAATGCCGGCTCTAA
>JAYUZG010000224.1:0-9226 GCA_043751985.1 Betaproteobacteria bacterium
TGATCCAGCCCATCGCGATGGAAGAAGGACTGCGCTTCGCCATCCGCGAAGGCGGTCGCACCGTCGGTGCGGGCGTCGTCGCAAAAGTGCTTGAATAATCGCATACGAATCACCACTCACGCGGTAAAAGGAAATTATGCAAAGCCAGAAGATTCGTATTCGACTGAAAGCGTTCGATTATCGCTTGATCGATCAGTCCGCGTTGGAAATCGTGGAGACCGCCAAGCGTACTGGTGCGGTGGTCAAGGGACCGGTTCCCTTGCCTACCCGCATCGAGCGCTTCGATGTGTTGCGCAGTCCGCACGTCAACAAGACTTCGCGCGATCAATTCGAGATGCGCACCCATTTGCGCCTGATGGACATCATCGACCCCACTGACAAGACGGTCGATGCGCTGATGAAGTTGGATTTGCCGGCCGGAGTCGATGTAGAGATCAAGTTGCAGTAAACGGCGTGGAGTAAAGGATGGGGTGACGGCGCACTGCGCTGACATTCAAACATCTTCCCGCACCGAAAATTAACCGCCAGCCAATCGAAGCTGGCACCTGACAGGGATATTAGAATGACGATAGGGCTTGTCGGCCGCAAGATCGGCATGACGCGAGTGTTTACGGACGAGGGTGAATCGATTCCGGTAACCGTGGTGGACGTGTCGAATAACCGCGTGACTCAAATCAAGACGCCTGACCGCGATGGCTATGCGGCGGTACAGGTGACCTTCGGTGTGCGCCGTCCGATCCGCGTGAACAAAGCGGCGGCCGGACACTTCGCCAAAGCTGGCGTTGAAGCGGGCCACACCATGGGTGAATTCCGGCTTGAGCCGAACGAACTCGCCCAGTATCAAGTCGGCGGCCAGGTTGGCGTGGATGTCTTCAAGACGGGGCAATTCGTTGATGTCACCGGCGTGACCAAGGGGCGCGGTTTTGCCGGCGTCATTCGCCGCCACCACTTTTCATCCAACCGCGCCAGTCACGGTAACTCGGTGTCACACAACAAGCCGGGTTCCATCAGCATGGCGCAGGATCCGGGCCGTGTGTTTCCAGGTCATAAGATGGCCGGGCATTTGGGTGTGGACCAGCGCACGCAGCAGAGCCTCAAGATCGTGCGCATTGATGCCGAACGTCAGTTACTGTTGATTATGGGTTCGGTCCCAGGTTTTGATGGCGGCGATGTAGTCGTGCATCACTCCACCAAGCGTCCGCAGAAAGCGGGGGCGTGATGGAACTTAAATTGATAAAAGACGGCGGCTCAGCCGGCGCCGCGGTAACCGCGTCCGACTTATTGTTTGGGCGCGAAGTCAACGCTGCACTGATTCATCAATTGGTCACCGCTTACATGGCCAATGCGCGCACCGCGAATCGCGCGCAAAAAGGCCGCAGCGAAATCAATAAGACCAAGAAAAAACCCTGGCGTCAGAAAGGTACCGGCCGTGCGCGTGCCGGTAAAGCATCGAGCCCGTTGTGGCGTGGTGGCGGACGCATCTTCCCCAATTCGCCGGATGAAAATTTCAGCCAAAAGGTCAATCGCAAGATGTATCGCGCGGGGATGGCCTCCATTCTGTCGCAGTTGGCGAGCGAAGATCGCATTTGCGTGATTGAGGACTTCAAACTCGAGGCGCCCAAAACCAAGTTGCTGGCGCAGATGTTCAACGGCATGGGGCTGTCCGACAGCGTACTGATGATTACCGACAGCGTCGACGAGAACTTGTTGCTGTCCTCGCGCAATCTGCCCAACGTGCTGGTGGTCGAGCCGCGTCAAGCCGATCCGGTGAGCCTGCTGCATTTCAGTCGCGTGGTGTTTACGCGCGGCGCGGTGACTAAGATGGAGGAGATACTGGCATGAACAGCCCGATCAATGTGGCAGCCCAGTCGGTACAGGAGCGCCTGATGCAGGTCATCCTCGCGCCGCAAGTCTCCGAGAAAAGCACTTTCGTCGGCGAGAAATACGATCAGTACATTTTCCGCGTGTTGCAGGATGCGACCAAGCCTGAGATCAAGGCCGCCGTGGAACTGATGTTCAAAGTGCAAGTTGAGAATGTGCAAGTGGCCAACGTCAAGGGTAAGGAAAAACGCTTTGGCCGGTTCATGGGACGGCGGCGCAATTGGAAAAAAGCCTACGTCAGTCTCAAGGACGGTCATGCCATCAGCTTTGCTGAAGGCGAAAGCAAGTAAGCGGAGAGGAATGCAATGCCACTCGTAAAAGTAAAACCCACATCACCCGGCCGGCGTGCGCTGGTCAAGGTGGTGACCCCGAATCTGCACAAGGGACGTGCTTTCCCCGGCCTGACCGAAAAGCAGAGCAAACGCGCGGGCCGCAATCACAAAGGTCATATCACCACCCGCCATCAAGGCGGCGGTCACAAGCAGCATTATCGCTTCGTAGACTTCGCGCGCAGCAAGGATGGCGTGATCGCGAAAGTGGAACGGATTGAATACGACCCGAATCGCAGCGCGCATTTGGCGCTGCTGTGCTACGCCGATGGCGAGCGCCGCTACATCATTGCGCCCAAAGGCGTGGCGGTGGGGACGATGTTGCAAAGCGGATCCGACGCTCCTATCAAGTCCGGCAATACATTGCCCCTGCGCAATATTCCGGTGGGAAGCACTTTGCATTGCATCGAAATGCTGCCTGGAAAAGGCGCGCAGATCGCGCGTGCCGCGGGCACCTCCGTGCAGTTGCTGGCGCGCGAAGGCACTTATGCACAACTGCGCTTGCGCTCTGGCGAGATTCGCCGCGTGCATGTCGATTGCCGTGCAACCATCGGCGAGGTCGGCAACGAAGAACACAATCTGGAATCGATCGGCAAAGCGGGGCGCGTGCGCTGGCGCGGTGTGCGGCCCACGGTGCGCGGTGTGGCGATGAATCCGATTGACCATCCGCATGGTGGCGGTGAAGGCAAGACCGCCGCCGGCCGCGATCCAGTCAGTCCGTGGGGCACGCCGACCAAGGGCTACAAGACTCGTCGAAACAAGCGTACGCGCGGAATGATCGTGCGCACTCGTCACCAGAAGTAAGGGGTAGATACTCATGGCACGCTCAGTAAAGAAAGGCCCCTTTGTCGACTATCACCTACTGGACAAGGTGGAGGCGGCACGCGCGGTCAAGGACAAGCGCCCGATCAAGACTTGGTCACGACGCTCAACGGTGGTACCGGATTTCGTCGGGTTGACCATCGCGATTCACAACGGTCGTCAACACGTGCCGATCTATATCACCGAGAACATGGTGGGGCACAAACTTGGCGAATTCGCTCTCACGCGAACCTTCAAAGGCCACTCGGCCGACAAGAAGGCGGCGGTCACGCCAGCGAAGAAATAGAGGTGAACATGGAAACCAACGCAACATTGCGAGGCGTGCGGTTGTCAGCCCAGAAAGGTCGGCTGGTAGCCGATCTGATTCGCGGCAAGCCAGTGGATCAGGCGCTCAACATTCTCAATTTCTCCCCCAAGAAAGGCGCGAAGATCGTGCGCAAGGTGGTGGAGTCGGCGATCGCCAACGCCGAGCACAACGATGGCGCGGACATCGATGAATTGAAGGTCACGCGTATTCACGTGGAGCAGGGCACCAGCCTGAAGCGCTTCATGCCGCGCGCCAAGGGGCGAGGCTTCAAGATCACCAAGCATACTTGCCACATTTACGTCACCGTCGGCGACCAAGGGAGAAAGTAATTCATGGGACAGAAAATCCACCCGATCGGTTTCCGGCTGTCGGTGCTCAAGAACTGGACTTCGCGCTGGTATGCGAACAGCAAGAATTTTCCGGGCATGCTGAATGAAGACATCAAAGTGCGCGCTTTCCTGAAAAAGAAACTCAGTCATGCCGCGGTCAGCAAAGTCATCATTGAGAGGCCGGCGAAGAACGCCAAGATCACCGTGTACTCGGCGCGGCCGGGTATCGTTATCGGCAAGAAAGGCGAAGACATCGAGAATCTGCGCGCGCAGTTGCAGGCACTGATGGGTGTGCCGGTGCATGTCAACATCGAAGAAGTACGCAAGCCCGAACTCGATGCGCAATTGATCGCGGACAACATCGCTCAGCAATTGGAAAAACGCATCATGTTCCGCCGCGCCATGAAACGCGCCATGCAGAATGCCATGCGTTTGGGTGCCCAAGGCATCAAGATCATGAGTTCGGGCCGCCTAAATGGTAGCGAGATCGCGCGCACCGAGTGGTACCGCGAAGGCCGCGTGCCGCTACATACCCTGCGCGCCGATATCGAGTATGGATTCGGTGAGGCAAAAACCACTTACGGGGTTATCGGAATCAAAGTTTGGGTGTTCAAGGGTGAAGTGCTGGGACGTGGCGAAACGCCGCTGAACGCACCGCAACCCGAGCCCGAGAGAAAGCCAAGAAGGTCAGGAGCCAAGAGAGATGCTGCAACCAGCCAGGTCTAAGTACCGCAAACAACAGAAGGGCCGCAACAAAGGTGTTGCGACGCGCGGCAACAAAGTTTCTTTCGGCGAATTCGGCCTGAAAGCGGTTGCTCGTGGCCGCCTCACGGCGCGCCAAATCGAGGCGGCACGCCGCGCGATGACCCGTCATATCAAGCGTGGCGGGCGCATTTGGATTCGCATTTTTCCGGACAAGCCCATTTCACAGAAACCGGCGGAAGTTCGTATGGGCAATGGCAAAGGAAATCCGGAATATTTTGTCGCCGAGATCGTTCCCGGCAAAGTGCTGTATGAAATGGACGGGGTGGACGAGGTGTTGGCGCGCGAAGCATTTGCGCTGGCTGCCGCCAAGCTGCCGATCCAAACGACGTTTGTTCATAGATTGGTAGGTGGCTAAGTTATGAATGCCAAAGAACTACGGGTTAAATCCGCAGCGGATTTGAACAAGGAACTGCTGGAGTTGTTGAAGGAACAATTCAAATTGCGCATGCAGGTCGCGACTCAGCAATTGAACAACACCAGCGAGCTGAAGCGCGTTCGGCGCGGCGTCGCGCGCGTGCGCACGATACTTACCGAAAGGGCGATCAAGGCATGAGCGAAATCAATCGCAGGCTGACCGGGCGTGTGGTCAGCGACAAGATGGATAAAACGGTCACGGTGTTGGTGGAGCGCAAAGTCAAACACGCTCTGTATGGCAAGTTTGTCAGCCTCTCCAAGAAATACCATGCGCACGATGAAAAAAACGAATTTCATCCGGGTGACTTGGTGACTATTGAAGAGACCCGGCCGATTTCCAAAACCAAGGCGTGGCGGGTGGCAAGCCTGGTAACCAAGGCCAAGGAAGAAATTTGACGCAGGAGTGTTCGATCGTTGCTGGTTTGTGTTGCAGTTGTATTCTCAAGCCATTACAATCGCGACTCTTTTTTGCCGGGTTGGAAATTCGATCCGGTTCTTAACCCAGACGGGTTCCAAAACTAGTCGGCCAAATGCCTTGCGGTGTCCGGCAAAGTTGGAGGTAGGTAAGCAAAAATGATTCAGACGACTTCGCGGCTTGAAGTGGCCGACAATACCGGTGCACGTTCAGTCATGTGTATCAAGGTGCTGGGCGGCTCCAAGCGCCGTTACGCCGGTATCGGCGACATCATCAAGGTCAGCATCAAGGATGCGGCGCCACGCGGGCGCGTCAAAAAAGGCGAGATATACAGTGCGGTGGTCGTGCGCACCCGATCCGGCGTGCGGCGCCAGGATGGCTCGACGGTGAAGTTTGACACCAACGCTGCCGTGTTGCTCAACGCCAAGCTCGAGCCCATCGGCACCCGCATATTCGGCCCGGTGACGCGTGAATTGCGTACCGAGCGCTTTATGAAAATCGTATCACTCGCTCCTGAAGTTCTGTAACGAGGCCAGTCATGCGCAAGATTCGCAAGGGCGACAATGTGATCGCCACCACCGGAAGAGACAAGGGTAAACGTGGCACGGTGCTACGTGTGCTGGATGAAGAGTTTGTCGTGGTGGAAGGAATAAACCGCGTCAAGAAACATCAGCGTCCGAATCCGATGAAGAACACCACCGGCGGCATCATTGAAATGGAAATGCCGATTCGCGCCTCCAACGTAGCGGCGTTCAATCCCACTACCCAGAAGGCGGACCGGATCGGCTTCCGTCTGCTGGAAGACGGACGCAAAGTGCGTTACTTCAAATCCAACGGCGAAATGCTGGACGCGTAAGAGGACAACATGGCACGCTTCCACGAGCAGTACATAAAGACCGTCGCGCCCGAACTGATGAAGAAGTTCGGCTACCAATCGGTGATGCAAGTCCCGCGCATTGAGAAAATCGTGCTCAACATGGGCGTGGGCGAAGCGGTCAACGACAAGAAGATTATGGAAAATGCAGTCGGCGACATGGTCAAGCTGGCCGGGCAAAAGCCGATCGTGACCAAGTCGAAGAAGTCGATCGCAGGTTTCAAGATCCGCAAAGGATACCCAGTGGGTTGTATGGTGACGTTGCGGCGCGAGCGCATGTATGAGTTCCTCGATCGCCTGGTGACCATTGCCATCCCGCGCATTCGCGACTTTCGCGGTATCTCTCCGCGCGCGTTCGACGGCCGTGGCAATTTCA
Organism: Betaproteobacteria bacterium; assembly: GCA_043751985.1. GTDB lineage: Bacteria > Pseudomonadota > Gammaproteobacteria > Burkholderiales > JAYUZG01 > JAYUZG01. Next base: position 6,513 of record JAYUZG010000224.1, read on the forward strand.
ACATGGGCGTGAAAGAGCAGATCATTTTCCCGGAGATCGAGTACGACAAGATCGATGTCTTGCGCGGCCTCAACATTACTATCACTACCACGGCGAAGACCGACGAAGAAGCGCGCGCGCTGCTTGCGGCTTTTCGCTTCCCGTTCAGAAACTGAGGTCGATATGGCAAAGCTCGCCCTGATAAATCGCGAAGGCAAGCGGCAGCGTTTGGTGAAGAAATATTCGGCTAAGCACGCGGAATTGTACGCGGCAGCCAACAACCAAAAGCTTAGCGAGGAAGAGCGTTACGCCGCGCGGCTGAAGTTACAACTGTTGCCGCGCAATGCAAACTCGACGCGGCTGCGTAACCGTTGCGCGTTGACTGGGCGTCCACGTGGGTATTTTCGCAAGTTTGGACTCGGGCGCAGCAAGTTGCGTGAAATCGCCATGCGCGGCGAAATCCCTGGCGTGATCAAGGCCAGTTGGTAGTAGGAGACAGCTATGAGTATGAGTGATCCAATCGCCGACATGCTGACGCGGATTCGCAATGCGCAGCAGGCGGAGAAGACATCCGTGTTGATGCCTTCAAGCAAAATAAAAGTGGCTATCGCCTCGGTGCTCAAGGACGAAGGCTATATAGACGACTTTCGAGTCACGGACGATGCCGGAAAAGCCAGGCTGGAAATCGGCTTGAAGTACTACGCCGGCCGCCCGGTGATCGAACGCCTGGAGCGCGTATCGCGTCCGGGTCTGCGAATCTACCGCCCATCGCGCGATATTCCCCACGTGTTGAACGGTCTCGGCGTGGCGATTGTGTCGACCTCGCATGGTGTGATGACCGATCGCAAAGCGCGCGCCACCGGCGTGGGGGGCGAAGTCCTCTGCATCGTCGCGTAAACGGAAACTGACCATGTCACGAATCGGAAAACTTCCCGTCCCCGTTCCAAGCGGCGTTGAGATCAACATCTCTGCGCAGGAAATCGGCATCAAAGGCCCGCGTGGTACCTTAAGCCGGCCTCTATCGCCCAATGTCAAAGTTGAAAAAGACGGCGCGGAAATCAAGTTCACCGTGAACGATGAGACGCGCGAGGCGAACGCAATGTCCGGCACGTTGCGAGCATTAGTCGCCAACATGGTTGAAGGTGTCACTAAAGGATTTGAGAAGAAACTGACGCTGGTGGGCGTGGGATATCGCGCGCAAGCCGCGGGTGAAAAGCTCAATCTGACGCTGGGTTTTTCGCACCCGGTGGTGCATGCGATGCCCAAAGGCGTCAAGGTCGAGACGCCCACGCAGACTGAGATTCGCATTACCGGAATCGACAAGCAATTGGTCGGGCAGGTTGCGGCGGAAGTGCGCGCCTATCGTCCGCCTGAGCCGTACAAAGGCAAGGGCGTGCGTTATGCCGACGAAAAAGTTGTTATCAAAGAAACCAAGAAGAAATAGGCGAGCGCGTTCATGATCGAAAAGAAACAGGCAAGACTGCGCAGGGCAACGCCCACGCGTTCCAAGATCGCCGAACTGAAATTCGCGCGGCTCACGGTATTTCGTTCCAACAGTCACATCTACGCGCAAGTGATCGATGCAAGTTCCAAAGTGCTGGCGGTTGCATCGACGCTGGAACCGGCGGTACGTAAGGAGCTGAAAAGCGGCGGCAACGTGCAAGCGGCAGCGGCGGTGGGAAAGCGCATCGCGGAAATCGCGCGTGCCAAAGGAGTCGAGGCGGTAGCCTTCGATCGCTCCGGATTCAAATATCACGGCCGAGTGAAAGCGTTGGCCGAGGCGGCCCGCGAAGGCGGCCTCAAGTTCTAACAGGGATCGGTCATGGCCAGAATGCAAAAGCAGCAACAGAGCAGTGAACGCAGCGATGGCTTGCGCGAGAAGATGATCGCGGTCAATCGCGTGACCAAGGTGGTGAAGGGTGGCCGCATCCTCGGTTTCGCCGCGCTGACCGTGGTCGGCGATGGCGATGGCGGTGTCGGCATGGGCAAGGGCAAGGCGCGCGAAGTGCCGGTCGCGGTGCAGAAGGCGATGGATGAGGCCCGGCGCAAACTGTTCAAAGTCAGTCTCAAGGGTGGAACTTTGCAGCATGCAGTGATGGGCGAGCACGGCGCCGCGCGCGTGTTCATGCAGCCCGCTTCGGACGGTACCGGAATTATCGCCGGCGGTCCGATGCGCGCGATATTTGAAGTAATGGGCGTGACCAATGTGCTGGCCAAGTGTATCGGCTCCACCAACCCGTACAACGTGGTCAGAGCGACTTTGAACGGCTTGGCCGCAATGAGCACGCCGTCGGAAATTGCCGCGAAGCGTGGCAAGTCCGTCGAAGAAATCACCGGATAAGTCGTCATGAGCAAAACAGCGAAAGTGGCCGCCCGGCTGGCACCGATTGAAAAAGGCATGACCAAGCCGCGTCGCGCGAGCGCGATCGGCAAGCGAGTCAAAGTGACTTTGGTCAGGAGTGTGATCGGCACTAAGGCGTCGCATCGCGCGACCGTGTTGGGCCTGGGCCTGCGCCGGATCAATCATTCGGTCGAGTTAGAAGACACGCCGGCGGTACGCGGCATGATCAACAAAGTAAGCTACTTGCTGAGTTACGAGGACTAGCCATGCGGCTCAATTCAATCAGCCCCGCCAAAGGCTCCAAGCGGCAGAGACGGCGTCTCGGTCGTGGCATTGGCAGCGGACTGGGCAAGACCGCGGGGCGCGGCCACAAAGGTCAGAAATCACGCTCCGG
>JAYUZG010000225.1:0-2210 GCA_043751985.1 Betaproteobacteria bacterium
TCGGCGGCGCCGCCGGGCGGGAAGTTGACAATGACTCTGATTTGCTTGGCCGGCCAGGTTTGGGCTAAAGCGCTGGGCGTCAACGCAAGGATTGCCAGCGCTGTCGCCAAATGCGCAGTGGTCGCGCGGATGCGCTTGAGTACTTTCATGCTGTCTCCATAATTGTTTTTTGTTTATGAAACTACGCGCGCTTTTCGGTCGCCCGCGGGAAAAACTTAATCGTCTGAACTTTGATTGGTCGCGGCGCGATGCCGGCTTGTTCGAGCGAACCGTCGAGCTTCTTGCCTTCCGGATCAGCCAGCGCCGCTTCTCGTGCCGCGCGAACGTAGGCGGTGCGCGTTTCGGTTGAATAGTCACCACCCTCGACCAGCGTGTCGAGAATGCGCAAGAAATTCTCCTTACCACGCTGGTGCGTATCCGAGTAGCCCTTGATGAGCCGTGCGGTCAGTGCGATTTCAAGCGCGAGATCGTTTGAAGGCGCCTTGGCGATGGCGGCGAGCCAGCGCTCAATCTGCGCCTGCTCCAGCAGATAACGCGACGACGCGCGGCGAAAGCGGCGCATTTGGCTAAGCGCGCGTAACTTGACGTAGCCGCTGAACGACGTGCTCTCGACGTGAATGCCGTTTTCGAAGATGGATACCTTGCCGCGTTTCTTGGCGAATGCGCGAATCGGCGCGGCGAGCGCAGGCGGCAATTGATCCGCGACTTCGCCGTAGCCGGGCTTGAAGAACTCGACGACCTTGATCGGTTGATCGTCCCGCGCGACAGCTTCGGCGCGAATGCCATCGAAGCGCGACAAGCGCGACTTCAAATCCGCCACTCGCGCCACGTCCTCATAGCACATCCACAAAGCGAGAAAACGCGCGGTCTCTTGCGTGAGCGGTGAGCCGCCGTTGTCGCGCGCGCGCACTTTGGCGAGTCGTTCAAGATACAAGTTGGCGTAAGCCGTGTCGAGATAGTCGGCGCAGCGCGCGCGTCCGAGGCCGATGATGGTCTGCACCTCAGTTGGCACCTCATTTTGCTCCGCAGTTGGTGCCTCAGTTTGCACCGCTGCCGGTAAAGCGCCGTTGGGACTGGCCTGCGAACCGCTCTGGGAGCCAGTTTCAGCCATTTTCCCGTCGGACGCGCCATCAGCATTTGCAAACCCCGCCGCAAAGCCGCGCAAGCTGCCCGCCGTCCCCTTACCGCCGGACTTGATCACCCCTTCCGCCGTCGCGCGCGGCAGCGCGAGCGCGCCCGCTTGGTTGATCGCCGCGATCAGTGCACCGAACATCACCGCTGAAATCACCGTACCGGCCTTCGCGGTCTCGGCTTCCATGTTGAACAACACCGCGCGCCTGGCGATGCTGTTGGCCGCGTCCACCGCCATCGAAGAATCAAAGCGCCCGTCGCCCATCGCCATCTTCTCGGCGGTGGTGTAGACGCGGTGGGTCGAGGCGATGAAGGTGGTGCGCTTAGTCACCATGCCGTTTTGCATCTGCCGCGCGGCTTCCATCAACTCCGAGCCGATGAAAAAATCCACCTGGCCTGCCGTGGGCGAAAGACATAACACTGGCTTCCTGCCGCCCAGTTGCGCGTGCAGCACGGGGAAGACTTCGACGTAATAAGTGGTTGCCCCGGTGCGCTGCGCCACGCCGGGAATCGAGGTGGCCTGCACCGGGTAGCCGGCCGCGTGTGCGGTATGCACAACCCAATCCTTCAACACCCCGCCGCCTTCGCCGCCGAGCGCGGAGATGAGGATGCAGACCGGGCGGGCGTTCAGCGCTGTGCTGGACGCGGTGCTCAACACAGCGCTCATGCCTGCACCTTCAACTGCGTTGCCACGCTCACTTCACGCGGCGCCAGCAGGCGAATAAAAAACTGCCGCACCCCGGTGATAAATCGATCCCACGCATTTGCATTGTTCACAATTTCAGTTCGATAAAAGCTTGGACACAAGGTCGCCGCATGCGACACCTCGCCACACAGCCCGCAGCCGACGCAGTGGTTGTTCACATGCGCCACCGGGTCCACCTTCAGCGGATCGGACGAATCCTTGATCGTCAGCGATGGACAGCCGGAGAGGCGGATGCACGCGTGATCTCCAGTACAAACATTCTCATCGACACCGTAACGCACGCGCACCACGCGCTCGCCGCGCTTGATCTTCTCTGCGTTGATCGGCCGCATGCGCCGCTGCCGTTCCAACTGGCATTCGCCCTCGGCGATGA
>JAYUZG010000226.1:0-24366 GCA_043751985.1 Betaproteobacteria bacterium
AACTCGCGCATGTGCGCGGAGGGTCGGCGGCCGATCTGCCAGGACACCGGCATTGTGGTGGTGTTTCTCAAGATCGGTATGGACGTGCGTTGGGACGGCGCAACGATGAGTGTCACGGACATGGTGAACGAAGGTGTCCGCCGCGCCTACATGCATCCGGACAACGTGCTGCGCGCGTCAATCGTTGCCGACCCGGCCGGCACGCGCGACAACACGCGCGACAACACGCCGGCGGTGATTCACATGGAAGTGGTTCCCGGCAAAACAGTCGAAGTCGGGTTGTCCGCGAAAGGCGGCGGCTCCGAAAACAAATCCAAGTTCATCATGCTCAATCCTTCCGATGACATCGTGGAGTGGGTGGTGAAAACCATTCCGACCATGGGCGCGGGCTGGTGTCCGCCGGGGATGCTGGGGATCGGCATCGGCGGCAGCGCCGAAAAGGCCATGGTAATGGCGAAAGAGGCGTTGATGGAGCCCATCGACATGCACGAGTTGAAGCAGCGTGGCCCGCGCAATAAACTGGAAGAACTGCGCGTTGAAATATTCGAGAAAGTCAATGCACTCGGAATCGGCGCGCAGGGACTGGGCGGCTTGTCTACCGTGCTCGACGTCAAGATTCTGGACTATCCCACGCATGCGGCGTCCAAGCCGGTGGCGATGATTCCGAATTGCGCGGCGACGCGCCACGTGCATTTTGTTTTGAACGGTTCGGGGCCCGCACATTTGCCGGTGCCCAATCTTGCCGATTGGCCGCAAGTTCATTGGAGTCCCGCACCGGACGCGCGGCGAGTCAATCTCGCCACATTGACCCGCGAAGAAGTGGCGACCTGGAAACCAGGCGAGGCGCTGCTGTTGAATGGTAAGTTGCTCACCGGACGTGACGCCGCACACAAGCGCATTCAAGACATGTTCGCACGCGGCGAAAAGCTGCCTGCCGGGGTCGATTTCAACAATCGGTTTATTTATTACGTCGGGCCGGTCAATCCGGTGCGCGATGAAGTGGTCGGGCCCGCGGGGCCGACTACCGCGACGCGTATGGATAAATTCACCGACATGATGCTGGAGAAAACCGGCCTGCTCGGCATGGTGGGCAAAGCCGAGCGCGGGCCGATTGCGATCGAGTCGATTCGCAAACATAGAGCGGTTTATTTGATCGCGGTAGGTGGAGCGGCGTATCTCGTCTCCAAGGCAATTCGCGGCTCGCGCGTGGTGGCGTTCGAAGATCTGGGGATGGAGGCCATTTACGAATTCGATGTGCAAGACATGCCCGTCACCGTCGCGGTGGACAGCAACGGAACGTCGGTGCATCAGTCCGGCCCTGCCGAATGGCGCAGCAAGATCGGCAAGATTCCGGTATCTGTCGTTTGATCCGGCCACGAACAATTTCAATGGCGGGCCTCCCCGCATTGCATGGTAGTGAACCTGGTCAGGTCCGGAAGGAAGCAGCCATAACTATTCTCTGCAAGTGCCGGGGTTCAGGCTCGCCACCCTTATCGCATGTCGCTGTTTCCTGAGGCGGACGGGACTCCTGCGCGGAGTGGTTCGCTTGCGCTCGCGCGCAAGTATCGACCGAGAACATTCGGCGAGCTGGTGGGACAGGAGCACGTCGTGCGCGCACTCACCAATGCGCTCACCCAACAGCGGCTGCATCACGCCTATCTTTTTACCGGTACGCGCGGGGTGGGCAAGACCACGCTGGCGCGCATCATCGCCAAGGCGCTCAATTGCGAGACCGGTGTCACCGCGTCGCCTTGCGGAGTGTGCGGATCGTGCAAGGAAATCGACACGGGGCGCTTTGTCGATCTGATCGAACTCGATGCTGCCTCCAATACGCAAGTCGACAATATGCGCGAGCTGCTGGAAAACGCGCTGTATGCGCCGACCGGCGGCAGGTTCAAGGTGTACATCATCGACGAAGTGCACATGCTGTCGCGCTCCGCCTTTAACGCCATGCTCAAGACTTTGGAAGAGCCGCCCGAGCATGTGAAGTTCATCTTGGCGACGACCGATCCGCAAAAAGTGCCGGTCACCGTGTTGTCGCGCTGTCTGCAATTTAATCTCAAACAAATTCCGCTCGCACAGATCCGCGCTCAGCTCGAAAAAATATTGGGCTTGGAAAGCATCGTTTTTCAGGCGGCCGCGCTCACTCTGATTGCGCGCGCGGCGCAAGGCAGTCTGCGCGATGCGCTGTCACTGCTCGATCAAGCGATCGCGCATGGCGCCGGTGCGGTTGAAGAAACCCCGGTGCGCGAAATGCTCGGCGTCGTCGATCAGACTTTTCTGTTCGGCCTGTTGCGCGCCATCGCCCGCAATGACGGACCGTCGTTGTTGGAACAAGCGCTGGCCATGCAGGCACGCGCGCTTGACCTGGAGAACTGCTTGCAGGATTTGGGCACGCTGCTGCATCGAATCGCGCTGGCGCAGACGGTGGCAGAGGCAGTGCCGGAAGACGAATTCGAACGCGACGCGGTGTTCGAGCTGGCGGCGGTAATGAGCGCGGAAGATATTCAGCTCTACTATCAGATCGCGCTGCAAGGACGGCGTGATTATTCCTACGCGCCGGATGATGTCGCCGCGTTCACCATGCCGCTGCTGCGCATGCTGGCGTTTGCGCCGGCGGGCCCGGGCGAAGCTGCAAAACCGCGCCCTGCGCGTGCGGAGCAGCCGTCAGCATCACTGCCGCAGTTGCCCGCATCATCCGGCGCGAGCGGGGCGACCGCGGCGGCGAACCTCGATTGGCCGGCGATGATCGGCAAAATAAAATTGGGAGGCATGGCGCGTATGCTGGCCGAACATTGCGAGCTGCAACGGCATGAGGGCATGGTGATGGAGCTGCGCGTGCCGGAAACGCACAAGCATCTGGTTGAACAAAGTTTCGTCGATAAATTGAAAGCGGCCCTTGAAGAGCAGTTGGGGAAAAAGTTGCGCCTGCAAATGTTCGTCGGCAACACCAATGGCAACACGCCGGCCGAACGCGACAACAAGGACAAGCAACAGAAACTTGCGGCGGCGGTAACCTCGGTCGAGAGCGATCCGTTCGTGCGCGAGTTGGTGGAAAATTTCGACGGACGCGTGATCGAGTCGTCGATTAAACCTATTCAGTGATTGGAGCCGAGAGATGATGAAGGGACAGATTGCCGGGCTGATGAAACAAGCTCAGCAGATGCAAGAGAGCATGAAGAAAGTGCAGGACCAGTTGGCCGAGACCGAAGTCGAAGGTCAGTCCGGTGCTGGCCTGGTGAAGGTGGTCATGACTTGCAAACACGATGTTCGACGGGTGTCGATTGATCCGAGCTTGGTAGGCGATGACAAAGATATGTTGGAAGATCTGGTTGCCGCCGCGATGAACGACGCGGTGCGGCGTGCGCAGGTGGTGGTCGAAGAGCGCATGGGATCAGTGGCCGGCGGCCTGGGTTTGCCGCCTGGCTTCAAGTTGCCGTTCTAGGCCCGGCCACGCGGATGAACACACCCGGCAGTCTGGAGGAGCTGATCTCCGCGCTGCGTTGTCTGCCGGGAGTGGGGCCGAAGAGCGCGCAACGCATGGCCTATCATTTGTTACAACGCGATCAAGCCGGCGCAAGGCGTTTGTCGGACGCTTTGGATCGCGCGCTCAAGTTGATCCGCCACTGCCACAAGTGCAACAATTTTTCCGAGGAAGATTTATGCGAGTTATGTGCGTCCGCGCGACGCGACGCGACCTTGCTCTGCGTGGTGGAGATGCCGGGTGATCTGCTGATGATGGAACAGGCGCAGTGCTATCAAGGCATGTATTTTGTGTTGATGGGGCGGCTGTCGCCGCTCGATGGCATCGGGCCGCGCGATATTCATCTCGACCGCTTGACCAAGCGCGCGCAAGAGGGCGGCGTGAAGGAGGTTATTGTGGCAACCAACTTTACCGTCGAAGGCGAAGCCACCGCGCACGTGGTGAGCGAGATGCTGGGAAGCAAAGGCCTGCGTGTTACGCGCATCGCGCGCGGGCTTCCGGTTGGCGGAGAATTGGAGCACGTGGACAGCGGAACGCTGGCGCAGGCGATGATCGAACGGAGACCCTCCTGATGGCCGCGTCGGTACCGGCCGAGGGACGGCGGCGGCAAGCCCGCAACAAATCGCCGATCAGACCGCCGACCAAACACGTCGCGCCGGCGGAAGAAGCGAAGCCGCGCTCGCGCACCTCGCCGCCGAAGTCGCCGGCCAGCGCGCTGCATTCACAGAAATTGCAGAAGGTGTTGGCACAAGCCGGCCTCGGATCGCGCCGCGCGATGGAGGAGTTGATCGGCACCGGTAAAGTCAAGGTGAACGGGCAGCTTGCGACTCTGGGCATGCGTGTGGATCCGGCGGACTCGATTCAAGTCGGCCGCCGCAGCATTCAGTTCAAAGTCACCACGCGACTGCCACGCGTCATCCTGTACCACAAACCGGAAGGCGAGATCGTGAGCCGTGACGATCCGGATGGCCGCAGCAGTGTGTTCGAGAAACTGCCCGCTATCCGCAGTGCGAAGTGGCTGGCGGTGGGTCGTCTCGACTACAACACCTCGGGTTTGCTGATCTTCACCACCTCGGGCGAGCTGGCCAATCGTCTGATGCATCCGCGCTTCGAAGTGGAGCGCGAATACGCGGTGCGCATTCGCGGGACACTGACGGCGGAACAAATGCGTCAGTTGCAAAGCGGTGTCAAGTTGTCCGACGGCGATGCACGGTTTGACCAGTTGGACGATCAGGGCGGCGAAGGCAGCAATCATTGGTATCGCGTGATCTTGCGCGAAGGCCGCAATCGCATGGTGCGGCGCTTGTTCGAGGCCTTGGGCTTCCCGGTCAGCAGGCTGATGCGCGTGCGTTTCGGCGTGGTCAGTTTGCCATCGCATCTGAAACGCAATATGTGCGTTGAGCTGAAAGAGTCCGAGATTCGCCGCTTGCTGGAATGGGTAGGGTCATCCAAGCCTCCCAGCGCGGAAGAGGCGCCCGAGCCTGCGCCGAAGCCGCCGCCTCAGGGGAGATTTTCGCGTTCGAGCAAGAACACCAGGTCCGCGCCGGCCGACGTGTTTAGCCACCGAAAAGGCAGGCGCGGATAAGCCTGCTCGATTGCTTCACGGTTGTGGCCGATTTCAACGACCAACACGCCGCCCTCGTTCAGATGTGCTCGCGCGGACTCAAGAATTTTACGCACCAAATCCAGACCGTCCATGCCACCTGCCAACGCCATTTCCGGTTCGCGACGGAACTCCGGCGGAAGAGCTGCCATGGCCTGCGCGTTGACGTACGGCGGATTGCTCACGATCAGGTCATAGCGTTTGGCTGGGACCGCGCTGAGTAAATCGCCATGGACAAGCTTGACGCGCTGTTCCAGTTGATAGTCCTGCACATTGAGCGCTGCGACCGCCAACGCATCACCCGAAAGCTCGACTGCATCGACCTGCGCGTGCGGAAATGTTTCTGCCAGCAAAATCGCAAGACATGCAGAGCCCGTGCAAAGGTCCAGCGCTGCCTTCACGCTTGTCGCATCACTGATCCATGGCGACAAGCCATCGCGTATCAATTCTGCGAGGGTCGAGCGCGGCACGATCACGCGCGCATCCACGCGAAAACGATAGTCGCCGAGCCAAGCTTCACCGGTCAGGTAAGCCGCCGGAATCCTTTGGTCGATTCGTCGCTCAAACAATTTGAGCACTGACGCACGTTCTCGATGCGTCAGGCGCGCATCGAGAAACGAGTCCAGTTGTTCTGAATTAAGATGCAGCGCGTGCGCGGTCAGATACGCCGCTTCATCCAATGCATTGCGGGTGCCATGACCAAACGAGATGCCGGCTTCGACCATGCGGCCGACACCGAATCGCAGCACGTCGCGCACCGAACGCAGCTCGTTCGCCGCTTCAGCGTACGGCGCGGAGTCGTTCAAGGATATCCCGGTAGATACCGGCGAGCGCGTCGACATCGCTCACCTTGATGTGCTCATTGAGCTGGTGGATGGAGGCGTTGAGTGGCCCCAGCTCTACCAGTTCGGAGCAGATATTGGCGATGAAGCGGCCGTCCGACGTGCCGCCGGTGGTGGACAAGACCGGGGCATAGCCGAGGTTGTGCTCGATGACCGCCGACACGGCTTCGACCAGGCGACCGCGCGGCGTGAGAAACGGCATACCGGACAAAGACCAATCGAGGTGGTAGTCGAGGTGATGCCGATCGAGCAGGGCATGACAACGCGATTTGAGCGAATCGACCGTGCTCGCGGTGGAGAAACGAAAGTTGAACTGTGCTTCCAGTTCACCCGGAATAACGTTGCTGGCTCCGGTCCCCGCGCGAATATTCGATACCTGCCAGGTGGTCGGCGGGAAATACTCGTTGCCTTCGTCCCAGCGCGTTGCAGCCAGCTCCGCCAACGCCGGCGCGAATTGATGTACCGGGTTTCGCGCCAAATGCGGATAGGCAATATGCCCCTGGATGCCGCGCACCCGCAGCGCGCCCGACAGCGAGCCGCGCCGGCCATTCTTGATGGTATCCGCCAGCTTTTCAGAGGAGGTCGGTTCGCCGACGATGCAATAGTCAATGTGATCGCCGCGCGCGCGCAACGCTTCGACTACGCGCGCCGTGCCATCGACCGCCACCCCTTCTTCATCCGAGGTCAGCAGCACTGCGATGGAAAGGGCGGGTTCCGGGTGGTGCCGCAGAAATTCCTCGATGGCGGTGACAAACGCCGCCAATGACGATTTCATGTCGGCGGTCCCGCGCCCGTACATTACGCCGTCGCGCACGCTGGGAAGGAAAGGGTCGCTGTGCCACTGTTCCAGCGGGCCGGTGGGCACCACATCGGTGTGCCCGGCAAAGCAGATCAAAGGCGCACTGCGTCCGCGCCTGGCCCACAAATTTTTAACCTCACCAAAGTTCATCGGTTCGAGTGCGAAACCGATCTTCGCCAAGCGTTCTCCGATCAATTGCTGGCAGCCATCGTCAAACGGTGTGATCGAGCGGCGCGCGACCAACTGACGCACAAGCTCAACGGTAGGAGAGGTCATGTTGTTGCGCCCAGTACTGGAAACTGCGCACGCTCGCGCACTAGCCCTTCTTGCTGTCTTCGCCGACATTGAGTCGAATTTCGCTGAACGAGTAACCGCCGTCGGAGGTCATCTGCACGCGGCCGGTCGGGCTGTCGCCGAGCGTGCCCGACGCTTTTTGTTCGGCGTTGTTAATCATCCACGACAAATTGGTCGCCGAGTCCGAATTGCGAATCGCTTCATCCTTGGAGATCAGGCCTTTCTGGAACAGCTTGAACAATGCTTGTTCAAAAGTCACCGAGCCCGCCGAAATACTTTGCTCCATGGCGTCCTTGATCTGATCGATTTCGCCTTTGCGAATCAAGTCCGCGATGTGCTTGGTGTTGAGCAATACTTCAACGGCGACGATCTGCGCCCCATCGACGGAATGTACCAATCGCTGCGATACGATACAGCGCAGACTGATCGCGATATCCGCCAACACCGCGGGTCGCACATCCAGCGGAAAGAAATTGATGATGCGGCTCAAGGTGTGATAGCTGTTGTTCGCGTGCAAGGTGCTCATGCACAAATGACCGGTCTGCGCGTACAGCAACGCGTGCTGGAGCGTTTGGCGATCGCGGATCTCGCCGATCATCATCACGTCCGGCGCCTCGCGCATGGCGTTCACCAGCGCCGTCTCGTAGGAGGCGGTGTCGGTTCCTACTTCGCGCTGATTGATTACACACTTGTCGTTCTTGAACACGAATTCCATCGGGTCTTCGACCGTGAGGATGTGGCCCGACTTGGTAAAGTTCCGGTGCTCGATCATCGCCGCCAGCGTGGTGGATTTGCCCGAGCCGGTCGCACCGACGACCAGAACCAGGCCGCGCTTCTCCATCACCAGATCTTTAAGAATGCTCGGCAGTCGCAGCTTCTCGAAACCGGGGGTGCCGCTGGTGAGATAACGCACTACCGAGGCGACGTTGCCACGCTGACGAAACACGTTGACCCGGAAGCGTCCTACTTCACGCATCACGTAGGAAAAGTTGCACTCACGCGTCTCCTCGAAATCGCGAATATTGCGCTCCGACATCATCTCGTAAATCATCTTGCGCGCGGACTCGGGATCGATGATTTGCTGATTCAGCGGCATGATGTTGCCTTGAATCTTGATGCTCACCGGCGCGCCGGCCGAGACGAACAGGTCGGACGCTTTTTTCTCCGCCATCAATTTCAATACGGGAGCTAAGAACATGGCGACCTCGCTGTTGGAGCTGGCAGTCTAAATTCCGCGCAGCAACTCATTGATGCTGGTTTTGCCGCGGGTCTTGGCGTCTACTTGTTTCACTACGACCGCGCAATACAAACTGTACTTGCCGTCATTGGACGGAAGATTGCCCGACACGACGACCGAGCCGGGCGCGATCTTGCCGTAAACAATTTCGCCGGTGTCACGATGGTAAATGCGCGTGCTCTGTCCGATGTAAACACCCATTGATATGACCGATCCTTCACCCACCACCACGCCTTCCACGATTTCCGAGCGCGCGCCGATGAAACAGTTGTCTTCGATGACGGTCGGATTCGCCTGCACCGGCTCCAACACGCCACCGATGCCGACGCCACCGGACAAATGCACGTTCTTGCCAATCTGCGCGCACGACCCCACCGTTGCCCAGGTATCGACCATGGTGCCCTCGTCCACGTAGGCTCCGATATTCACGAAAGACGGCATCAACACCACATTCTTTGCGATAAACGAACCGCGCCGCACCGCGGCGGGCGGAACCACGCGGAAGCCGCCCGCGCGGAAGTCCGCATCCCCATAATCGGCAAATTTCGCCGGAACTTTGTCAAAGTAATGGGTATAGCCGTCGCGAATCACTGCGTTGTCGTCCAGCCGGAACGACAACAGCACCGCTTTCTTGAGCCACTGGTGGGTCATCCACTCGCTCCCCGACTTTTCCGCCACCCGAAGGCGGCCGCTGTCGAGCTGCCGAATAACCTCGGCGACGGCTTCTTTCAACGCAGTAGACGCGGTCTTCGGGTTGATCTGGGCACGGTTTTCAAAAGCCTCTTCGATGGTTTGTTGCAGAGCGTTCATGGGGTCACTTGAAGGATTGGAGGTGATGGGAGATTCTTTCCGCCGCCTCGACGCATTCGGCGAGAGGCGCGACCAGCGCGATGCGTACGAAGTTGCGGCCGGGATTGATTCCGTGGGCTTCGCGCGCGAGAAAACTGCCGGGCAGGACGGTGACATTATAGGTCTCATACAGACTGCGGGCGAACTCCACGTCGTCGACCGGGGTGCGCAGCCACAGATAAAACGCGGCTTCCGGCATGTCTACTGGTGTGACCTGTGACAACCGGGCGATCACCGCACGAAATTTTTCGCGGTACAGGCGACGGTTATCTTCGGCGTGACTCTCGTCGCGCCAGGCGGCCGCGCTCGCCGCCTGTACCGCCGGATTCATGGCGCACCCATGGTAGCTGCGATACAGAAGAAACTTGCTGATCAACTCGGCGTCACCCGCGACAAAACCGGAGCGCATGCCGGGAACATTGGAGCGCTTGGACAGGCTGCTGAACACGATCAGTCTCTGATACTCGGCGCGCCCCAGTGCATGCGCGGCACGCAGCGCACCGAGCGGCGCCTGGTCGAAGTAAATTTCCGAATAACACTCGTCGGACGCGACGACGAAGTCATGCCGATCGGCCAATGCAAAAACCGCGCGCCAGTCATCCAAAGTCAACACGTTACCGGTCGGATTAGCGGGCGAGCACACATACAACAATTGCGTGTGCGACCAGGTCGCTTCGTCAATCTGGGTGAGATCGAGCGCGAATCGATTGTCGGGCCGCAAGTTGAGAAATGCCAGGCGCGCGTTGGCGAGCAGTGCCGCGCCTTCGTATATTTGGTAAAAAGGATTCGGCGCGACCACCACCGGAGTCGCGCCAGAGCTATCGATCACCGTCTGCGCGATGGCGAACAAGGCTTCACGGCTGCCATTGACCGGAATCACGTGCCGCGCGGGATCGAGCACGCCGAGTGCGTAGCGCTGCACGCACCAGTCGGCGATCGCCGTCCGTAAATCTTCGCTGCCGAGCGTTGCCGGATAGCTCGACAGGCCACCGAGATTGGCCACCAATGCGTCGCGGATAAATTGCGGCGTGGCGTGTTTTGGCTCGCCGATAGAAAGATTGACCGGGCGGTAGTCCCGACTCGCCGAAACGCCGGAAAACACGGCCGCGAGTTTTTGAAAAGGATAAGGCTGAAGACGATCCAGGTTAGGATTCATTGTGTATCGGGGATTGCGTTTTTTGATCGTGCCATCTGCTGATGAATCGCGGGGGGATTATAAGGGGGACGGGCATTCGCACAAATCATTGGGTTTCGATCGCGTCGCTGTTGACCGGTTCGCTGGTATGGGGACTCATCTGGTTTCTCTATCGCGCGCTCAGTGCCGCCGGAGTGGATGGCATGACGGCAACCTGGTTGACCCATTTGCTGCCGCTGGTTGTCGGTGCTTTCTTGTTTCGGCGCAAGTGGCGGCAATTGCGATCGAACCTTGGTATGGCCATGGCAATCGGCCTGGTTGCGGGCTGGTGCAACGTCGCGTATGTGTTAGCGATGTTGCAGGGGCAAGTGATGCAGGTGTTGTTGCTGTTCTATCTCGCGCCGCTGTGGACCGTGCTGTTTGCCTTTGTCCTGCTCGGCGAGAAACCCGGTTGGGCCGGGACGCTGGTGGTCCTGCTGTCGAGTGGTGGCGCCGCGGTAATGCTGTGGCAGCCAGGCGCGCCGGTGCCGGTTCCGGCCACGCCGGCCGATTGGCTGGCGCTCAGCGCGGGCCTCGCCTTCGTGCTCTCCAACGTGCTGAGCCGTAAAGCCAGCACGCTTGACGTGAGCGCCAAGTCGCTCGCGATCTGTTGCGGCGTCACACTGCTGGCGGGCGCGGCCTTGCTCGCGCGCGCGCAAAGCGTCACGCAATGGGCATCGCTTTCGTGGCCGGACTGGGCGCTGCTGGCTTGCGTGGGGGTGGTGATTTTCGCGACCAACCTGGTGGTCCAAGAAGGCGTCACGCGCGTCGCTGCTAATCAAGCCATCGTCATTTTGCTCAGCGAACTGCTGTTCGCCGCCGTTGCCGCGCATCTGCTGGCGGGTGAACGCATGACCGTCAATCAATTTGCCGGAGGCAGTCTGATCGTCATCGCGACCCTGCTGTCGGGTAACCTCCGGCAACCGGCCCCCTCACACGACGGCTGACGGCGCGCGAAACGCGGGAGTCTGAATCAGCCCGTGGTCTTTCCAACCGCGCTTGCGGCGTTCAGCGATCACCGAGGTAAATATTCCGCCGCGCACGTTGAAGCGCGCGCTGACCCGCATAAAGCGTGGCTGGATTGCTCCCGCCAGATCGTCGAGAATCCGATTGGTCACCGCTTCATGAAATGCACCTTGATTCCGGTAGGACCAGATGTAGAGCTTGAGGCTTCTCAGCTCGATGCATTTGCGCTGCGCGACGTAGTCGAGCGTAAGCGTGGCGAAGTCCGGCTGACCGGTGATGGGACACAAACACGTAAACTCCGGAATGTCCATGTGGATCAGGTAATCCCGGTTCGGACAGGGATTGTCAAATGTTTCGATGCTCTTGCTTGGGCGCGTTGACATGCTGAGAGAGCGACAGTTGCGCTAAAATTCGCGGGTGTGAGCGCTCGGCCAACAACCGGGCGCGTGTTCCATCCAATTTCGATTCACTCCATTATAAGCGGACCAGTGCGCCTCACTCATATCAAGCTGGCAGGATTCAAGTCCTTTGTAGACCCGACCCATATTCCGGTGGTGGGCGATCTGGTGGGTGTGGTCGGACCCAACGGATGCGGCAAGTCCAATGTCATCGACGCAGTGCGCTGGGTGCTGGGTGAGTCTTCGGCACGCCAACTGCGCGGCGAAAATATGCACGATGTCATTTTCAACGGTTCGAGCGAACGCAAACCGGTTGGGCGAGCGAGCGTAGAACTGATATTTGACAATTCGTTAGGCCGGGCGATTGGACAGTGGTCCGCATATAGCGAAGTCGCGGTGAAGCGAGTGCTCGAACGCGACGGCGATTCGTCGTATTTCATCAACAACCTGCATGTACGCCGGCGCGATGTCGCGGATATTTTTCTCGGTACCGGCTTGGGCGCACGTGCCTACGCGATCATCGAGCAAGGCATGATCTCGCGCATCATCGAGGCTAAACCGGAAGAGTTACGCGTTTATCTGGAGGAAGCGGCGGGCGTCTCCAAGTATCGGGAACGACGACGCGAAACCGAGCTGCGGCTGGAAGACACGCGCGAAAATCTGCTGCGGATAAACGATATTCAGCAGGAACTGGACAAGCAGTTGCAGCACCTGGAAAGCCAGGCAGAATCCGCGCTCCGCTATCGTTCACTGGAGACGTCGCTTAAGACTGCCCAGCAGACGCTGTGGTTGATCCGCAAGCGCGATATGCTGGCGCAACGTGCGCGGCTGCTGCGGGAACGCGACAGCGCCGTACTGGAACTGGAAGCAGAGAATGCCCGGCTGCGCGATGCAGAGCGGCAGGCCGAGCAGTTGCGCGGCGTATTCCATGAAGCGTCCGATGCGGTGCACTCCGCGCAAGGCGCGCTATACGAAGTGAACTCGGAAGTCGCCCGGCTGGAGCAAAGCATTCAGCATTTGCGCGATCGTCGCGGGCGCGCTCAAAATCAGTTGCACACCGTGCACACGCAAGAAGCGCATCAGCAGGCACATCTGCAAGGGCTGGATACCAGCCTGAGTGAGAGCCAGCGAACTCACACGGTGGCAACCGATCTGGTCGCCGAGCATCAAGCGCGAGTAAGCGAAGCGCACGCGAAACTACCGGCGGCGGAGGCGGCTTATCGCGACGCCGGGCAAGCGCTGGAAACGGCGCGGCTGGCGCTGGCGGAACACGAGCAGCAAGTCAAGCTCGCGCAGTCACAGCAAGCGCACGCGCAGCGTTTGTTGGAGCAGATCGCACAGCGGCATGAGCGGGCAACGTCGGCGCAAGCTGCGCTGGTGCATCCCGACCCGCAACAAATTCAGGAGCTGGCGCGCGCCCTGCAAGATGCCGGCGCCGAACTTGCGTTGAAGCGCGACGCGCTGACCGAAAAAGAAGGCGCATTGCTTGAGGCAGACCAGGCGGCACGACGCGCGGACGAGCAGGCCGAGACTACGCAACGCAGCCTCGGGCAGGTCGATGCTCGACTGACTGCGTTGCAATCGCTGCAAGAGCAGGTCAGCCGTGCGGGCGGGCTCGATCCGTGGCTCGATCAGCGCGATTTGCGCCGCAATCCGCGTTTGTGGCAAGGCATCCGCGTCAACGAAGGATGGGAGGACGCGCTGGAATCGGTGTTGCGCGAACGCCTGAACAGCGTTGGTTTGACGGACTTGTCGATGGCCGAAGCATGGTTGCGCGAACCACCGCCGGGCAAGCTGTCTTTCCATGATTTGCGCTCCGCGCCGCAGCGCGCCGCAGCCTCGCACACCACCGGCATGACCCGGTTGCTGGACTTTATTTCTTTCACCGATGAACGATTACGCGGTGCGCTTGGCGATTGGCTGGCCGAAGTTTATGTGCTGCACGATCTGGCGCGCGGCCACGAACTGGCGCGCCAACTCGCGGACGGCGCCATGCTGGTCAGCGCCCAAGGCCACGTGTTTACCCGCGCAACCGTGGCGTTTCACGCGGCGGATTCCGAAGTACACGGCATTCTGTCGCGGCAACGTGAAATCGAAAAGCTGTTTGCGCAACACGGCGAATTGCAGACGCAATTGACCGGTCAACGTGAACAGGCGGCCGAGTTGGATGCGCTGCACGACGAGTTGCGCGCGGACATCGCGCGCCTGCGGCGCGACATGGAGGAACTGCAAGAGTGTCATCACCAACTGAAGCTGGATCACCTGCGACTCTCGCAAGTGGCCGACGCCGCGCGTGAGCGAGCGGCGCAGATGGTGCGCGAGCTGGCGGAGATCGCGGCCGAGAAAGCGGGCGAACAAGATCATCTGAACACGGCGCAAGCGGCCCTGGTGCAACTTGCCCGGCACGCGTCGCAAACCGGTCCCGCCCTCGATCGCGCGCGCCATGCGCACGCCGAGGCGGAATCAACATTGGCGACGCAACGCGAGCAGTGGCAACGCGCCGAACGCGATTTGCAGGAAGCGGTGTTTCAGCAGAAGACTGTGGCCACGCGCATCCAGGAACTCGCCTCATCGATTCAGATGGCCAGGCAGCAACTGGACTCGTTGCAGCAGCAGGCACGCGGCTTGAGCGAAGAGATCGCCGATTCGGACGAAACGCAGTTGCAGACCGGGTTGCAACTCCGGTTAACCGGCCGGCTTGAGTGTGAAAAGGCACTGAGCGCCGCGCGAGAGAGCCAAGTCACAGTGGAGCACACATTACGCGCCAGCGAGCAAGCGCGAATGGTGGCGGAACAGAAAATCACGCCGTTGCGCGAGCGCATCGGTGAAATCCAACTGAAGGAGCAGGAAGCGCGGATTAACGAAGAAATCCTGTCGCAGCAGTTGCTGGAGAGCGGCGCCAACGAAGAACAACTGGCGCAACAAATTGACAAGGGCGCGCGCGCCTCCGCCTTGCAAAGCGAAGTCAATAGACTGGGTGAGGAAATGGCGGCGCTGGGGGCGGTCAATCTGGCGGCAGTAGAGGAGCTGAGCAGCGCGCGCGCGCGCAAGGCCTATCTGGACGCGCAATCGCTGGACTTGAACGAGGCCCTGGCGACGCTGGAGAGTGCGATTCGGCGCATCGACAAAGAAACGCGCGAGCGTTTGTTGGTGACGTTCGAACAAGTCAATCGGCAATTCAGCGAGATGTTTCCGGCCTTGTTTGGTGGCGGCGAGGCCCGCCTCGAAATGAGCGGTGAGGAAATTCTCGACGCGGGCATTCAAGTGATCGCGCGTCCTCCGGGCAAACGCAACAGTTCGATCCACTTGCTGTCAGGCGGCGAAAAGGCGCTGACGGCGTTGTCGCTGGTGTTTTCGCTATTTCAGTTGAACCCGGCACCGTTCTGCCTGTTGGACGAAGTCGATGCGCCGCTGGATGACAATAATACGGTGCGCTTTTGCGATCTGGTGAAGAAGATGGCGCAGGAAACGCAATTCCTGTTCATCACCCACAACAAGATCACCATGGAAATGGCCAAGCAACTGATTGGCGTGACCATGCAGGAGCAGGGCGTATCACGCATCGTCGCAGTGGATATCGACGAGGCGTTGAAGATGCGCGAAGAGGTGGCGGCGTGACGGCAAGTTTCGATCGAGGGAGGTCATGAGCGATTTGCAAGTCGGCTTGCTGGTCCTGGGCCTGCTGTTTATAGCCGGGGTGATGTCGTACAACTGGTGGCAAGCGCGCCGCTGGCAGAAGCACGCGATGCCGATCGTCGCGACGCCGGCGCCGGGTCCCGCGCCGGACGCGGCCAGCGACAATGTGCAACAGCGTATCGAGCCGAGTTTCGAAGGCGCTCAGCCGGCTGCGGATGATGAGACTCTCGCGCGAACCTCCGTTTTCGGAGTAGACGACAGCCTGGATTTTATGATCGAAGTGCGCGCCGGTGAAGTGATTACGCCGATTGCGCTTAAGGCCCTGCGCACCGTGCTGGTATCCATGCCAAAGCGAGTGCAGCTTTCCGGCTTCAATTACCACGCGCGCGAATGGGAGCCCTTAGCCGCCGATCCCGGTGCCGAATACACCATGGTGCGCGCGGCCATGCAACTGGTCGATCGTTCTGGCGCGGTGACACAGACGCAGTTGGAGGAGTTCGCCACCTTCGTAAAAGATTTTGCCTCCGGTAGTCAGGCGCTCGCGCAAGTGCCCGATGTTGATCTGGAAATGCAACGCGCTGCGGGGCTCGATGGATTCTGCTCTGAGGTCGACGTGGTGGTCGGTATCAACGTGATTGCGCCGACCGGTCAGTTCTTCCACGGGTCAAAGATTCGCTCGCTGGCGGACGGAATGGGCCTGCAACTGCAAGGCGCGGGCGGCTTTCATTGCAGCGCCGAAGACGGCACAGTCTTGTTCACTCTGGACAATCAGGAACACCGGCTATTTCTTCCCGATCAGATCCGCAGCATGACCACCGCCGGCTTGACCTTTCTGCTCGACGTGCCGCGCACCGCCGATGGGTTGCGCGCCTTCGATCGGATGCTGACGATGGCCAAGTCCTACGCGGAATCCCTGGACGGGACGCTCGCCGACGATAATCGAGTCACGCTGAGCGATGCGGGCTTGGACAAGATACGCCAGCAACTGCGCGCAATTTACGCTTCGATGGCGGCGCGCGGCATCGCACCGGGCGGGCCGATCGCGCTGCGCTTGTTCTCCTAGCCGCGAAAATGAGCGATGCCGGCGACGCCAATGCGCGCGCTGCTCAGTTGCGCGATGCAATCGACGCACATAGTCATCGCTACCACGTTCTGGACCAACCCTCCATCCCCGACGCGGAGTACGACCGCTTGTTTCAAGAACTGCAGGTGCTGGAGACGCTTTATCCGGAGCTGGTGAGTCCGACCTCTCCTACGCAGCGCGTAGGGGCGGCGCCGCTCGCGACGTTCGAACCGGTACAGCATACGACGCCAATGCTGTCCCTCAACAACGCGTTCACTACGGACGACGTGACGGCGTTTGATCGCCGCGCACGCGAAGCACTAAGTGTCGAGCAAATCGAATACGCGGTCGAACCCAAGTTTGACGGTCTCGCGGTGAGCTTGCTCTACTCCGCAGGGCGTTTGGTGCAAGGTGCCACGCGCGGCGACGGTTTCAGCGGTGAAAACGTGACGGCGAATTTGCGCACCATTCGCGCTATACCCTTGCGGATCGACGGGCGGTCAATGAATTTCGAAGTCCGCGGCGAAGTACTCATGCGCCGGCAAGATTTTCAAGCGCTGAACGCAGCCCAGCGCGCGCGCGGCGAAAAGGAATTTGTCAATCCGCGCAATGCCGCGGCCGGCGCGCTGCGCCAGCTCGATCCGGGCATCACTTCGCAGCGGCGGCTCAGTTTCGTCGCGTATGCGCTGACCGATAACCAAGCCAGCGTGCATGCGCGACACAGCGAACAGATGGATTGGCTGGAGAGTCTGCGCGTTCCGGTCGCACCCGAGCGTCGCGTGGTGCGTGGTTTGGACGGCCTGCTCGCCTACTATCAAGAAATCGGCGAGCGCCGTCGCCAACTGCCCTATGAAATCGACGGTGTGGTCTACAAAGTCAATGACCTGGAGATGCAATGCCGGCTCGGCTTTGTGTCGCGCGCGCCGCGTTTCGCGCTGGCGCACAAATTTCCCGCCGAACTGGAGATCACGCAAGTGCTCGACATCCAGGTACAAGTGGGACGCACCGGAACGCTGACGCCGGTGGCACGCTTGCGGCCGGTGTTCGTGGGCGGCGTCACCGTAACCAATGCGACTTTGCACAACGAAGACGAAGTACGGCGCAAAGATGTGCGAATTGGCGACTTCGTCGTGGTGCGCCGTGCGGGCGATGTCATCCCGGAAGTGGTGAGTGTGGTGGTCGAACGCCGCCCGGACGACGCGCGCGAATTCATCATGCCGACGCGCTGCCCGCAGTGCCAGTCGCCAGTCGAACGCATCGAGGGTGAGGCAGCAGTCCGCTGCAGCGCTGGTCTTTATTGCCCGGCACAACGCAAACAGGCGCTGTTGCACTTTGCGTCGCGCCGTGCACTGGATATTGAAGGGCTGGGCGAGAAACTGGTAGAGCAGTTGGTGGACGAAAATCTGATCAAGTCTCCGGCGGATCTGTATCGGCTCGAGTTGAAAACACTGGCCGCGCTGGAACGCATGGGCGAGAAGTCCGCGCAAAATCTGCTTGACGCGATCGCCCGCAGCCACGAAACCACGCTGGCGCGATTCATTTATGCGTTAGGCATTCGCAACGTCGGCGAGACCACCGCCAAAGATTTGGCGGCGCACTTCGGCAAACTCGATCGCCTGATGGCGGCGGACGAAACGACCTTGGAGCAGGTGCCGGAAGTCGGGCCGGTGGTCGCACACAGCGTGCGGCAATTCTTTCAGGATGCGCAGCAACGTGGCGTGGTACTTCAGTTGCGTGAAGTCGGCGTGCGTTGGCCGGAACAGGATGGCGCGTCGGTTGCCGTCTTGGCGTTGCAGGGCACCACCTTCGTACTGACCGGCACTCTGCCCAACCTGAGCCGGGACGACGCGAAAGCGCGAATTGAGGCGTTGGGCGGAAAAGTCGCGGGCAGCGTTTCGCGAAAAACACACTTCGTGGTGGCAGGCGCCGAGGCAGGCAGCAAACTGGGGCAGGCCAGAGCGCTGGCAGTTCCGGTCATCGACGAGCAAGGATTGTTAGAATTGCTCGAAGCAAAAAAACAATCCATGGCAGCGGAGCAGAAATGACGAGGAACGCCGATTGAAGACCATCACCAAGGCCGTGTTCCCAGTCGCCGGCATGGGCACGCGTTTTCTGCCCGTCACCAAGGCGAGCCCGAAGGAGATGCTGCCGGTCGTGGACAAACCGCTTATTCAGTATGCCGTAGAAGAAGCCGCTGCCGCGGGAATCACCGAAATGGTGTTCATCACCGGGCGCAACAAGCGCGCCATCGAAGATCACTTTGACACCGCCTACGAACTCGAGAGCGAACTCAAGGCGCGCGGCAAGACGCAGATGCTGGAACGCGTGCGCGATATCGGCGGGCGCAGCGTCACCTGCATCTATGTCCGTCAGACGCAGGCGCTCGGCCTCGGTCACGCCGTGTTATGCGCGCGGCCGGTGATCGGAAACGAGCCTTTCGCCGTGGTGCTGGCGGACGATTTGATCGATTCGGAGACTTCGGCGCTCGAGCAGATGTGCGCACTGTACCGGCAGCATCAGTGCTCGGTGCTCGCGGTGCAGAACATCGCGCGTGAACAGACCCCGAGTTATGGCATCGTCGCCACGCAGGCGTTCCAGGCCGGTCTGCATCAGATCAGGCAAATCGTGGAAAAACCGCAGCCGGCCGCGGCGCCATCCACGTTGGCAGTGGTTGGACGTTATGTATTGACGCCGGAGATATTCCACCATCTGCAAGAGGTCGCGCCGGGCGCGGGGGGCGAGATTCAGCTCACCGACGGCATCGCCGCCCTGCTGGCGCGGCAGATGGTGCTGGCGTATGAGTTTCACGGTGTGCGGCACGACTGCGGCTCCAAGCTGGGTTACTTGCAGGCGAATATCGTGTATGGGATGCGTCATCCCGAAATCGGTCGCGCGCTCAGCGAGTTTGTGAGCGCGCTCAATCGCAAGCGGCAGGCGTGATGCTGGCGTCAAGCGCAGCCTGGGAGGTGTTGCGGTCTGCCGAGGAGATCTGCGACGAAGCCTCGGCCAAAGCGGCAGTGCTGCGGATGGCCGCGCAAATTACCGAACAGTTGCTGGATTGCGTCCCGCTGGTGCTCTCGGTGATGGGGGGCGGCGTCGTTGTTACCGGGCAGATCTTGCCTTTGCTCAGATTTCCGCTGGAGTTCGATTACGTGCACGTTACTCGCTACGCGGGCACGACACGCGGCGGCGAGTTGCAATGGAAAACCTGGCCCAATCGGTCGATGGCGGGCCGCGTGGTGCTGGTGCTGGACGATATTCTCGACCAAGGACATACCCTTTCGGCGGTGCGCGATCGGCTGCTGGCCGAAGGCGCGTCGCGCTGCTATCTGGCGGTGTTTGCCGACAAGAAAATAGGCCAGGCAAAACCAGTCCAGGCAGATTTCGTTGGAATTGAAGTTCCCGATCGTTATGTATTCGGCATGGGCATGGACGTGGAAGGCGCGTGGCGCAATTTGCCCGCGGTCTACGCCTTACCGATCTGATATTGGAGAGACATGTTAGGCATCATCGGTGGTTCCGGTCTGTCACAGTTGTCGAATCTTGAGGTGATGCGGCAGCAAGTGGTACGCACGCCTTATGGTGAGCCCAGCGGCGCACTCACTTTTGGAAAAATGAATGGCCATGAAGTGGTGTTTCTAGCGCGCCATGGATACGGGCACTCGATTCCGCCTCATTTGGTGAATTACCGCGCCAATATCTGGGCGCTGCATCACAGTGGAGCCGGCGGCGTGGTGTCGGTCGCGTCCGTCGGCGGTATCGACGCGGCGCTCAAGCCTGGCGAGCTGGCCGTGCCCGACCAGATCATCGACTACACCTGGGGGCGCAAATCCACGTTCTTCGATTCCGTGGATTTGCCGGTGACGCACATCGATTTTACGCGGCCCTACAACGAAGACCTGCGCCAGCGCTGCATCCGCGCGGCGCAGCGCGCCGGTCAGCCGCTGCTCGATAACGGCGTGTACGCCGCGACGCAGGGGCCGCGGCTGGAAACTGCCGCCGAGATCAATCGGCTGGAACGCGACGGCGCGCAGATGGTGGGGATGACCGGCATGCCGGAGGCCGCGCTCGCGCGTGAACTCGAGTTGCCGTATGCCGCCTTAGCAGTCGTCGCCAATTTCGCGGCGGGACGCGCGGATAGCCGTCAGGCGATCAAGTTCGAAGACATCAGCGTGGTACTGCAGGCCGCCATGGCGCGAGTGCGGACGCTGCTGGAACAACTGGTACTGGACGATGGCAATTAGGCCCGTGTTACGCATGGGGGACGCGCGCCTGCTGGAGCAGGCACAACCGGTGGCGCACTTCGACACCGCGGAATTGCACGATCTGCTGAGCGATCTCGACGACACCATGCGCGCCAAACAAGGCGCGGGAATCGCCGCGCCGCAGATCGGCGTCAGCCTGCAAGTGGTGATTTTTGGGATTGGAGAAAATCCACGCTATCCGGATGCCGAGCAAGTTCCGTATACCGTGCTGATCAATCCGCGGCTTACTCCGCTGGCGGATGAAATGGAGGAGGGCTGGGAGGGCTGTCTCTCGGTACCCGGCATGCGTGGCAGTGTGCCGCGCTATACCCAACTGCGCTACACCGGGTTCGATCAGTTCGGCCATCCCATCGATCGCACGGTGACCGGCTTTCACGCGCGCGTCGTGCAGCACGAATGCGATCATCTGCTCGGCATCCTCTATCCCATGCGCATACGCGATTTGCGCTTGTTCGGCTTTAACCAGGAAATGTTTCCAGGTCAAGATTTGCCAGACGATTAAGCAGCGGCCGAAATGCCTGCTTAGCCTTCAAGTTTTGCGCTGCCGCTCCGAAATTCAAGGGAGTGCGCCCGGTGGCGCGAAGGTTCCTCTGGATGCGCGACAAAAAACACCTGCGACCGCCTTCCCGAATTCAATCCCAGGACATCCTGGAACACGCGTTGACCCTGCACCAAGCCGGTCGACTGGACGACGCCGAATCGCTGTACCGCGAGGTGTTGCAGCAAGACGCGGACAACGCCGACGCGCTGCACTTGCTGGGCATGGTGGCGTTTCAGAGCGGCAAACCCGAACACGCGCGCGGTCTGATCGAACAGGCGGTGATGCGCCAGCCGAATAATTTCGCCATCCATAATAACCTGGGTCTGGTGTTACGCGACTGCGGCCGGGCGGAACTCGCGGAAGCGTGTTTTCGTCGCGCTTTGCAAATCAAGCCGGATTATGCCGACGCGCTGCTGAATCTGGGCGCGCTGATGGATGACAGCGGCCACGCGAGTGAAGCCGAAGCATGCTACGGGCAAGTATTGGTGGTTCAGCCCGAATGCGTTCCTGCCTGGAACAACCGCGGCCGCCTTCTGCTGCGGCACGGTCGTTTTGAAGCGGCCATCGGCGATTTTCTCGAAGCGCTGGCGCGTAAACCGCATCAAGTCGACGCGTATGCGAACCTGGGCGTAGCCCTGACCGAGGCCGGAAAACCCGCCGAGGCAGTTCCTTGTCTGGAACAGGCGATTCTGTACCGCCCTGATTCTGCCGACATTCACTTTTCGCTTGCGGTCGCGCTCGAACGCGTCGGTCAATCCCACCGCGCAGAGCAGAGCTATCAAAAAGCCGTCGGGCTGGAACCGAGTCACGCCGCCGCGCTCAACAATCTCGGCTTGCTGGCAAGCGCGCGCGGCGATCGTGTGCAGGCACGCGAGTGCTTTGAGCGCGCGACCGATGCCGCTCCCAACTTTGCCGAGGCACGCTGCAATCTGGCCGAACTGCTGCGTACTCAGGACGAATGGGAGGCGGCGAGTGAAGCGTATGAACGCACCGTCGCGCTGAAGGCAGACTGGCCGGAGGCTTGGAACAATTTGGGAATCGTGCGGCGCGCACTCGGCCGCACCGAAGCGGCGATTGCCGCGTTTCAGTGCGCGATCGCCCTGCGCCCCGAATTTGCCGACGCGCAATACAACCTGGGTAACGCGCTCTATGCGGCGAGCGGCGCCAGCAAAAATCCGGCGCTGGAGGGCGACGCGCGCGCGTGTTATGAGCGCGCGCTCGCCATTCACCCGCTGCACGCCGGCGCGCTGTACAACCTCAGCAATCTGACGCGCGCATTACCCACCGCGATTGCCTTATGCGAACGCGCGGTGAGCATCCAGGCGGATTTCCCCGAAGCCTGGACTGCCTTGATGTCAGCCCGGCTGAAAGCGTGCGACTGGCGCGCGCTGGAGGCGACCGGCGAACACATCCGCAAATTGATTGCCGAACAACCTGGCGCCATGGTCGGCCCGCTGTCGGTGCTGCAGTTCAGCGACGACCCGGCACTGCAGTTGCAGTGCGCCCGCAACTGGGTGCGCAACAAGCTGGAACCGGCCGCGCGGCGAAGCGGCGCGCCGTTCGTGCATGCGCGTGGCGCGCGGCCGCGCTTGCGCATCGGCT
Organism: Betaproteobacteria bacterium; assembly: GCA_043751985.1. Taxonomy (GTDB): domain Bacteria; phylum Pseudomonadota; class Gammaproteobacteria; order Burkholderiales; family JAYUZG01; genus JAYUZG01. The sequence continues at coordinate 22,754 of JAYUZG010000226.1, forward strand.
ATCTCTCGGGGGATTTTCGCGACCATGCAGTAGGCAATCTATTGCTCGATTTGTTTGCGCAGCACGAGCGCTCACGCTTCACGGTATTCGGCTATTGCATCGGACCGGATGACGACAGCCCCGTGCGGCGCCAACTGTGCGCGGGCTTCGATCATTTTCTTGAAGCACGCACGCTGTCTTCACGCGAATTGGCACAGCGCATCTACCGCGACCAGATCGATATTTTGGTGGATCTGACCGGGCACACCGAAAACACCCGGAGTGAAGTGCTGGCGCTACGGCCGGCGCCGATTCAAGTGAACTATCTGGGCTATCCCGGCTCGATGGGCGCTACTTTCGTCGACTACATTCTCGGCGATCGCTTTCTCATTCCGGACGCCGCCACGTGTGACGAGAAAGTGGTTTATCTGCCGGGCTGCTTCCAAGTGAACCCCACGCGTTTTGGCGCGTCGCCTATCGCGGCTCCAACCCGCGCGGAGTTGGGATTGCCGGAAGACGCGCTGGTGTTTTGCTGCTTCAACAGCAGCTACAAGATTCAGCCCGAGATGTTTCAACTGTGGATGGAACTGCTGCGGGATGTCCCCGGCAGCGTGCTCTGGCTGGCCCGGTTCAACGATTTTGCGATGGAAAATCTGCGCCACCAGGCGGCGCAACGCAACGTCGCGCCGCAGCGTCTGATCTTCGCGCCGGTGGTCCCGCTGCACGACCATCTGCGCAGATTGCCCGCGGCCGACTTGTTCCTCGATACCACGCCTTACTCGGCCGGCGCCACGGCCAGTCATACCTTGTGGGCCGGGGTGCCTCTGCTCACTTTGGCCGGCCGCAGTTACGTCTCGCGCATGGCCGGCAGTTTATTGCACGCGATCGACTGCGCGGAACTCATCACCGCTTCGCTTGCGGAGTATCGATCGTGCGCGTTGACGCTGGCGCGCGACCCGCGACAGCGTACTGAGCTGCGCCAGCGCATCGCACGCAAGCGCTCGCGGCTGTTTGACTGCGCGCGCTTCACGGCCGGGCTGGAAAACGCGTTCACGGCGATGTGGCAGCGCTTTGAGCAAGACTTGCCCCCTGTGGCCATCGACCTTACTGTTTCAACGCAAAATGCAAAATCGCGCTAACCTCGATCGTCTCAAGCGAGCCACCGATCTGCATAACCAAGGCCGCTATGACGAAGCGGCGCGGCATTACCAGGAAGCTATCCGGCGCGAACCGCGCAACTGGCAAGCACATCACCTGCTGGGTTTGCTGCACATCCATAAGCACGAGCACGCGCGCGCGCGCGCGGAGCTGGAGCGCGCGGTGCAAATCAATCCGCACGCGGACGATGCCTGGATCGCGCTGGGCGATATTTATTGCGCGTTGGGACTGAGCGATCTGGCGTTGGGTGTTTACGAAAAAATACTGGTGCGCAATCCATGCCACCCGATGGCCTGCTTCAAGACTGCGTTTCTGCATGAAGGTGGCGGACGCTGCGATGACGCGCGAGAATGGTATCGTCGCGCGGTCGTGGCCAAACCCGCGTTTCCGGAGGCGTGGAATAATTTTGGCAACATGTGCCGGGTGACTAATCGCAAGGACGAAGCACATGCGGCCTACCACCAGGCGCTCGCGTT
>JAYUZG010000227.1:0-6787 GCA_043751985.1 Betaproteobacteria bacterium
CGTGATGTTTTGATCGGCGCGATCTTGGGTGCGGACGAGTTCGGCTTCGCGACTGCGCCGCTGGTCGTCGAAGGTTGCATCATGATGCGCAAATGCCACCTGAATACCTGCCCGGTCGGCGTGGCGACGCAAGACCCGGTGCTGCGCAAGAAATTTCGCGGCCAGCCGGAGCATGTGGTGAATTTCTTCTTCTTCGTGGCCGAGGAACTTCGCCAGTACATGGCGCAATTGGGAATACGCAAATTAACCGATCTGATCGGGCGCACCGATTTGCTGGATATGCGCAAAGGCATCGAACACTGGAAGGCACGTGGCTTGGATTTTGCGCGCATCTTTTATCAACCGCGTGTCGCTGCCGAAGTCGCGCATTTCAACACTGAAAAACAAGACCACGCCTTGGACAAGGCCTTGGATCATCGCTTGATCGAATTGGCGGCGAGCGCGATCAAAGGTGGCGAGAAAGTGCGCATTGAAATGCCGGTGCGTAATCTCAATCGCACCGTGGGCACCATGCTATCGGGCGAAGTGGCGCGAAAATACGGTCACGCCGGTCTGCCGGACGACACCATTCATCTCAAGTTCGCGGGATCGGCGGGACAAAGCCTGGGTGCTTTTCTGGCGCACGGAATCACCATTGACTTGGTGGGCGAAGCCAATGATTACGTCGGCAAAGGGCTCTCTGGCGGCAAGATCGTGATCCAGCCGTCACCTAAGTTCCGCGGCGATCCCCTGGACAATATCGTGGTTGGCAACACCGTGATGTACGGCGCGACCGGCGGCGAAGCGTATTTCAAGGGCGTGGCCGGCGAGCGCTTCTGCGTCCGTAACTCGGGTGCTTACGCGGTGGTGGAAGGGGTCGGTGACCATGGATGCGAATACATGACCGGTGGAACGGTGATTGTCATCGGCATGACCGGCCGCAATTTCGCGGCCGGTATGTCGGGCGGCATCGCCTACGTCCTGGACGAAGAGAACAACTTTGCAAGCCATTGCAACACGGCGATGGTCACGCTTGAGCCGGTTCTGACCGAGCAGGAACAGGAGGCCAAGGTGCCGCGCGAAATATGGCATCTGGGTGAAGCCGACGAAGTGACGTTGAAGAGCATGCTGGAAAAACACGTGCGGCACACCAACAGCGCGCAAGCGCGCCGCATTCTGACGGAGTGGGCGACCTATCGGGCGCAATTTCGCAAAGTGTTTCCGAACGAATACCGGCGTGCATTGGGCGAGCTGGCGGCGAAAAACAAAAAGATCGCCGCTTGAGCGCAGACTCAACACGCTAAATTAAAACAGCCAACGCGCCCGCGCGACAAGGAAGTCGCGCGTCAACGCGCGTGAGAGAACAAGGACAGTTTTCACATGGGAAAAATAACCGGATTCATGGAATATCAGCGGCTGGCGGAAATCGCCGAGGCGCCGGTTGAGCGGATCAAGCATTACCACGAGTTCACTGGTCACTTGAGTGACAGCGACGCCACGCTGCAAGGCGCGCGCTGCATGGATTGCGGCATTCCGTTTTGCATGAGTGGTTGCCCGGTCAACAACATCATCCCCGACTGGAATGATCTGGTGTTCCGGCAGAACTGGCGCCAAGCTCTGGACACTTTGCATTCGACTAACAATTTCCCCGAGTTCACCGGCCGCGTGTGTCCCGCACCCTGCGAGGAGGCATGCACGCTGCGTATCAATGACGATCCGGTCGGCATCAAATCCATCGAGCACGCGATCATCGACAAGGGCTTCGAGATGGGCTGGGTGGTGCCGCAGATCGCGCTGCGCAAGAGCGGCAAGAAAGTCGCGGTGGTCGGCTCTGGACCTGCGGGCTTGGCCTGTGCACAGCAACTCGCGCGCGCCGGACACGACGTAACCGTGCTGGAAAAAAACGATCGGATCGGTGGCCTGTTGCGTTATGGAATTCCGGATTTCAAAATGGAAAAGGGCCATATCGACCGACGCCTGGAGCAAATGCGCGCCGAGGGCGTGAGCTTCCGTACCAGCGTCTACGTCGGCACTGAAAAACCCGGACGCGAGATCACCAATTGGGCCAAGGAATCAATCAGCGCGGACCAGCTGCTGAAGGAATTCGACGCAGTGGTATTGGCAGGCGGCGCAGAACAACCACGCGATCTTCCGGTGCCCGGCCGCGCATTGGACGGAATATATTTCGCGATGGAATTTCTACCGTTGCAGAACAAGCGCGTGGCCGGCGACAAGAGCGTGAAAGAACTATGGGCGACGGGCAAACACGTGGTGGTCATCGGCGGCGGCGATACCGGTTCCGATTGCGTCGGTACGTCCAATCGGCACAGCGCTAAATCGGTTAGCCAATTCGAGTTGTTGTCGATGCCGCCGGACGTAGACCAAAATCCGGTGTGGCCCTATTGGCCGTCGCGGCTGCGCACCTCGTCCTCGCACGAAGAAGGGGCGAAACGCGACTGGGCCATCGCCACCAAGGAGTTCATTGGCGAGAACGGCAAAGTCACGGCGCTCAAGGCGGTGCGCGTTGAATGGAAGGCTGGCAAGATGATCGAGATGCCTGGCAGCGAATTCACCATGCCCGCCGATTTGGTGTTGCTGGCGATGGGCTTTGTTTCACCGGTGCAGCAAGTGCTGGCCGGGTTCGCGGTGGAGAAAGACGCGCGCGGTAATGTCAAAGCCGCGACCGAAGGACGCAAGGCGTATTGCACCTCGGTCGCAAAATTATTTTGCGCGGGCGACATGCGGCGCGGACAATCGCTGGTAGTGTGGGCGATACGTGAAGGTCGGCAATGCGCGCGCGCCGTCGACGAGTACCTGATGGGCGCGTCGGACCTTCCGCGATGAGCCGCCAGCACAATCTTCTTTACCGCAGTTTTCCGAGGTAGCGCATACGATGACGCGGCCAGCGAACGACACGTTCTTGCGCGCCTTGCTGCGCGAACCGACGCCTTATACTCCGCTGTGGCTGATGCGGCAGGCAGGTCGCTATTTGCCCGAATACAACCAGACGCGTGCGCGCGCCGGAAATTTTCTCGCGCTATGCAAGAACCCCGCGTACGCGACAGAGGTGGCCTTGCAACCGCTGGCGCGATTCAAGTTGGACGCAGCCATTTTGTTTTCCGATATCCTGACCGTGCCGGATGCGATGGGCCTGGGTTTGTATTTCGCGGACGGCGAAGGCCCGCGCTTCGAACGCCCGCTGCGCGATGAAGCGGCGATTCGCGCGCTAGTTGTTCCAGACCCGGCGGCGGAATTGCGCTACGTCACCGATGCGGTGACGCAGATCCGTCGCGCGTTGCAAGACAGCGTTCCGTTGATCGGATTTTCCGGCAGCCCGTTCACGCTCGCGTGTTACATGATCGAGGGCAAAGGCGGCACCGACTTCCACGAAGTCAAGCGCCTGCTCTACGCGCGCCCCGACTTGCTGCATCACATTCTGGATGTGACCGCGCGCGCGGTAATCGCCTATCTGAACGCGCAAATCGACAGCGGTGCGCAGACGGTGATGGTGTTTGACACCTGGGGCGGCGCGCTCTCGGACAGCGCATACAAAGAATTTTCACTGCACTATCTGGCGCAAGTATTCGCTGGGCTGAAGCGCGAGCATGACGGCGACAGGGTGCCGCGTATCGTGTTTACTAAAGGCGGGGGTTTGTGGCTGGAAGATATCGCCGGTTGCGGCGCGGAGGCGGTCGGACTCGACTGGACGGTGAGCATTCGCGAAGCGCGTGCTCGCGTGGGCGGACGCGTCGCTCTGCAAGGTAACCTGGATCCGGCCGTGCTGCTGACCACGCCGGAGGCGGTACGGCTTGAAGTGTCGCGCATTCTCAAAGCGTACGGGACGGGAAGCGGACACGTGTTCAACCTCGGTCATGGCATTTCCCAATTCACGCCCCCGGACAACGTCACCGCCCTGGTCGATGCGGTGCGCGAAATGAGCCGCGCCTACCACTGAAGCTATAAAGAGCAGTTTAACCACCGAGACACAGAGGCACAGAGAAATTTCCCTGATAAAACAATTCACGACTGGACAGGCGCGGCACTTACAATGCTCACCCAAAGGGTGACTGGCGTAAATGTTATAAATATTTGATTTCTCTCTCCGTGTCTCTGTGTCTCGGTGGTGAAAAGCAGTTTCTAGGCTCATAGCTTCGCTCACACCTTCCCGCTCCGTGTCATCAAGCATTGCCCGAGTGGCCCTCGATGTTCCGCTGGACAAGTTGTTCGATTACCGATTGCGGGACGGCGAAGACGTGCCCCTAGGAAGTCTGGTGGTGGTGCCGTTCGGGCGTCAACGCCAGATCGGTGTGGTGATGGAGTTGGCGGAGGAATCCGCCGTGCCGAGTGCCAAGCTACGGCGGGTCGAATCGATGGTGCTCGACGTCGCGCCCTTGCCCGCGGTAGTGCTGGAGTTGATCGCGTTTTGTCGCGACTACTACCACTTTCCAATTGGACAAATCGCGGCATCGACTTTGCCGACTCGGTTGCGCCGGCCCAGAGCGGCGGCCGTGCATTGGCGTTACACGCTATCCGAGTCGGGTCATGAGCTAGGGGAAAAATCCCTCGCTCGCGCGCCTGCAAAGCGCCAAGTGATCGAGTATCTACGCCAACGCGACCATGCCTCCGAGGAAGAACTCACTCGCCTGTCGGCCGGTGCGCGCCGTGTCGTTGCGATGTTAGTGCGCGCCGGTCATGCCACACGCGAAGTCGCGCAACGAGACTTGTCGCGATCGGATGCAACCGCGCTTCACTATCTTGCAGGGCCGCTGCTCACCGAAGAACAACTTCACGCCGCGCGTGCAATTCAAGCGTCGATGGGCAAGTTCACCGCGTGGTTGTTGCACGGCGTGACCAGCAGCGGCAAGACCGAGGTGTACTTCGAGTTGATCGCACGAGCACTCGAACAACAACAACAAGTATTGCTGATGCTGCCGGAAATTAATCTCACCCCGCAGCTTGAAACACGGCTGCTGTCACGCTTCGCCGGCTTGCGCCTGGCGAGTCTGCACAGCGGACTTGCCGAAGGCGACCGCTGCGCGCGCTGGCAGGACGCGGCGCGCGGCGCGGCGCAGGTGGTGCTGGGCACGCGGCTCGCTGTTTTCGCGCCATTGCCGCGGCTCGGCCTGATCATCGTCGACGAAGAGCATGACGCGTCGTTCAAACAGCAGGAGGGCTTGCGCTATTCGGCACGGGATCTGGCGATTTTCATCGGACAACAGCGCGCTATCACCGTGGTGCTCGGCTCGGCTACGCCTTCGCTCGAGACTTTTCGCAACGCGGAGTTGGGACGCTATCAAGTCGCGCGGTTAGCGCAGCGGGCGAGCGGCGCGCCGCCGCAGATGCGGCTGGTTGATTTGCGCAGGCAACAGTTGGATGAAGGCCTGGCCGGTGAATGCATCGAAGCGTTGCGCGCCTGTGTGCAACGCGGCGAGCAGAGCTTGGTCTATATCAATCGCCGCGGTTACGCGCCGGCGTTGGTGTGCTTTGCCTGCGGCTGGAGCGCGGGCTGTCCGCGGTGTGCCGCGAAGATGGTGGTTCATCTCAAGTCCAACGCGCTGCGCTGTCACTACTGCGGTCACCAAACCGCAGTGACGCGCGCTTGCCCGGAGTGCGGCGATCAGGACTTGCATCCGGCCGGTCAGGGCACTCAGCGCATCGAAGAGACTTTACAGCGCCTGCTTCCCGATGCGCGCATCCTGCGTGTCGATCGCGACAGCACGCGCAACAAAGATGCGTGGCGCACCATGCGCGACGCGATTGCCGCCTCGCGCGTCGACGTGCTGGTGGGGACGCAGATGCTGGCGAAAGGGCATGACTTCCCGGCGCTGAGTCTGGTGGTCGTGATCAATGCCGACGGCGCGCTGTTCAGTACGGACTTCCGTGCGGCCGAGCGACTCTACGCCACGCTGACCCAGGTAGCCGGGCGTGCCGGTCGCGCCGACGCGCCTGGCCTGGTGTTGTTGCAGACCGCGTTTCCGCACCATCCCTTGTATCAGGCCCTGCTCAAAGACGATTTTGTGCGCTATGCGCGCGTGCTGCTGGATGAACGCCGGGTCGCGGCATTTCCTCCCTATGTACATCAGGCGCTGCTGCGCGCCGAAGCGCTGCGCGAGCAAACGGTAATGGACTTTCTGCGCGCCGCGCTCGACGCCGCGCGCCCGGTACCGGAGGATGTCATTGTCTACGACGCAGTCCCGGCCAGCGTTCCCCGCGTCGCCGGATACTCGCGCGCGCAGGTGCTGATTCAGGCTCACTCACGTCGGGCGCTGCAAGTTTTTCTAAAGCGCTGGATCGCCCTGCTATCCGGCGAACGTCGCGCCAATGTGCGCTGGTCGATTGATGTCGATCCGGTGCAAGTGTGAATCGTGCCGCTCACGCGGCTACCCGTCGAGTGGTCCGCGCTGCGCGCATACCCCCCGTATAATCGCCCACTTTTCGTGTTACGCCGAGCACCCGTGATGCCGCCACCCATTCCTAATCTGCGTGCCCACCTGACTGAATTATTCCGTCAGGCGATCGCCGCGGTCGCGCCGGACGCGAAGGTGTCGCCGAGCCTCGATCGCTCCAAGTCGATACAACATGGGGACTTCGCCTGCAGCGTCGCGTTGCAATTGGCCAAGGCGCTCAAGCGCAATCCGCGCGACGTCGCGCAGTTGATTCGCGCTGCACTGCCGGCATCCGATTGGGTGGATCGCACCGAGATCGCCGGCGCGGGATTTATCAACGTATTTCTTAAAGCGGGCGCCAAACAAAGCGTGATCCGCGACGTGTTGGCGGCAGGTGAAAAATTCGGCCGCGTTGACTTGGG
>JAYUZG010000228.1:0-7562 GCA_043751985.1 Betaproteobacteria bacterium
TGCGCGGGCTGGTAGGGCAGCGCGGCGAGCGCGCGTGCCTGGCCCTTCAGGGTTGCGAAGTCGAAGCGCTGCGGCTTGCCCAGTGGCTTCAGGCCGGCCGCCAGGGCCGGGGGTGAGAGCAGCGCGGCGGGGCCGAGGGCGGCCACGGTCGCGGCGGTGCCGAGCAGGGAGCGTCGTTGCATCTTGTTGGGTGCTGCAGAATTCGGAGAAGCCCCGCATTCTGGCGCGAAAAGAAGGGAGAGCTAGACTCGTCGGCTATACCCCAGCTTCTCAAGATCCCGCTCATGACCGTTGCCGAACCCGCGCTGCTCGACGCGCTGAAGACCGTGATCGACCCGAACACCGGCACCGATTTCGTCTCGACCCGGCAATTGAAGAACCTGCGCGTCAGCGGTGGAGACGTCGCCTTCGACGTCGAGCTGGGCTATCCGGCGAAGAGCCAGATCGAGGCCTTGCGCAATGCGCTGGTCGCGGCCGCGCGCACTGTCCCCGGGGTCGAGAAGGTAGACGTGAACCTGGGCGTGAAGATCGTCGCGCACGCGGTGCAACGTGGAGTCCAGTTGCTGCCGAAGGTCAAGAACATCGTCGCGATCGCATCGGGCAAGGGCGGCGTCGGCAAGAGCACGACGGCGGTGAATCTGGCGCTGGCGTTGGCAGCGGAAGGCGCTAGCGTCGGTATTCTGGATGCGGATATTTACGGGCCGTCCATGCCGATGATGCTGGGGCTCGACGGCAAGCCTGAGAGCCGCGACGGCAAGACCATGCAGCCGATGGAGCGTCACGGCGTGAAGGCCATGTCCATCGGCTTGCTGATTCCGGCGGACCAGCCGATGGTATGGCGCGGGCCGATGGTGACGCAGGCGCTGGAGCAACTGCTGCGCGACACGCAGTGGGGCGAGCTCGATTATCTGGTGGTGGATTTGCCGCCCGGCACCGGCGATATCCAACTGACCTTGGCGCAAAAGGTTCCCGTTACCGGCGCGGTGATCGTCACCACGCCGCAGGACATCGCCTTGATCGATGCGCGTAAAGGGCTCAAGATGTTCGAGAAGGTCAACGTGCCGATTCTCGGTGTGGTCGAGAATATGAGCACGCATATTTGCTCGAACTGCGGACACGAGGAGCACATCTTCGGTTCCGGTGGCGCGGCGCGCATGGGTGCGGACTATCAAGTTGAAGTGCTCGGCTCGCTGCCGCTGGATATCCGCATCCGCGAGCAGACCGATTCCGGCCGGCCAACGGTGGTGGCCGAACCGAGCAGCCGTATTGCGCAGGTGTACGGAGAAATCGCGCGCGCAGTCGCGGCGCGAATCGGCGCGCTGCAGCAGGATCGCAGTGGTGCCTTCCCCAAGATCGTCGTGCAAAACACGTGACCGGCAGCTGCGTCGAGCAACACGAAGGCGCCAGCTTTCGCATTGGCGCCGCGAAATTTTTCCTCTGCGCGTGACGCGTTGAATTCTCGTTTGCCGCCGCGCCGGCGTCAAGCATTCTCTCAAGGAGAGGTCGTCCAATGAAATTCCGCTTTCCTATTGTCATCATCGATGAGGATTTCCGCTCGGAGAACGCGAGCGGATTAGGTATTCGCGCGCTGGCCAAAGCGATCGAAGGCGAAGACATGGAGGTGCTGGGCGTCACCAGTTACGGCGACTTGTCGCAATTCGCGCAACAACAAAGCCGCGCCTCGGCGTTTATTCTTTCCATAGACGACGAAGAGTTTACGCCTGGGCCGGAGATCGATCCGGCGGTGCTCAATCTGCGCGCCTTCATCAAAGAGATCCGTTTCAGGAACGCCGACATTCCGATTTATCTGTACGGCGAGACGCGCACTTCGCGCCATATCCCCAACGATATCCTGCGTGAGCTGCATGGCTTCATTCACATGTTCGAAGACACGCCGGAGTTTGTCGCGCGCCACATCATTCGCGAGGCGCGCTCGTATCTCGATGGATTAGCGCCGCCGTTTTTTCGTGCGTTAACTCACTATGCGCAAGACGGCTCTTATTCGTGGCATTGCCCTGGGCACTCCGGCGGCGTGGCATTTTTGAAGAGTCCGGTGGGGCAGATGTTTCATCAGTTCTTCGGCGAGAACATGCTGCGCGCCGACGTATGCAACGCGGTGGACGAGCTGGGGCAATTGCTCGATCACACCGGCCCGGTGGCTGCGTCGGAGCGCAATGCCGCCCGAATCTTTGGCGCCGATCATTGCTTCTTTGTGACCAACGGCACTTCAACGTCGAACAAGATGGTGTGGCACTCCACGGTCGCGTCGGACGACATCGTGGTGGTGGACCGCAATTGCCACAAGTCGATCGTGCACGCCATCATCATGACCGGTGCTATTCCGGTATTCCTGACGCCCACGCGCAATCATCTCGGCATCATCGGGCCGATCGCGCTGGAGGAATTCAAGCCGGAGAATATCCGCAAGAAAATCGAAGCCAATCCTTTCGCGCGCGCGGCCAAGAACAAGAAGCCGCGCATTCTCACTATCACGCAAAGCACTTACGACGGGGTGCTGTACAACGTCGAGATGCTGAAGGAGACGATGAATTCGTCGATCGACACCTTGCACTTTGACGAGGCGTGGCTGCCGCACGCGACGTTTCACGACTTCTACAAGAACATGCACGCGATCGGCCGCGATCGGCCGCGCACCAAGGATTCGATCATTTTTGCGACGCACTCCACGCACAAACTCCTCGCCGGAATTTCGCAAGCGTCGCAGATCATTGTGCAGGAATCCGAGTCACGCAAACTCGACCGACATATTTTCAACGAAGCGTATTTAATGCATACCTCGACTTCGCCGCAGTACGCCATCATTGCCTCCTGCGACGTGGCCGCGGCGATGATGGAACCACCCGGCGGCACCGCGCTCGTAGAGGAGTCGATCATTGAGGCGCTGGACTTTCGCCGCGCCATGCGCAAGGTCGATGACGAGTGGGGCAAGGACTGGTGGTTCAAGGTTTGGGGGCCGGAGAAACTCGCGCCGGAAGGAATCGGCCCGCGCGATGACTGGATGCTGAAGGCGAATGAAAAATGGCACGGCTTCGGCAACCTTGCACCGGGCTTTAATTTGCTTGACCCGATCAAGGCGACGGTGATTACTCCGGGGTTGGACGTCTCGGGGAAATTTGCCAAGAGCGGCATTCCCGCCGCTATCGTTACCAAATATTTGTCCGAGCACGGCGTCATCGTGGAAAAGACCGGGCTGTATTCGTTCTTCATCATGTTCACGATCGGCATCACCAAGGGGCGCTGGAATACCTTGGTCACTGCTTTGCAGCAGTTCAAGGACGACTACGACAAGAACCAGCCGATTTGGCGCGTGCTGCCCGAGTTCTGCCAGGCCTTCCCACGCTATGAAAAATTAGGTCTGCGCGATCTATGCGACCAGATTCACGGCATGTACAAGACCAACGACGTGGCGCGGCTCACCACCGAAATGTATTTGTCGGATATGCAACCCGCGATGAAACCTTCCGATGCGTTTGCCGCGATGGCGCACCGTGATATCGATCGAGTTGAAATCGACCACCTCGAAGGCCGGGTCACCAGCGTTCTGCTGACACCCTACCCACCGGGAATTCCACTGCTGGTTCCAGGCGAGCGCTTCAACTCGACCATCGTGCGTTATGTGCAATTCGCGCGCGATTTCAATCGCAAATTCCCGGGCTTTGATACCGATATCCACGGGCTGGTAATCGATCCGGTGGAAGGTGGCGATCGCTACTACGTCGATTGTGTGCGTCAGGCCTCTGTGCGTTGAAGATGTAGCCGGACAGCGACAAATAATGATCGGCGGGCGGCGGGTGTTCCCCGCCGTTTTGCTTTGCTCGAGCGCGCGCGCCGACGCGTCGTTGACGCGCATTACACGCTGGGGTAGTCTCTTTTCGAACAGATGATTTCGCGCGCAAAAAATGTATCCACAAGAGCATACGCGTGAAGACCAATAGCCGTGCGCCACGGGTGGCGGAAACTTGCAGTAGGGAACGGGTGGGGGTGCGGTGATTTTCTCGTGGTGCGTAAAGCGTGCGATCGTCGCGAGTCTGTTGACTCTGACGTGTGCGGCGAATTTGCTCGCGGCGGATGAAGTCTTGCTCAACGCCAAGCGGGCGCTGGATCAAGGCCGCGCGCAAGCGGCTTATGACGCCTTGAATCCCTTGCAGCAAGCGCGCGCGGGAGACCCCGCATACGATTTCCTGTTGGGCCGCGCCGCGCTTGAGCTCGGCCGCAATACCGAAGCGGTATTTGCGCTGGAGCGTGTGCTCGCGGTGCTTCCCGGCAACGGACCGGCGCGCGCGCGGATCGCGCAGGCTTATTTCAATCTGCAGGAAACCGAGACTGCGCGGCGTGAATTTGAAAACGTGCAGAAACAGGAGGTGCCGCCGGAGGTGAGTGCCGCGGTCGCGCGCTTCCTGGAAGCGATCGAGCGCGCGGAACAAGGCGATCAGCCGGTGGTACACGGCTACTTCCAGTTGAGCCTTGGCCACGACAGTAACGTGAATTCCGCGACTGCGGAAAAGACCGTAGCGGTGCCGCTGTTCGGTGGCCCAGTCACCTTGTCGGATGCGTCGACCAAACAATCCGATCAGTATGTGTCGTTCGGCGCCGGCGTCAATTTCCGTGATCCGCTGACCAATAAGCTGGGACTGGTGGGCGGGCTGAATTTCGCCACGCGATCCAATTATGCGCAGTCGAGCTTCGACACGGTCAACTACGATTTTAATCTTGGTCTGAGCTACAAGGACACACGCGACACGCTGACCGGGACGCTCAATTACGGAAATTTGTGGGTGTCGCTCCCGGAAATACCCAACGCGTATCGAGTCGTGAAAGGGCTGATCGGCGAGTGGCAGCACGACTACGACAAGCGTAATCAAACGAGCCTGTTTTTGCAGGCGGCGCGGCTGGAGTATCCGGATCAGCAAGTGCTGGACGCCGCTCGCCTGGTACTGGGCGCAGGCTACGCGCACGCGCTGCAAAGCGGCCCGATCGTTTATTTGGGCTGGTATGGCGGACGCGAGCGGCAGCAAGACGATACGCGTCCCGATCTCGGATTTCGTTTGATCGGCGCACGCACGGGGGGTCAGGTTGCTCTCGCGGCGGCGTGGACCGCATTGGCTTCGGTGAGCTATGAGCGGCGTCGCTACGCGGGCGATGATCCGTTTTTTTTCACGCGGCGCGAAGATCGGCAAAGCGACGCGTCGCTTGGTTTGCGTTATGCGTGGTTGAAAAATGCTTCAGTCAGCGCGCAACTCTCGTACACGCAAAATAATTCGAATATTCAACTTCACCAGTTCGCGCGTACGCAGTATTGGTTGGGCATTCGCCAAGAGTTTTGAGAGAGATGCCTGCGTTGGTTTATTTGTATCTTTGAGTTTAGGAGTAAGCCATGATAAAGATGACTTTAATGAGAGCTGCGTCGCTGCTCGCAATCGGCTGTGCTAGCGCACTTTCTGCCAACGCGGCGGTGCCGGTGGGACACCTGGCGTTCGTCGCCGGAAAGGTCAGCGCGATCGGCGCGGATGGCCAGAGCCGGCTCTTAAAGAAAGGCTCGGACATCGCGCCAGGCGAAACCATCGACACCGGCGACGGGCGCGCGCAAGTGCGCTTCAGCGACGGCGCCTTCGTGGCGCTGCAACCGCAGTCGCAGTTTCGCGTTGACGATTATGTTTTCAATGGCAAGAGCGACGGCAAGGAGAGGAGTCTCTTCAGTTTGCTGAAAGGCGGTCTGCGCACCATCACCGGCGCGATCGGCAAGCGTAACCGCGCGGCCTATCAGATCACCACCGCGGTGGCGACCATCGGCGTGCGCGGCACCGAGTACGCGATTCAGTATGGCAACAGCATCACCGGCAGCGTGGGCGAAGGGGCGATCGAGGTGTGCAACAGCGCCGGCTGTCTCGATGTCGCCAACGGCGAAGCGTTCTATGTTGCGTCCAAAGACACGCGACCGGTGTTGACCAAGAAAAAAGCAGAGTTGCCGCCCACGCAGCCGCTGGCGAACTTGGCGGGTTATCAAGCTTGCGCCAATAGCGGGGACTGCTTGCCGGTCCCGGCTACCTTATCGCAACCGACTGCATTCGTGGGTACGCAATTGGTATCGATCGCCGGGGTACAAGGCTCCACGACGGATAAGTTGAGTAACCCGATGCAGGCGCAGTTTGCCAACGACGGCACTTTGCAGCAGTTCCCGGATCCACTGGTGCCGTCGACAATCCTCACGACTTTTGACAGCGTCACGCCCGGCGATTCGGATGGCATCATCACTTGGGGTGTGGGGCACTTTCTGGGCGATGGCGGAACCGTGGACTATCACTATGTGGCAGGTCGCGCCACGCCTCTCGGAGATATGCTGGCGCTCGGTTTAAGCAATGCAGTCGCCACGTATCGAATGATCGGTGCGACCAATCCTTCGGTCGTCGACGCGATTGGCATGCAAGTCGCGGGGGCAACCGCGCAAACACCGACTGCTTTCGATGTGTCGCTCAGTGCGAATTTCGGCGCGGCGACGGTTGAGGCTTCGGTCGGCTTCGCGTCATCGGTTGGATCGGGGACATGGCAGGCAAGCGGAGCGGTGCAAGGCAACACTTTTGGGTTGACCACAACTTCGTGTACTGGCAATACGGGCACTTGCACGGGCTCGGGCGCGGGAATATTCACCGGCGCCAATGCCAAAGATGCGGGGTTTGTGTATTCGATTACGCCCGCCGACCAAGCGGCAAGTATTACCGGGGCGGTTGCGCTGACCAAGCGGTAATCACCTCGACGGTTTGTTTGAAATATTCAACGAGTGCGCCGTGCTAGGCGATCTAGCCTGACGTAGGAGAAAGGTATACCGGACGCGTCATCCGATACGCCAACTCGGCTTGTTTCGTGCCACAGCGCAACGTCATGCTCCGGGAAAACCGTGTCGCCTGCGTATTCCTTCGCTATCTCAGTGAGGTATAGGCGTTGTGCGATGGGCAAGGCTTGCGCATACAACTGTGCGCCGCCGATGACGAAAACTTCGTCTTCGCTCGCGCACGCTTCGAGCGCGGCGTCGAGTGAATTGACCACGGTGGCGCTAGGTGCGGTGAAATCGCATTGACGAGTCACCACGATGTTGTGCCGGCCGGGGAGGGGCCGGCCGATCGATTCCCAGGTCTTGCGGCCCATGATGATCGGGTGCCCCATGGTGAGCGCTTTGAAGCGTTTCAGGTCGCTGGATAAATGCCAGGGAAGTTGACCCTTATCGCCGATGACACCGTTGGCGGCACGAGCGACGATGATCGAGACGAGCGCTTGCTTAGAGGTCGTGGCACGCTCAGACAGACTTGAACTCTCATTCATCTCCGGTCTCGTTCATACCGCAACCGGCGCGCGGATCGCTGGATGCGGATCGTAGTTCTCCAGCGAAAAATCCTCGAAGCGAAACGCGAACAGATCTTGTACTTGTGGATTGAGCTGCATGCGCGGCAGCGCGCGCGGCGCGCGCGTAAGTTGTTCGCGCGCCTGTTCCAGATGATTCAAATACAGATGCGTGTCGCCCATGGTGTGGACCAATTCTCCCGGTTGCA
>JAYUZG010000229.1:0-3671 GCA_043751985.1 Betaproteobacteria bacterium
GAAACGACACCAGTGCCTGATCGCCGCCCAGGTCAACTTTGCCGTTGCTGAAGTTGCTCAGGTTCGCCTTGAACCACACGCGGCGGTATTCGAGGCCTACCGAATAACGCTGCGCGATCTTGAAGTCCACGCCGCCGACTATTTGTTCGCCGATGCCCGCATCGGATTCGTCGGCGTGGAAATCGGAGTTGTTGATTTTTCCGGTGACCGTTCCGGTGGCGGAATAGATACCGATACCACCGCCTATAAACAGGTCTACGTTAATCATCGGAATAATGTACTTGACCTGCGGCACCAGCCCCACCACCGCGACCGTTGCGCGATTGTCCACCGAGCCGTTGCTGGGAGCGTAGCCCGCCGGTGTGTCGATTTGCTGGGAATAGCCGATGAGTTCGGCTTCCAGCGAGAGATTCGGCTGCATGCGCCAGCCAAAGCCAAGGTAGCCGGCGAACTTGCCTTGTTCATTGACGAAGTGTCCGCCATTGGAATTCTCAAAAAACCCTCCCAACGCGGCCGAGCCGTAAAACTTGCGCGGCTGCGCCGTAGCGGGCGCGTCGTCCGCCCAAGCGGTGACCGCGCAAAGCAAAATCAGCATGGATAAGGCGTTACGGAATTTCGTGTGCATGGCGAGTCTCCAAGACGATAGCAGCACTACTTTCCGCTTCCTTGAGCATTTTCGCAAGCTGTATATAATATCAGTATGGAAAGCAAGCACTCCAGACCACCCAAAGACGCGCGACCGCGGTCTCCGGTAGACCGCGGTCCGCGAAAAGGCCGCGGTGCGACGTTCAGCCCAAATGGGCGTTTCGAAGCGTGGTCGCGCGAGGCCGCGGATGACGGCTGGAATCACGACCGGGATCACGGCGGGGATCACAGCGAGGATCACAGCGAAGACGAAGCCACGACCGAGCGCACCGTGGTGACGGCAGAGCAAGTGCGCAGTATTGTATCCAGCAACCAGTCGCCGGATATTCCTTTCAACTATTCGATCAATCCCTATCGTGGTTGCGAACATGGTTGTGTTTACTGCTACGCGCGCCCGACGCACGCTTATCTCAATTTGTCACCGGGGCTCGACTTCGAAACAAAAATTTTTGCCAAGGTGAATGCAGCGGAGAAATTGCGTGAATTTTTGGCGCGCCCGGGTTACCGTTGTGAGGCGCTATCGTTGGGGGCCAACACCGACCCCTATCAGCCGGCGGAACGGCACTGGAAAGTGACGCGTGGCATCGTGCAACTGCTGCACGATCTGGATCATCCCTTTACCCTCATCACCAAGAATTCTCTGGTCGAGCGTGACCTCGACTTATTGGCGCCGATGGCGCGCAAGAACCTGGTGCAGGTATTCGTATCGATCACCACTCTGGATCATTCGATTGCGCGGCGCATGGAACCACGGGCGGTAAGTCCGGCGCGCCGGTTGCAGACGCTGGCTGCGCTCGCTGGCGCGGGAGTGCCAAGCGGTGTGATGGTGGCGCCGGTGGTGCCCTTCCTCACCGACTCCGGCGTGGAGTCGGTGCTCGAAGCCGCGGCGGCGGCAGGCGCCGCTCAGGCGGGCTATGTCTTGTTGCGGCTGCCGCTCGAAGTAAAGGACTTGTTTCGGGATTGGCTGGAGCAGCATTTTCCGCTCAAAGCGGCGCACGTGATGAGCCGTGTGCAGGCGATGCGCGAGGGCCGCGATTACGATTCGAACTTCCGCACACGTATGCAAGGGACCGGGATTTTTGCCGAGCTGCTGCGCCAGCGCTTCGCTGCGGCGTGCGCGCGGCTTGGCCTCAATCGCGAGCGGAAACCTCTGGCGACCGCCTTGTTTACCCAGCCGCGGCTTGACGGCCAACTCGATTTGTTCCGATACTGACGCTTCGACCGGACTTCAGCATGCGCCGACTGTACAAAGCCGCCAGTCTTCCCGACGCTCATCTCATGGCGGGCCTGCTCGCGCGCGAAGGGATCGAGACGCGCGTGTTCAATGAAAATGCCCAGAGCATCATGGGTGAGATTCCGTTTACTCACGCTTTCCCCGAAGTGTGGGTGGTCGATGACGCCGACCTGCCGCGCGGCCGCGGTATCGTCGAGCAATTTGAAACTGCCCGGCCGAGCCGGGTGATCCATCATTGCGCGGTGTGCGGCGAGGAGAATCCGGGAAACTTTGAACTCTGCTGGCAATGTGGCCGGCCGCTGACTCTCACGTGAAGCGCGCGGATTTTGCGGGCAAGACTTCTACCCGGACGGCTTGCTACTATCCGTCCTCTTTGCGCAAAAAGATCGCTGCGCGTTTCAATCAGAACAAGCTTATGCCGATATGGCTTCAACTCGAATCAACGCCTTGCCTCATATGGATTCTTTTCCCGACTCTCCCCGCGACGCAAGTCGCCGCGCCGCGCTGGCGCGCATGGCCAATGCGGCGCTGCTGTGCGCCGCGCCCGGCCTCGCCGCGGAAGATGACGCGAGCGGCAAACCGCGTCGGGATGCGCGCATGATCGCCCCGGTCTGTCTGTATTACGGCGAGGACTTGGCGCGCTATGGATTTCCGGACGGACATCCATTGGGAGTGGATCGTCAGGCGGCGTTTTTTCACCAAGCGCAGAGTCAAAATCTGGACCGGCGTGTTGCCATCATGCAGCCGGTAGTGGGCACGCGCAAGGATATCGAGCGCTTCCACACCGCGCGCTACGTCGACAAGGTACTGCAGGCCGAGCATGCGCATGTGCAGTTTTTGGATCAAGGGGACACGCCGGTGTTTCCCGGCATTTTTGTTGCCAGTTCCATCGTGGTTGGTTCGGCAATCGATGGGCTGCGCAACGTGATGGATGGGCGTTGTTTGCGCACCTTTCAGGCAATCGGCGGCTTGCATCATGCGGCGCGCGATCATGCCGCGGGCTTCTGCGTATTTAATGATCTCGGTGTGGTGATCGAGACATTACGGCAGGACTACGGTGTGCGCCGCGTCGCTTACGTCGATATCGACGTGCATTTCGGTGACGGTGTGTTCTACGCCTTCGAGGACGATCCCGATCTCATCATTGCCGATATCCATCAAGACTGGCGTACGCTTTATCCTGGGACCGGACGTGACGACGAAACCGGTAAGGCGCAAGCAGCCGGCACTAAACTCAATATCAATCTCAAACCTGGCGCGGGTGACGCGGAATTTTTTACCGCGTGGAAACGCGTCGAAACCCACCTTGATCCCTTCGAGCCCGAATTTATCGTGCTTCAGTGCGGCGCGGATGGTCTTAAGGGCGACCCGCTCGCCGGGCTCACTTATTCTTCCGCAGTACACACGCACGCGGCGAAGAACTTGCGACGCCTCGCCGACAAGTACGCGAAGCGGCGATTGATGGCATTTGGCGGCGGTGGCTATGATCGGACTAATCTGGCGCTTGCATGGTGCGCGGTGCTGAAGGAACTGGCGTTCGCGTGAACCTACGACGCTGCGGTAATTGGTTTTCTCACCGCGCCGCCTGGTGTTTCAGTCGTTGAAGTCAAGCGTTCGAGTATTTCCCTGCCTCAATAGATCCAGCGCTGCAGTCGTTAACACTGCACGGAGCGAGCAATTTCGCTACTCGAAACAAGGAAGGTCAACTACGATGTCGCGTCGCTATAGCGCCAGCGAACTGGTCGATGATTGCGCCGCGTTGGGCGCCATGCCGGAAATTTATTTCCGCGTG
>JAYUZG010000230.1:0-6265 GCA_043751985.1 Betaproteobacteria bacterium
TCTGTAGCTTTCAGATTTAAGTCTTCTCGTAAATTCCAGTGATCGCCGCAGGTAGCATGCGTGTGCGGGGAAATTGATTTCTTATAAGGAGACTGTTCATGGCTTTTTCGATTTGTGCGCAAATAGTACGTGCGCCCGCACAGGCGGGTCCCCGCTTGACTACACGTCGGCTTCTATACATTGCAGTCGCTTGTGCTCCATTGAGCGTCGCGGCACAGGGACCGATGCCACTATCTTTGCCCGAGGCGCTCCAACTGGCCCAAGCGCGTTCGCCGCAACTCGTGGCACAGTCGGCGGCGGTCAGCGCCGCTGAGCGCTTGATCGTCAGCGCCGGTCAACGGCCGGACCCGCAACTCGGAATCGGCGTAGAAAACCTGCCCATTAACGGACCTGACGCATTCAGCGTTGGGCGCGATTTCATGACGATGCGCAAAATCGGCATCAGTCAACAGTTCACCCGCGCCGAAAAGCTGCAAGCGCGCGAAGCCAAAGCTGTGGCCGAGAAGCAAAGCGAACAGGCCAAGTTAGTCGGCGCCGAGGCCGATTTGCGCCGCGCGGTCGCGCTTGTGTGGCTGGATCGCTACTTCATTGAGCAGCGGCTGCGCGTCTTGCGCGATCTCGAGCGTGAGACGGCGTTGCTGGCCGAGGCGGCGCGCGCTGCGCTTGCCGGCGGCAAAGGTAGCCCCGCCGATCCGATCATCGCCCGCACGGCACGCGTACAAGTCCAAGACCGCATTCAAGAGGTAGGCAGGGACCTCAAGGGGGCTCAAGCGTCACTCGCGCGCTACGTGGGAGACACTGAGGCGGCGCGGCCGCTCGATAAGCCACCGTCCTTCTATGCTTTGCCGCATGCGCCGAACGAATTTTTGCAGGTGCTCGAGCATCATCCTCAACTCCTGAGGTACGAGCCGATGGAGTCCATGGCGCGCGCGGACATCGCCGAAGCGCAAGCCGCCAAGAAGCCGGACTGGAGTCTGGAGTTGGCGTACGCGCAACGCGGCTCATCTTTCTCCAACATGGTCACGATCCAGGCGCGCATCGACTTGCCGATCTTTAGTAAGAAACGCCAGGATCCAGTCATCGCCGCGCGCTACAAGGCGCTGGAACAAGTACAGGCCGAGCGCGAGGAGGCGCGCCGTATTCACGAGGCTGAGATCAAACGCATGCTGGCAGATTGGGAAACCGCACGAGAGCGTCTCAAACGTTATGCGCAAGAACTGGTTCCGCTTTCGCGTGAGGCGGCGGCGGCAGCCTTGGCGGCCTACCGGTCCGGCCGCGGCAATTTGTCCGCTGCCGTGGACGCGCGCCGAACTGCTGTCGAAACTCGCTTCGCCGACGTTCAGACGCAAGCGGAATTGGCACGCGCTTGGGCCAATCTGAATTTCCTGGTACCAGAAACCACGGCCAAGAAGGATGTGAAATGAAGCGGATTATATCGCTAGGGTTTGCGGCGTTAGTACTTGTGAGCGCTGCAGGTGGAGTGGGTTATTGGTACGCCATGCGGCAGATGTCGTCAATGACATCCATGACCGCAGCGGACGCCGGGACATCAGCCGGTAGCGCGAGCGCAGCCCAAGAAAAAGACGGGCGCAAAGTTTTGTATTGGCACGATCCGATGGTGCCGGGGCAAAAGTTTGATAAGCCTGGCAAGTCGCCATTCATGGATATGCAACTGGTGCCGGTATACGCCGATGAGGGCACAGATGACGGCAAGGTCAGCATTTCGCCGCGCGTGGTGCAAAACCTGGGTGTGCGCACGACCGAAGTCGTCAAAGGATCGCTTGCGCAAAAAATCGACGCGGTCGGCAGTGTCGCCTACAACGAACGCAATGTAGCCGTCGTCCAGGCGCGCGTGACCGGCTACATTGAAAAGCTGTACGCGCGGGCGCCGCTCGATCCGGTACGCAAAGGACAACCGCTAGTAGAAATTCTAGCGCCGGAATGGGTGGCCGCCCAGGAGGAATACCTCGCGCTCAAGCGCATGCAAGTACCGGACATGGACGAACTGCAAAGCGCTGCGCGCCAGCGTTTGATGCTGGTGGGTATGACGGAGGACCACATCCGGATGATCGAGCGGAGCGGGAAGGTTCAAGCGCGGGTTACTCTTTATGCCCCGGTCAGCGGCGTCATCACCGAACTGGGAGTACGCGAAGGGATGACAGTGATGCCGGGGACAACGCTATTCCGCATCAATGATCTCAGCAGCGTCTGGGTTAACGCGGAAGTGCCCGAAGCCCAGGCCGCCGCGGTCAAGCAAGGCAATGTCGTGCAGGCGCGCACGCCCGGGTATCCGGGTACAGTCTTCACCGGGCTAGTCAACGCGATACTGCCAGAAGTCAATCCCACCACCCGCACGCTCAAGGTACGCATCGAGTTGGCTAACTTGGACGGCAGACTTTCCCCTGGCATGTTTGCGAGCGTCGATTTCGCCGCCGCCGAGAAGCGAAATATGGTAATCGTGCCCACCGAAGCGGTGATTCAAACGGGAAAACGCAGCGTCGTGTTGGTGGCTGAAGGCGAGGGCAAGTTCAAGCCGGTCGACGTGGAGATCGGCATGGAGTCCGACGGCCAAACGGAAATCCGCAAAGGTCTGGAGGCTGGCCAAAAAGTGGTCGTCTCCGGTCAGTTTCTGATCGATTCCGAGGCAAGTCTCAAAGGCACTATCACACGCATGAGTGATATGCCAACGTCAGTCGGCGTAAAGGCAACGGGTGCGACGCACCGAGGCGAAGGCAAGGTCGAAAGTATCGGCAAGGACGACATTACGATTTCCCATGGGCCCATTCCGAGCTTGCAATGGGGATCTATGACCATGGACTTCAAGTTGCCTCCCGGCGGCATACCCAAGAACGTTGCTGTTGGTGACAGCATCACATTTGAACTCCGTGCGCTGAAAGACGGCATGTTTGAAATCACTACCATCTCTCCAACCGCTGCCATCCCTGCGCAGGACATGAAGGACAGCATGAATAGGCCAGGCATGACGATGCCTGGCAAAGCGCCAGGAGCTGCGAAATGATTGCCAAGCTGATTCGCTGGTCGATTGCCAACCGTTTCCTGGTGCTATTGGCGACGCTGATGATCACCGCGTGGGGCATCTGGTCGCTGTCGCGCACCCCGCTCGATGCGATCCCCGATCTGTCGGATGTGCAGGTCATCATCCGCACCAGCTATCCAGGCCAAGCGCCGCAAATTGTCGAGAACCAGGTCACGTATCCGCTCACCACCACCATGCTATCGGTCCCCGGCGCAAAGACGGTGCGTGGGTATTCGTTTTTTGGCGATTCGTTTGTCTACATCCTGTTTGAAGATGGCACCGACCCGTATTGGGCGCGCTCGCGCGTGCTCGAATACCTGAATCAGGTCCAGTCACGACTGCCACCGCAAGCGAAAACAGCACTGGGGCCGGACGCCACCGGCGTAGGCTGGGTCTATGAATATGCGCTGCTAGACCGGAGCGGCAAGATGGACCTGTCGCAGCTTCGTGCATTGCAAGATTGGTTTCTAAAGTACGAATTGAAAGCCGTGCCAAATGTATCGGAAGTCGCCAGCATCGGCGGCATGGTGCGCCAATATCAAATCGTGCTCGACCCAGACAAGATGCGCGCTTACAACATCCCGCATGGCAAGGTGATCGACGCGGTGAAAAAGGCGAATCAGGAAACCGGCGGATCGGTACTGGAACTCGGGGAAGCCGAATACATGGTGCGCGCGTCGGGTTATTTGAAATCGCTCGACGACTTCCGCAAGATTCCACTGATGACGACCGACGCCGGGGTATCGGTACGTCTGGCCGATGTCGCGCGCGTTCAGGTAGGCCCCGAAATGCGGCGCGGGATTGCGGAATTGAACGGTGAAGGCGAAGTCGCCGGTGGCGTAATTGTGATGCGCTCGGGTAAAAATGCGCTGGAAACCATCGACGCGGTGAAGGCCAAGCTGGAGAAGCTGAAATCGGGTCTGCCACCTGGTGTGGAAATCATCCCGACCTACGACCGTTCCAGCCTGATCAAGCGCGCGGTCACCAATCTCGAACACAAGCTTATCGAAGAGTTCATCGTTGTTGCCCTCGTTTGCTGGGTGTTCCTGTTCCATATCCGCTCTGCGCTGGTCGCGATCGTGTCGCTGCCGCTGGGCATTCTAGCCGCCTACATCGTCATGTATTACCAGGGGGTGAACGCCAATATCATGTCGCTCGGCGGCATCGCCATTGCGATCGGCGCGATGGTCGATGCCGCAGTGGTGATGATCGAGAATGCCCACAAGCACATCGAAGCGTGGAACCATGCCCATCCGGGCAAGAAATTGACGGGGGACGACCATTGGCGGGTGATTGGCGATGCGGCCGCCGAAGTCGGTCCGGCCTTGTTCTTCTCGCTGCTGATCATCGTCTTGTCGTTCATTCCGGTATTCACGTTGGAAGCGCAGGAAGGCAGGCTGTTCTCGCCGCTGGCATTCACCAAGACCTACGCGATGGCCGCGGCAGCGGGCCTGTCCGTCACGCTGATTCCGGTGCTGATGGGCTACCTGATCCGAGGGAAGATTCCCAATGAACAAAAGAATCCGCTCAACCGCTTCCTGATCGCGCTGTACCGCCCGTTGCTCGAAGGCGTGTTGCGCTTTCCGAAGGCGACACTGGTGGCGGCAGGGTTGATAGCCGTCGTGACCGTCTGGCCGATGTCACGACTCGGTGGCGAGTTTATGCCGCCGCTCGATGAAGGCGATTTGCTGTACATGCCGTCTGCGTTGCCGGGACTGTCGGCGGGCAAGGTATCCGAATTGCTGCAGCAAACCGACCGCCTGATCAAGACGGTGCCGGAAGTCCACAGCGTGTTCGGCAAGGCGGGACGTGCCGAGTCCGCGACCGATCCGGCGCCGCTGGAGATGTTCGAAACCACGATCCAGTTCAAGCCGCGCGACCAGTGGCGCGCCGGCATGACGACCGACAAGCTGATCGAAGAACTGGACCGCGCCGTCAAGGTTCCGGGACTCTCCAATATCTGGGTGCCGCCTATTCGCAACCGCATCGACATGCTGGCCACCGGCGTCAAGAGCCCGGTCGGCGTCAAGGTCGCCGGCATGAGTTTGCAAGAGATCGACCGCATCACCGGCGAAATCGAACGCGTCGTCAAGCAGGTGCCGGGCGTGTCATCGGCGCTCGCGGAGCGACTTAACGGCGGGCGCTACGTCGATGTCGAGATCGACCGCGACGCGGCGGCACGCTACGGGCTGAACATCGCCGATGTCCAAAGCATCGTGTCGGCAGCGATCGGCGGGGACAACATCGGCGAGACCGTCGAAGGCTTGCAGCGCTTCCCGATCAACGTGCGCTACCCGCGCGAAGTCCGCGATTCGGTCGAAAAGCTGCGCCAATTGTCGGTATTGACCGAGCGCGGCGCGCAAATCCGTCTGGGCGATGTGGCGGCGATTCGTATCAACGACGGCCCGCCGATGTTAAAGAGCGAGAATGCGCGTCTGTCGGGCTGGGTTTACGTTGACATTCGGGGGCGCGATTTGAGTTCGGCAGTGCACGACATGCAGGCGGCGGTGGCGAAAGAAGTTAAACTGCCGGCCGGTTATTCCATTTCCTGGTCTGGACAGTTCGAGTTTCTGGAGCGGGCCACCGCGAAACTGAAGATCGTGGTGCCGGCGACCTTGCTCATTATCTTCGTGCTGCTGTATCTGACGTTCAAGCGGATCGACGAAGCGGCGTTGATCATGGCCACGCTGCCGTTCGCACTGGCCGGCGGCATCTGGCTGCTCTGGCTGCTCGACTACAACCTGTCGGTCGCCGGCGCCGTCGGCTTCATCGCCCTGGCCGGGGTCTCGGCCGAGTTCGGCGTAATCATGCTGTTGTACTTGAAGCATGCATGGGAAGCGCGTCTGGCCCATGGCAAGACCAGCGAAGCCGATCTGCTCGACGCGATCCGTGAGGGCGCAGTGTTGCGCGTGCGGCCGAAGGCGATGACGGTGACCGTCATCATCGCCGGCCTAGTGCCGATTATGTTCGGTTCGGGCACCGGTTCGGAAGTAATGCAGCGTATCGCGGCGCCCATGGTTGGCGGCATGATCACCGCGCCGCTGTTGTCGATGTTTGTGGTCCCCGCCGCCTACCAACTGCTGCGGCGCCGCACTTTGCGCGTGAAGTCACCGACGATCGTGTCCCCACCAAATAAGCATATCGCGCCGGAGTGAGCGAGGCCCGATTTTCAGGACGGGCAAGTTGATATTACTTTATCGACTTGTCAGACGCATCCATGAAACGTAT
>JAYUZG010000231.1:0-4936 GCA_043751985.1 Betaproteobacteria bacterium
TTCCGCTGGGCAAACTGCGGCGACACCGTTAGAAACCTCTTCCGGACGGCAAGAAGCCACGGCACTGCTGCAGCGATTGATTCTGCGGCGCGGCGTGACCGGCGCGCGGGATCTTTACTTGTGGTGGGATAAAGCGCGGCGCGGCAAGGCACCGCTGCAACGTACCGTGAAAGTTCAGTTGCTGGCCGCCGATCATTCCACCGTTGTACTGACCTGGTCCTTCCGTCAAGCGCGGCCGATGAGTTTGTCGTACTCGCCGTTGAATGCCATGCAAGCGACGACCATGATCGAGACCATTGAACTGGAATTCGCATCGGTGGAAGTGCGCTGACATAGCGCCGCCGGAAGTTCGCGATCGATCTGCGTCAACGCCGCGCTTGCCTCGGCGTCTTGCCAGCGCGATGCGCAAAGTTGGTGATGAGGAGCACGATCAGGCAAGAAACGCAAGCCGTCACCAATGCGTTGAGCAAACTCACTCCCTGCCACAACATCAGACCTGCCACCACGCTGATTGTCAAAAGCGCAATTGCGTTCAGCGTGCGCCGCCGCACGGGCGATGCATTTAGCTGAGTCAGCCGTCGCCACATTTCTTCAAATTGATTGGCAACGAAGTAAATGGCAAAGGCGAGCACCAGACCACTGACCATCCAGTCGCTGAACACGCGATCGTCCCAACCGAATATTTTCGAAAGACCGCTTCCAAGCATCAGCACGAAGACCATCGTCCCGAGCACGTATCGACGCATGCCTGCCATCCAGCCAAGAACACGAGCAATGACAGCGCGTAATTTCGGCGCCCCGCCACCCATTGCATCGCGCAAGGCAAGCTTCAACTTATCCAGGGAATCAATAATATTGATCAGCACACCCACCGCCAGGAAGACGATGAACAGCACGACTGTCGCTATTCCGAACATCGTGTAAATCTGCTGTTCGGCAAAGAATTCGGATTTGAAACACCACACCGCGCTCATGATCAACGGCGCCAGCAAAACCAGGCCGAGACTGCAGTTGAGCATCAGACTGCCTGCGCTGCGGCCGGCGAGTTCCTTGAGTTGCTCAGAATCGAGTGCGCGAATCGAGACGCCGGAGATGCCCGATTCATTGCGCAGCGCTTCTTCATAGCGATTGCCGGCCCAGGTCTGCCACAGCGGGAAAGCGATGCGTTTCCAGCCGATCAGCAGCAACAGCAACACGATGGCAGCCGCTATCCAGTTGATGCTGGCGTGCGCCCACGGCGCATTGCTTCCGGCGAAGACGTCCGCAGTCCACTGCATCGCGTGCTCGATCGAGGACATGGCTTTGTCAACAAACGACAGCGGTGAGTCTTCATCGCTCGCCTCGCGTTTGCTGACCACCAGTCTACGCAGACGATCTACATTTTCGATCAAGTGCTCGCGCCCCACGGTCAACGGTAACGCAAGCGCGGCCGCATCGAGCCACTTGCTCACGGTGAGCAAAGTCAGACTGTTGTGATGACTATTCCTGCCGCGCTGCAAGCGTGCATCGTCGTCTTTGAGCACGAAGAGTCCGGTACACGCGCAGGTTCCGAGGTGCTCCACCAATTTCGCCAGAAACGTGGCGCGCGCTCCCCAATACGCGGTGTGGTCGCGCAACGCGCTGCGCAGTACGTTGACCGGCTCCCACACGACGCCGGGCAAGTCGAAGAAGCGCGTCAAAGGTCCACCCGGCACGACATCGTGCGTGGCAACGATATCGATCCAACTCAAAGTCGCTTGCTGGTCAGTGAGCGACACGCGATCCGAACGCTCTCTTAGGCGCCGTAACGCTTGCCTGACCGTCAGCCAGGTAACCCAGAAGAAATGCAAAACCAAACAGCAGCGGCAGCGCCACAGCTCTGTACAACACATCGTCGAGGCCCAATTCACCAACGCGCACACCGACCACGACGGCGATAACAAGCAACGGCGCCGCCAGTGCCGCGGCGACGCGCTCATTCGCGGCCAATCGCTCAAAATGCCGCAGCGCCTCAAGTTTGGTGACGCCGCCACCGACGGTGATCAGCATCTCGGCGGTGGGCGCATTGGGCAACCGCAGCGTGCCGAGGGCGATCGCCGCGCCTTGCGAGTGCGCAACAACCGCAAGCCGGGTATATCGATCGCGCAGCCAGCGCATCGCTTCAAGCGTCGTATCCTCAAACGCCACACGCTGGATCGGGCTGCGCACCAGGACATAACTGTCTCCCAGCACGCCCGTCATCTTGCGCAGGACGGCGAATACAACCTTGCGTACGCTGCCCACCGGGACCAGCGCAACCAGCGATGCAGCCATCAGCATCAGGGTGAAAATCAGCGATGCCGGCAGCCAAATAATCAAAATTAATAAACCGCGAAATATTTTTCCACCCAGACTCGCGGTTGGCGAAGACAACAACACTTGATGCAAATGGAAGAGCAGCAGCCAAGGCCCACGCGTCAACAACCAACTGATGAAGCTGGCGATAGAGGGCACAATAACTTGCGGACTCCACCACGCCTCGGCGAACAACCAGCGCTGCGCGTTCTCGTTGCCGTCGTGTTCGGTGCCAAACCAAACTTCGGCGTGCGCAGGTTCACCTGCCTGCAAAGCCGGAGGTCTGAGCCGGCCTTTGATCGGCACGGTGGCGACAGAAGCACCGCTGGGCGAACTCTGAAACAGCCAGTCGCGACACCAGTCGATGATCGGCTCGGTGAATTTCGACAGCGTCTCGCCTTGCGTCTGTTCACCGATGCCGTGCACGAACAGGACACCAAGATCGGCGAGATTGTCAGAGTCTGTCGCCGTGGTCGCCGATTGATCGTTTTTTGGATCGGTCGAAATCATCCTCAGTCTTTACTCGCAGCGATTGGGAGCGCATACGGCGCAATACGCTGCGCTATTGCCCTATCGCATCGCCGCGTATCAAATCTGCTTCCACGCCTTGCGCGGTTTCTCCAGCTTCTCCGCCGGCTCGCTCTCTTTCATTTGCGCAAAGCGCGCGCGACGGTGCGCTTGATCGCCGAGCAACATGTCGATGGCGGCGCGATTGTCGGCCTCTGCGTCGACAAGCAAGATCGCAAATGCGCAGAGAACGACAATAATTAGGGTTCGAATCGCTCAATATCGAGCTGTTTGATGCCCGCAAAGTGTCGAATATTCCCGGTAAGAAGCGTGAGTTGGTATTCAAGAGCCGTCGCGGCGATCAGTGCGTCTGCCAATTGCAATCCATCCGCGAGCGCATGTTTATTGATAAGCGACATCGCATGCTCCGAAATTGACGGCGTAACGGGAAGAATCTGCGTATGAAGTGCGGCAAGACCATCTTGTACTCGTTGCAACTCTTCCTTGTTACGGCAACCTTGGGCAAGCTCAATGTAGGTGATCGTTGAAATCCGCCAAGAGTTAATTTGCAGCAATCGCGCCCTCGCCCCGATGTGACCACGGGTGAACCAGATTAATACATCCGAGTCGATCAAGATCATGGACTTGGATCAGAAACGCGGAGCGCGCAGTTTGCTTACGTAAGCTTCTACGTCTGTCATTTCTTCGCGGTCTTTCCACATCCCAAACAACGGATTCTCACCATTTTTCATCACTGCCTCGCGCGGCTGTGCTTCTTCTTCGATGCGCACTGTCACGCGCACGTCGGCAGCGGCGCGCAAACGCGAGCGCCACTCTTCAGGCAATTCGCTCACCTTCACATGTTCGATAACAATTGCGTTCACGGTTGATCTCCTTAAGATGTAGCAATGTCGGTTGATAGAGATTGGCAAGACAATTAATTTTGGCCTAGTCAGCAACCAGAGACTACCCGTTCACCGACAATAGAACTCTCCGAAGCCTATCAAATCTGCTTCCACGCTTTACGCGGTTTCTCCAGCTTCTCCGCCGGCTCACTCTCTTTCATCTGCGCGAAGCGCGCGCGATGGTGCGCTTGATCGCCGAGCAACATGTCGATGGCGGTGAGGCGCTTGAAGTAATGCGACGCAGGCAATTCGTCGGTCATGCCCATGCCGCCGTGTAACTGAATCGCTTGCTGACCGATGAAGCGGCCGGCGCGGCCGACATATTCTTTCGCCGCGGCGCAGGCGTGGCGGCGCTCGTGTGCGTCATCGGACCAGCACTTCACCGCCGCCAGCAGCGCCAGGGATCGCGCCTGTTCGAGATAGATCAGCATATCGACCATGCGATGCTGGAGTGCCTGGAACTTGCCGATCGGTACTCCGAATTGCTGACGCGCTTTCAGATATTCAAGCGTCGTGCTGTGCAAAGCCTCCATCGCGCCGACCGCTTCGGCGCACAGCGCGGCGATGGCGCGGTCGGTCACTTGCTCGATCAGCGGCAACGCTTTGTCGAGCGTGCCGATGATGGACTCGGCGCCCACGCGCACATCGCTCAAAGTGAGTTCGCCTGCGCGCGTACCGTCGAACATCGGGTAGTCGCGGCCGCCGATACCCTCTTCGTCCGCTTCGACCAGGAACAAGGTCACGCCATGCGCATCACGCGTCGAGCCACTGGTGCGCGCGGAAACCAGATATTTTTCCGCCACCGCGCCATGCAGAACAATCGACTTGCGGCCGTTCAGCGTCCAGCCTTGACCGTCTTGCACGGCACGCGTCTCGACGTGATTAAGATCGTAGCGCGCGCTCGGTTCGCTGTGTGCGAAAGTCAGAATCATCGAACCGTCGATGATCTTCGGCAGCAAAATATTCTTTTGCCATGGCGCACCGCCGCGATCGATCGCACCACCCGCCAGCAGCACGGTCGCAAGATACGGCTCGATCGACAAGGCACGCCCGAGCGCTTCCATCACGATCATCACATCCACGCCGTTGCCGCCGAAGCCACCGTGTTCAGTCGAGAACGGCACGCCGAGCAAGCCCAGGGACGCGAACCCCGCCCAAACCTGCGGACTCATGCCTTGTCTTTCGGCGATGAGCTTTCTGCGTTGCTCAAA
>JAYUZG010000232.1:0-4936 GCA_043751985.1 Betaproteobacteria bacterium
GGTCGTTCGTCGCAAGCGACGCCCGCCGCCGTGGACAACTCTGCACCCTTTCAACCCGCCTGGACTCCACTTATAAATCGGGGAAAGCTGTTCAAACAACCGGGGCCACTTCTGTGCGAGGGAGAGGTAGCATGTGTAACTAAAAACTAGAGTACCAATACTCGACGGCGTATCCGCATATAACGGCGGGATGCCCCCCCACCACCCGGCCGCAATCGCGTCACAGACGGCCTGCGGCGTTGCGTACTCGCCTGGAGTGAAAGGAGCGTATGTAGGTTCTATCCAGACCGGACCATTCGGCGCGATCGTTTGGAGCTCGGCCTGTACCGAGGAAATCAGTCCAACGAGTATGAATACTCCGAAAAGTCGGCGTGCACCTTTCCGTCTCAATTACTCAAATGGGCGAGCGTAGTCGGGGTTGCGTCTTGTATCGCAACGCTTTAATGATACGAATTTCAGAAGTAACGCAAGTAAAGGTGACGTTTTCCTTTTCTCCATAGGTAAGCACGAAGTCGAGTCGTGTTTTGTAGTATGCATAGCTATCAAAGTAATTCCTCAAAGGCCAAGGGTCTTACGACCTCAACGCACGCCACGCATCTTGTGTCGCAGTGACATTACGACTTTGATCATGGCGTGTAAAGAGTCCAGGATCAGTTTATTTGGGGATGCGACCTCGGAGCCGGTCGTCTAGCCGTAATACGCGGTCCTCCTGTCCGCCTTCGCGGTCGCATCCCGCAAGCGGGCTCTGCTTCTCGCTGCGGCGTACCACCTCAGCGCCGCTCGCTACGACTTCGATCGCTAGGTATAGTTTCGTCTCCGCCCCAGAAACAAAAAAACCGCGCAGCGCGCGGTTTTTTTATGCCTTGCTGCTCACCCCTTGTCCGGCTTCGGGCACAAGCTCTGAATCGCCTCGTCATGGCACCAGTGCACGCCGAAACCGTTGTTGCGCTTCACGCACTCATAGGTAAACTTACCCATCTCGTCGGTCCATTTGCAGTCACGAAATTTCAGCATGGTTTTCTCGCGTTCCATGGTCGCGTTGGGGAGTGAAGGCACCTCCGGCGCGGAACTCTTGTCGTCACCTGCTTGCGCCGCGGCCTGAGTCAAGTTCTCGGCAGATGCCGCCTCTGGCTTTGCGCAATGCATCTCTAATGCTTCGTCAAAACACCAGTGCGTGTTAAAACCGTTGTTCTTCTTGACACATTCGTAGAGCGACTTACCCATCGCGTCGGTCCACGGACACTTGGCGTACTTCTGCATGGCGAGTTCGCGCTGCGTGGTCGGCCCGTCGGCATGGGCAAGCGCGGCGAACATGGTGAGCATTGGGAGGAAAAATGTGATCTTTTTCATGTTGGCAGATCCGAGATAATTAATGGCTGAGGCGAAAGCCACCACAGTTGCACGTTTACTGCACGTTTACTGTGGCAAATTCTACACCTGCGGCGACGACGCTAGTTTTTCACCGACGAAAAAGCAAACTCCAATACCAGATAGCGTCGCCCTACTGCATCCTTGGTCTTGGACTCCTTTTGACCTTTGTACTCCGCCTCAAACGTATAGCGTCCACCAACCGGGCTCAAGAAAAAATACGGCCCTTCGGATACAGCCTCGATCAATTTGTCGCCATTCAAATCCTTGATCGTCACTTTCACGCCGGACACATCCGGCTCGCCTTGCACATTGAAGATGAGCTGAATCGGATAGCGCGGCGCAACGGTGCTCATCGCCTTGCGACCCTCCTCGCCCACGCCGCCGCTCACGAAGTTGATACCGCTTTGCTTGTGCACTTTCAGCACAACCGACGCCTCGTCCGCGGACAGCGCCGCGCCGGCGACGCACAGTGCCAGCAAGGGCAGAAAATTTTTCATGGCTTGGAACCTCCTAAATTTAGAGTGTTTCGAAACGAGAGCACGCGAGCTATTCCGCGTCAGGCTGGTTGTCCGGCATGGCGCGCCGGAACGCATCCAATTCAAGACAGGCATCGTTGATGCGCCGGATGGTCGGATACGCGGACATGTCCACCTTGAAACGATTGGCGTTCGCCACCTGCGGCACCAGCGCGATATCGGCGAACCCGACGCGGTCGCCGTGACAATACCGGCCGGTCGCGGCTTCACTCGCCAGCCGCGATTCCAGCGCGTCAAAACCCGTCTTCACCCAATGCGCGTACCACGCTTGCTTCTGTTGCTCGCTGACTTTCAATTCCCTGGTTAGATAGTTCAGCACGCGAACGTTGTTGAGTGGATGAATTTCGCAGGCGATACTCAGCGCCAGCGACTGCACGCGGTGGCGCTGCAACGGCTCCTCCGGCAGCAACCGTGGCTGCGGGTAGATTTGATCCAGATACTCGATAATCGCCAGCGACTGCAGCAGCCGCTCGCCGTCGTCGTTGTACAAGACCGGCACCAACTGTTGCGGACTGAGCGCGCCAAATTCGGGTTGATACTGCGCACCTTTGGCCAGGAGCACGCTGACCTGCTCATAGCTCAGGCTCTTGAGATTGAGCGCGATGCGCACCCGATACGCCGCCGAGCTGCGAAAGTAACCATACAGTTTCATCGATCGTGCTCCACCGCTACTGCTCTCAAATTGTCAGCGCCGCCGCGGCGCACCAGCAGAGCGGCGGCGGCACACATCTCTTCCGCGTCATCGAACACCGGCACGCCGGCGTCTTCCAGGCGCGCAAACCACGCATCCTTGTCTGCCAGCGTTCCCATCATGCAGTGAAATAGCGGGATACGCACGCTCCGCGCGATGCGCGCAAGCTCGCTCACCACCGCATCCGCGTCGACCATGAAGGGGACCACGTGAATCATCAGGATCAGGTCAAACTGCGCCGACTCAACCACGGCCTGCAGCACTGAGCTAAACCGCTCTTCGCGCGCGTCCGCCAACAAGTCGATAGGATTCGCCACGGTCGCCTCGGCCGGCACGAGGGCGCGCAGACGGCGGCTCAGTTCGGCGCCAAGCCGTGGCAATTGCAGCCCGCATTCCACCGCCCGATCCGCCGCGATCACTCCCGGTCCGCCCGAGTTGGAGAGCAACAGCGCGCGCGCGCCGATACCGGCTGGGTAGCGGCCAAAAGCCTTGGCGCCGAGCATCAATTCGCGCAAGCTCTTGACTCGCACGATCCCGGTGTCGTGACAAAATTGCTCGGCAGCCGCGTCGTCCGCTGCGCGCGCGCCGGTATGAAAAAATGCCGCCGCACGACCCGCCTCGCTGCGGCCGCCGATAAGTGCGAGCACCGGCTTTTTTGCGCGCGCCGCACGCACCGCGGACGCCAATCCCGCGGTGTCGCCCAGTGATTCCGCGTAAAGCAAGATCAGCGTGCAGTTGGTATGCGCGGCGAAATAGTCGAGGTACTCGGACAATCCGAGGTGCAGGGCGTTGCCCACCGACACCACGGCGCCAAGCGGAATACGCCAGCGATGGCTGGCGGCGATCGCTTCTTCGATCAGCGCCCCGCTCTGCGAAATCATCGCCACGCCACCGCCCAGCGGCAGATCGCGAAAGAAGGTCGCGGCAAACGGCTGCGCCGCGTCGAGCAGATTGATATTGCCGGCGCAGTTGGGCCCGCCCAGCGTCAACCCATGCTGGCGCGCAAGTTCGCGCAACTGTGTATCGCGCGCGCGCCCTTGGTCTCCGGCCTCGGCGAAACCGCCCGGCAGAATGAGCAAATTTCGATGGCCGCTGGCGGCTGCTTCTTGCACTACGTCGAGAATCAAATCGGGACGCACCAGCACGGCAACCAGTTGCGCCGGCGGAGATACTTCCTTGAGCGAAGTCGCGACCGCCATGCCCTGGATCACGCCGCCCTTAGGATTAACCGGGATCACGCGACCCTTGAAACCCGACTTGCGCAGCATCGCCAGCACGGCGCCGCCAGAACTGCCGGCGCGCTCTCCCGCGCCCACCACTGCGACGCTGGACGGACTCATAAAAGGTTTCAACTCTGGTTGCTTCACGCCTCCGCTCCACTGCGCAGGCGCCGCGCGATGTCCACGAAGGTGTCCGGCGTACCGAAGCCACCCGCCTTAGTTACCAGCCAGCGGGCGCGGCCGTTCCCCTCGAGTTGCGCGAAAGGTATGCCCGGCGTGAGTTCGCCCATCACGCGCAGCGCGCTCACCCCGGCCGCGACGAGAATCGCCAGCGCCGTATCGCCGCCGGTAGCGATCAGCACACTCGCGTCGCCGGTTTCCAACAATTGCAATGCGCGGCGCGCAAGATCACGCGCGACCGCTTCGGCATCGCCCCCTTCTTGCGGCGCACGCAACACCAGTTGCGCAGCGTGCTGCGGCCACTCGACTTCCGTTGCGGGGTGCAGATCGATCACCCTGGTGCCGTCGATCGCGCGCAATGCTGCGACCTGCGCCGCGCTTTGCGCGGCGCGCGAACCCACTACGAACAACAACCTGCCGCGCTCAGCGAAACGCGGCGCGCGCGGTGATGCTTGCGCCATTGCGTTCGCCAGCGCACGCGTGAGTCCGGCCGAGCCGACCCAAAGCGCTTGCGCCAATCCGCCGCGAACCGCATCAACGATCTGCGTCAAATCCATCTCGGTCAACGCATCGGGCACCACAATGTCCGCGCCCTCACAAGACCCGCGCGCAGGGGCGGTGCACGCGCGCAGCCCGACGGCATTAAACAATTCGTGCAACGGCGCCAGCGGCGGCGGCGCCAGCGCATCCATCGCGAATCCGGTGTGCGCCAAAGCGACGCCGTTCACGTGAACCACGCCGTTTGTTACCGTGCGTCCTTGCGCGGGAAACGCCGGCGCGACCACCGCGTGCGTGCGCCCCGATGCTTGCAGCAAGGCAGCGGTTTCCGCGATCACTTGCCCGCGTAAAGTGGAATCGATTTTCTTGATCAGGACAGGACGATCAACGCCAAACTTGCGCCACGCCTCGCGCACTCGAGCCGCGGCTTGTTGCGCCGA
>JAYUZG010000233.1:0-6740 GCA_043751985.1 Betaproteobacteria bacterium
TTACTCAGAAGTCGGTAACTTGTGCGACACACTGCCGTCTCCATCATAGAGCGCCGAAGCTTGGAATGTGTCGTCTTAATTGGCGACTGCTGAGTAATGGTAAATAAATGATAGTAAAAAAACGCTCACCGCAGAGGACGCCGAGGACGCGGAGGAAAAACGAGAACAAATACGAATCCTGAGAGTTAGAAAATCAATGGTCGCGTCGCCATCTGCGCCATTCTTGAAGTGATTCACTTCTCGTTCTCTCTACTTGTCATTCCTTTGCGACCTCCGCGTCCTCTGCGGTGAGCCGTGTTTCTTGGGTAACTCGTTACTGCTTCGGCCAAATCGGCGGTGCCAGCGCGTCCTTTGCGGGATACACCGTAATGGGCACGCCTTTCTGCCACTGCACGATCAGCAGACTGGCATCCGCCCGACGACCGTTGTCTTCGAACTTGAGTTTGCCGTTGCCGGGGAAGTAAGTTGCCGCAGCGCCGCTGAGGTTCATTTCCCGCAGCGCTTGCGCGACGGCTTTGCGCTCGGCCTTGCCGGCCGCTTCGAGCGCCGCCTTAAAGATCAACATGTCGCCATAGGTGGTGACGAAGTGCTGGGTCGGCCACGTTTCGCCGGTCTTCTTCTTCACTTCCGCCACGAAATCTTTCTGCGCATTGGTGGTCCAATTGGCCACCACGGCCATCACGCCTTCGAGTTGCTCGATATTCATATTGGTGCGCAGGTCAGGATCGAGGATCGCGGCGCCATTGGCAATCGTCGGCAACTTGCCACGGCCGAGACCAAACTCGTTCATCTTCTCCAGCAGCAATTTGGCATCCGAGATGACCGTCGGTAGAAGAATCAAGAGATCAGGTTTGGCAGCTCGCACTTTCTGGATCAGCGGCGTAGCGTTGGCGAGCGGCGGCGTGAAGGTCTCATCCATGACCAGCGACAGGCCGAGCTTGGCGAACTGATGATCGCGCATGGGCTTTACGAACGAAACGGAAGCAGCGGTGTTATCCATCACGATGCCAATCGTTTTCGGGCGCTTTCCCGAAGCCTTCTCAGCCATCTCCATCAACGCCGGCAATGACCCTTCCGCCTGTTGCACGCCGGTCGCGGAAGTCTGGAACACGTACTTGAAGCCGCGTGAGGTAATGAGATCGGAGTAAGAGAAGGTCACCAGCGGTAGCTCTGCCCGCTCAGTGACTTCGGTCACCGCGAGGGTGAAGGAACTCAGATAGGCGCCGGTGGCGACGACAAGATTGGGAGCGTCGGCCACCTTGCGCTGCGCGGCATTCTTCGCGCGCTCCACCGAGTCACCCGCGTCGAAAATTGAGAGCTTCAGTTTCGCGCCCCCCATAGATTTGATGCCGCCTTGCTGGTTGATGGTCTCGATCGCCATGTCCGCCGCCATCTTCATCACCTGACCCTGGCGCGCATAGGGGCCGGACATGGGCGCGATGAGACCGACTTCCACTTCCTTGGTTTGCGCATGTGCATACGATGCCAACACTGCGCATAACGCTACAAAAACCCACTGACCTCGCATTCCGTTGTTTTTCATTTTTCCTCCGTCGAGTTTTATCATTACATACCCAGATACGCTTGCCGTACCCGATCATTGTTACGCAATTCCTCCGGGCTGCCTTCAAGCGCCACGCGCCCGGTCTCCATGACATAGGTGCGGTTGGCGAAATGCAACGCCTCAGCCACGCGCTGTTCCACCAGCAGCACGGTGACGCCTGCTTTATGTATCGCCACGATGCGTTCGAAGATTTCGTCCGCGATAGCCGGTGCGAGACCCATCGATGGCTCGTCCAACATCAGCAACTTCGGATTTGAAGTCAGTCCGCGCGCAATGGCCAGCATCTGTTGCTGGCCGCCCGACAATTCACCAGCCCGCGACTTCGCGCGTTGCGCCAGCACCGGAAACCAGGCGTAGATTTTTTCGAGACTCTCGCGCCACTTCTTTTGCCCCGCATCAGTATAGGCGCCCATCTCGAGATTCTCGTATACCGACAGCGATGGGAACACTTGGCGACCCTCCGGCACGTGGGCGATGCCCAGGTGCGCGCGCGCCGAAGGTTCCACCGCCAGCAAGTCGTGGCCCTCGAAGCGGATGCTTCCTTGCATCGGCGCGACCACGCCGGATATGGATTTGAACAGGGTGGTTTTTCCCGCGCCGTTAGGGCCGACGATGGCGACCAACTCTCCGTTGCTGACTCGC
This sequence comes from Betaproteobacteria bacterium, assembly GCA_043751985.1. Taxonomy (GTDB): domain Bacteria; phylum Pseudomonadota; class Gammaproteobacteria; order Burkholderiales; family JAYUZG01; genus JAYUZG01. The sequence goes on from JAYUZG010000233.1 coordinate 2,207, forward strand.
AGCGTGATGTCGTTCAGAACCGGCACGCCAGCGTAACCGGCGCTGAACGCGTCGATCTCAAGCATTCGCCGTTCTCCAACGCTTGCCGAGATAAGCGTCGATGACGGCGGGCAATTGCGTAATCTCGGCAGGTTGTCCCTGCGCGAGCAGCGCGCCTTCGTTGAGGACCACGAAGCGGTCCACCAACTGCACCATGGCCTGCATGGTGTGCTCAATGATCACGATGGTTATGCCCTCCGCGGCGAGCCGGCGAATCGCTGCGATGACGTCCACGACGTCAGAGCTTCCCAGGCCGGCGAGCGTTTCGTCCAGCAACAGAATTTCGGGTTGACCCGCCAGCGCGCGTGCCAGCTCCAGCAGGCGCAGCTCTTTGTTCGACAGGCTGCCTGCCACTCGATCCGAATCCTGCGCCAGACCCACTCGCGCGAGAGCATCCGCCGCAATAGTCCGCGCTTCATGATCTGAGGCTGAATGCACGTACGCACCGACGATCACGTTCTCCAGCATGCTCATGCGACGAAATGGCCGCACCACCTGGAAGGTGCGGCCGACTCCGGCCGAGCAGATTTCGTAGGGCTTCTGCCCGACGATGCTGCGGCCGTGAAGCAGAATCTCGCCCGAGTCCGGTCGGATGAATCCGTTCAGCAGATTGAAGAAGGTGGTCTTGCCAGCGCCGTTCGGCCCGATGATGCCGAGAATTTCACCTCCGAATACGTGCATGCTGACCCCGCGCACCGCCTGCACGCCGCCAAAGGACTTGGATGCGTTGCGAACTTCAAGCACGAACGCGACGTTGTCGCGTTTGGCGCGCGGTTGCGCTGCCACGGTTTGCCCGGCGACCTCCTTGCTGGCAGCGCGCGGAACTTGCACCTTGCGCCGCGCAAGCGCGTCTTTCACTTTCCAGAAAATGCCTTCGGGTGCGAGCAGGATCACCGCGATGATTGCAAGACCGTACACCACTCCTTGAATTCCCGGGATGGTGTTGCCAAGTCGAGCATGGAGAAATTCGCTCAGCGGCACCAGTACGACCGCGCCGATCACCGGACCCCACAGTGTGCCGACACCGCCGAACATGGTGACGATCAATGCTTGTGCGGACACCAGCATGCCGAACACCGCGGGCGGCGTGACCACCAGCAGGACTACCGCGTAGAAGCCACCCGCCGCGCCGGCCAGCGCGCCGCTCAATACGATGGCCTTGAGTTTCCAGGAGAGCGTGCGAATGCCTGCTGCTTCGGCCGCAGCTTCATCTTGCTTGATCGCGAGCAGCGACATTCCGAAGCGCGAACGCTCAATGACTCCCGTCAGCAGCATGGCGCCGGCCATCAGCGCGAGAGCGAGCCACGCATAAATGCGGTGATCCTCGAACTGCATCCACCGCGCTGGATTCTCTCGCTGCATCGGCAATGCGAGCTCTTGATAGCCGAGCCACTCGAATCCATACAGCAGTGCCAGCGGATAGGCCAGCATGGCGAGCGCGAAGTAATGGCCGCGCAAGCGAAAGGTGGGAAGGCCCACCGCAAGTCCGGCGATTCCGCCCACGACCCCCGCCAACGGAACTCCGATCCACGGCGTCAGTCCACAGCGGATCTGCGCCAGCGCAACGAAATACGCGCCTACGCCAAAAAACGCGGCGTGCCCGAACGACACCAGCCCGCTGTAGCCACTCAACAGATTCCACGACAAGCCCATCACCGCCCAGATGGGTACCACGGTCATGATCAATTGGTAGTAGGAGTTGTCAACCAGCCCGGTCAGCGCTGCATAGGCGATTGCGAAAGCGAAAATTACCAGCGCCTGCTGCTTGGGATTGCTACTCGTCATAAATCAGGTTCTGCGCGCGACGCGTCCGAACAGACCTTGCGGGCGCAGCAGAATGATGACCAGAAACACGACGAAGATTGCCGAGTTCTGCAATTGGTTTGGCAAAAACAAAGTGGAAAGCTGCTGCACCAATCCGATAGTGAGTCCGCCGAAGAATGCGCCGGAGATGCTTCCGAGGCCACCCAGCACCACGCCCGCGTACATGATGATCACGTATTCCAGTCCGACGTAAGGCTGGAACGGACTGCCCGAGGCCAACAAGCCGCCGCCAATGGCAGTGATCGCGACGCCGAAACCAAACGCCAGCCGATGCGCGCGCGCCACGTCGATGCCCATATAGATGGCCGCCTCGGGATTGTCCGCCGCGGCGCGCAGCGTCTTGCCCAGGCGCGAGCGATTCATCAGCGCCACGAATCCCGTCACCACGGCGATCGAAATGAGAGCGGAGACGAGCTGGCCTTGATTCACGAACACTTCAATTACGTCGTGGTACAACGGCCCGATCGGCCATGCGTTGGACGACAGCGGCGTGGAGATCGAGACCGGTGTCGAACCGAAGACGTACAGCCCGCCGTTTTGCAGTACCAGCGCGACACCGAGAGTCAGGATCAACTGCGCGTAGTGCCCCTCGGATTCGAGCGCATTCCCGCGCATGCCGGTGACCCGACTCACCAGAAACTTGTGCACCAGCAGTCCGGCGATGAATACCACCGGCGCGGCAATGAGAGCTGCGAGATAAGGATCGACCATTGGGCCAAACAAGGTGTGCGCGCCGAACAGTCCGAAAGCATAGTACGCGCTGTACATGCCCAGCATCATGAAATCGCCCTGCGCAAAATTGATCACGCGCATCACACCAAAAATGACGCTCAGCCCCACGCACATCAGGCCGTAGATCGAGCCGGTGAGAACACCGGCCGTGAGAGCCTGCAAAACGTTTTCGATGATCTGCGGCGCGCTCACGCGAAGGCATTTACCACAGAGACACAGAGGCACAGAGGCACAGAGAAACGCAAATCATTTGGGCATCAATTAAACGGGTAGGGCGCAATAGTGCAGCGTATTGCGCCGAACGCGTGGATCGGGTGGATAGCACATGCGTCAATGGAAAGCGCGTTCGGATCAAATTTCTTATACAGGCGCGCGGCGCAATACGTTCAAATATTGCGCCCTACAAGAGTGCGATATAAATATTGTGTAAGCCATTTTTTCTTGGTACTTCTCTGTGTCTCTGTGGTGAAAATAACTCTCAGTCACTCGGCAAACGTAGCAACGCGCCAAGTTTTCCCGAGTCGTCACATCGATCCAACGAGTCGATGAACGCTTCGATCTCTTGCGCGGGTCTTTTGCCCATGACTTCTGTCGTGCTGGCGCGAAAGCGTGCTCGGACTTCGTCGGCGCTGGCGTTGACCACATCTGCGAGCCGGCTGCGCTGCACGCTGCCGTCGGTCAAGCGAACTTCCACGTCGCCGCCTTGCTTCCCTGGGTAGGCCAGCGTGAGCTCGTCGTCAATTTGCATGGTCATCAAGCCGATAAGACGATGCAGCCGTGGATCGTTGAGCAGCGTGAAATTTTTCTCCGATACGCTGCCTTCGGTCAGCGCCGCCGCGACGTTGTACTGAATGCTCATCTTGGCCTGCAGAATATGCGCAAACGGTCCCGTGTAGTCACAGCCCGGATACATCGCGCCGGCGCGCGTCACGCGGATTGTGATGGCTGCGATCTTGTCGATCGGTGATTTCTTCTCGCGCGCGATGGCCAACGCCGCCTGCGCGGGTGTCTGCGCAAAGTTACAGGCCGGCACCGGCTTGTGATACACGGCGAGGATTTCCGGTTCCCCGCGAAATAATTCTACTTTCGACGCCGCGGAGCGCTTGCGCAATGACGCGAACAAACCCGCTTCGCCGTCCAGTGCTGAAGGCGACGCAAATGCTCCTTGTTCAGCTAAGCGGACTGAAGTCACTGCATTGCGCGCGACGAAACCGGGATGAAAGAACATCTCACTGCCGCCGGTGTGCGCCCATTGATTGAAACCCAAGGTGGTATTCGCGCCCAACGCGATCGCATTAGTAGTCTCCTCAATGCCAAGACCGAGCATCCGTGCGCCGGCCGCGGCAGCGGCAACCGGTCCGCAATTGCCGGTTGGCCGATGAATGCGCGCGATCTCCGCGTCCATCAATGCGCGGCCGACCTGACCGCCGACCTCATAGCCAACGAATGCCGCCGCAATGAAATCGCGACCGCTCACCTTGCGGTACTGAGACAGTGCGAGCAAAGTTGGCAATACCACGATGCCGAGATGACTGATGCTGCCCGAATGCATATCCTCGCGCACCAGGCCGTGACCCATCACCGCATTGGCGAACGCCGCGTCGCCGAAGGTTGCGGAGATCGGTGCGCCGATCACCGTGGCGCCGGAATTATCTGCGACACGTTCCACGACCGCGACCGCGTGTCGGCTCCACGGCAGGTCGCGCGACTCAAAAGCGCAGCCAATGAGATCGAATAGGCACAGCTTCACCTTTTCTGTAACTTCTGCGCCGGGCTCGGGTGCCGATCGCGAAGCTCGCGCAAGGCGAGTGGCGAGAGCTTCGTGCGCTTCAAGCACGACATTGCTCAATACTGCGGTGGACATGACGTGATCCTCATAAATTGCTAGTGATTCAATCGGTAAATCGCTCGCCGTTCTGTTCCCTCTCCATCAGGGATA
>JAYUZG010000234.1:0-10727 GCA_043751985.1 Betaproteobacteria bacterium
CCCCGCGAGGGAAGCGAACCACTCGCCCAGGCAACACACCCAATCCTGCCACATCGCCTTCATCGCTGTGCTCGAACAGCATTTGCAAGCCAATGCACAATCCCAGAAACGGTTTAGTCCGCGTTGCGTCGAGCAGCGCCGTGCGCAGTCCGCGCGCTTCCATTTCCCGCATGCAATCGGGCATCGCACCCTGACCCGGAAATACCACGCGCCGTGCCGCACGCACCACACGCGCATCGCCGGAAATGACCACCTCCAATCCCGGCGCCACCTGCTCCAACGCTTTGGCCACCGAGCGCAAGTTGCCCATGCCATAGTCCACTACCGCGATATCGGTCATGGCTGTCTCGTACGCTTTCGCCGTCGCGCAACCGCGCTACAAACTTCCTTTGGTCGAGGGAAGGATGCCCGCGGCGCGCGCGTCCATTTCTACCGCCATGCGCAACGCGCGCCCGAACGCCTTGAAAATCGTCTCCGCTTGATGGTGCGCGTTCGCGCCATGCAGATTGTCGATGTGCAAGCTGGCCAGCGAATGATTGGCAAAGCCCTGAAAAAATTCGTGCACCAGATCCACGTCAAACTCGCCGATCATCCCGCGCACATAATTAACCCGATACTCCAACCCAGGCCGGCCGGATAAATCCACCACCACTCGCGACAGCGCTTCATCCAGCGGCACATACGCATGGCCGTAGCGGCGCAGGCCCTTCTTATCTCCCAGTGCCTGGCTAAACGCCTGTCCCAACGTGATACCCACATCTTCTACGGTGTGATGGCCATCGATATGCAAATCGCCTTGCGCGCCGACCGACAAGTCAAACATGCCGTGACGCGCCACCTGGTCCAGCATATGGTCAAAAAAGCCGATCCCGGTGGAGAGTTCGGATTTGCCACTACCGTCCAGGTTGAGGCGAACGTTGATCCGTGTTTCTAGGGTATTGCGGGTGACTTCGGCCTGACGCATAGCGCCTGCGGATAGGAATCCGATGCAGGAGAAGTAAAGTGAAGGCTGGATGATAGCATTGGACTTTGAATTTGTGCGCCATCGCTCTCGCCGTGGCGCGCACCCACCACGTGCAGCAGGTAGACATGAGTCGATATTGGAGCGGCGTAGTACAGGGGTTAACGCCCTACGTGCCGGGCGAGCAGCCCAAGCTTCCCAACCTGGTCAAACTCAACACCAATGAGAACCCCTATGGCCCGTCCGATCGCGTGCTTCAAGCCATCGCGCGCGAAACTAACGTGTCGCTGCGCCTCTACCCCGACCCCAACGCGGATCGGCTGAAAGGCGCGATCGCTACGTACTACGCGGTAAGTCCGCAACAGGTGTTTATCGGCAATGGGTCCGATGAAGTGCTGGGGTTCGCGTTCCTGGCGTTGCTGAAACATGCACGGCCAGTGTTGTTTCCGGATATTACCTATAGCTTCTATCCGGTGTACTGCAAGCTCTATGGCATCGAGTACCAGACCATTCCGCTCGACGCAAATTTTCAGATTCGCGTCGAGGAATTCCAACGCCCGAATGGCGGCGTGATTATTTCTAATCCGAATGCGCCGACCGGCCGCGCCCTTGGCTTGCAGGAGATTGAAAAACTCCTCGCCGTGACGCCTGATGCGGTGGTGGTGATCGACGAAGCCTACGTGGATTTTGGCGCTGCTTCGGCAACGGTGTTGGTTGCGCGCCATCCCAATCTGCTGGTGGTACAAACGCTGTCCAAATCGCGCGCGCTGGCAGGACTTCGCGTTGGATTCGCCATCGGCGACGCACTGTTGATCGAAGCGCTGGAGCGGGTGAAAAACAGCTTCAACTCGTATCCGGTTGATCGGCTTGCCATGGCGGGCGCCGTGGCCGCAATAGAGGACAAGGAATGGTTTGAAAACAACCGGCGCGTCGTCATCGCAAGCCGGGAGCATCTATCGGCGCAACTGCGCGCGTTGGATTTAGAGGTGCTGCCCTCGACCGCCAATTTTGTTTTTTCCAGACATCGCACGCGGTCCGGCGCGGAACTCTGCGCGGCTTTGCGCGCGCGCGGCATCATCGTGCGCCATTTTTCTGCGCCGCGCATCGCGCAGTTCCTGCGCATCACCGTAGGCAACGACGCTCAGTGCGCAACGCTGATCGAAGCGTTACGGGAAATTCTCGCTTAACCAGCTTGCATACGCATTCTCGCGGCAGCCGCATGGGCGGGGAGACCTTCACCGGCAGCCAGCTCTGCGGCGATCGCACCGAGTCGCTGCGCGCCGCGCGCGGAAACCGAAATCGTGCTGGTCCGCTTCTGGAAGTCGTAGACCCCGAGCGGTGAAGAATAGCGCGCGGTGCGTGCAGTGGGCAGCACGTGGTTGGGTCCCGCGCAGTAGTCTCCGAGCGATTCAGACGTGTACGGTCCGAGAAAAATCGCCCCCGCGTGGGTAATTTTCTGCGCCCACGTTTCGGCATCGGCGACCGACAATTCCAGATGCTCCGGCGCAATCCGGTTGGCCAGTTCACACGCCTCGGCCAGGTCACGCACCTCAATCAGCGCTCCGCGTCCGCTTAATGAAGCGCTGATCACTGCGCGGCGCGGCATCGACGCGAGCAACTTCTCGATGCTCGCCAGCACGCGGTCGATATAACGTGCGTCGGGGCACAGCAGAATCGCCTGCGCCATTTCGTCGTGTTCGGCTTGCGAGAAGAGGTCCATCGCCACCCAGTCCGGATCGGTGCGCCCATCGCACACCACCAGAATTTCCGATGGTCCTGCCACCATGTCGATCCCGACCACGCCAAATACGCGGCGTTTGGCCGCGGCGACATAGGCGTTCCCCGGCCCGACGATCTTGTCCACCGCAGGGATGGTCTGCGTGCCATACGCCAGCGCGGCGATGGCTTGCGCGCCGCCCACCGTGAACACTCGATCCACACCCGCCACGCTGGCGGCGGCCAGCACCAGATCGCTGCGTTCCCCGCGCGGCGTCGGTACCGTCATGATGATTTCGCCCACTCCGGCGACTTTCGCCGGCAGGGCATTCATCAACACCGTCGAGGGATACGCAGCTTTGCCACCGGGGACGTACATGCCGATCCGCTCCAAGGCAGTGACGCGCTGACCGAGCACGGTTCCATCCGCTTCCTGGTAGCTCCACGATTGCAACACTTGGTGTTCATGAAACGTGCGTATCCGCCGCGCCGCCTGCTCCAGCGCGGCGAGTTGCGCAGCGCTAATCGCCGCGCGTGCACGCTCGATGGTCGCGCGATCTAACTCCAGGGCGGACACACTCGGCGCACTCAATTGGTCGAACTTGCGCGTGAATTCCAGCAGCGCCGAGTCACCGCGCAACTTTACCTGCGCGAGAATTTCCGTCACCGCATCTTCGATGGCCGCGTCTTGTGCCGGCTCGAAAGCGAGCAAACGACCGAGCTGGGCATCGAAATCCACATCGCGCGTGGAGAGTCTGGATATCATGATCACGCCACCGTCGTTACCGCCGCTAGAAATCCGTCAATCAGTGGCTGCAACCGAGCGCGCCGCAGCTTGAGCGCTGCCTGATTGACGATGAGGCGCGCGGAAATCGGCGCAATCTCTTCCACCGCGTGCAGATGATTGGCGCGCAGCGTGCCACCGCTGGACACCAGATCGACAATCGCGTCGGACAGCCCGACCAGGGGCGCCAGTTCCATCGACCCATACAGCTTGATCAGATCCACGTGCACCCCCTTGGCGGCGAAATGCGCGCGCGCGCTTTTGAGGTATTTGGTGGCGACGCGCAGTCGCGCGCCCTGGCGCACCGCGCGCTCGTAATCAAAATCCTCGTGCACCGCCACCATCATGCGACAGCGCGCGATGCGCAAATCGATAGGCGCATACAGGCCATCGCCGCCATGTTCCATTAACTGATCCTTGCCGGCGATGCCTAGATCGGCGGCACCGTGCTCGACATAAGTCGGCACGTCCGAGGCACGCACGATGATGATCTGAACGTCCGCCCGATTGGTGCCAATCACCAGCTTGCGTGAAGACTCGGGGTCTTCCGCCGGGCGAATTCCCGCGGCAGCAAGAAGCGGCGTCGTCTCGTCGAAGATACGCCCTTTGGACAGCGCGATGGTAATACGATTTGAATTGGCCATGATTGTGCTACGAACGAAATCAAATTTCTCGTGAAGTAGATTACTGCGTACGCCGTATGCTCGCACCCAGAGCCGACAACTTCTCTTCGATGCATTCGTAACCACGGTCAAGATGGTAGACGCGTTCTACCACCGTTTCGCCGCGCGCGACCAAGCCGGCCAGCACCAGACTCGCCGACGCGCGCAGGTCGGTCGCCATCACGGTCGCGCCATCGAGCATCGGCACGCCGCGAATCACCGCGGTATTTCCTTCCACCTCGATGTTTGCCCCCAGCCGTCGCAATTCCTGCACATGCATGAAGCGGTTCTCGAAAATGGTTTCGGTGACCATCGCCGTACCTTCAGCCACGCTGTTCAGCGTCATGAATTGCGCCTGCATATCGGTGGGAAAAGCAGGATAAGGCGCGGTGCGCAAATTCACCGCTAGCGGTCGCGATCGCGCGCGCAAGCGAATCCAGTCTTCACCGGTATGCGTATCGCGGCCGCAATCAATCTCCGCACCGGCTTCGCGCAATTTTGCGATGACCGCATCCAGCAGGCCGGCACGCGCCCGCCTCAACGTGATCTCGCCTCCGGTCGCCGCGGCCGCCACCAGGAATGTTCCGGTCTCGATCCGATCCGGCATGACGGGATGCCTTGCGCCATGCAAACTCGGTACGCCCTCAATGGTGAGGGTATCGCTGCCTGCACCGCTCACTTTAGCGCCCATTGCGTTCAGGCACAGCGCCAGATCGACGACTTCCGGCTCGCGCGCGGCATTTTCAATGATGGTCGTTCCGTCGGCCAAGGTCGCCGCCATCATCAAGTTCTCCGTGCCGGTGACGGTCACTAAGTCCATCACCAGACGCGCACCGCGCAGCCGTCCGCAGTGCACGTGAATGTAACCTTGCTCAATGAGAACCTGGGCACCCATGGCTCCCAGGCCTTTAATATGCTGGTCCACCGGGCGCATTCCGATCGCGCAGCCGCCGGGCAGCGATACGCGCGCTTCGCCAAAGCGTGCCGCGAGCGGTCCCAATACCAGAATCGACGCGCGCATGGTTTTCACCAGCTCGTACGGTGCGACCGGCTGCGTCACCCGCGCGGCCGTCAGTTCCACGCCCATCTTTTCGTCGAGCGAAAACTCCACCCCCATCTGCGACAACAGATTCAGAGTAGTCGTCACGTCGCGCAGATGCGGAACGTTGGTCACGTGCAAGGTGTCCGCAGTGAGCAAGGAAGCGCACAAGATCGGTAGCGTCGCGTTCTTGGCGCCCGAGACGCGCACCTCTCCGGACAGGGGAGTTCCGCCCCGTATTACCAGTTTATCCATTCACATCGGCGTCCATGAAACCACGCGTTGACAGCGTGTTAGACCGTATTTTTTGTGGCCCAGTCCTCGGGAGTGAAAGTTTTCATGGACAACGCATGAATCTCTTCCCGCATGCGCTCGCCAAGCGCCTGGTAGACCACTTGATGCTGCTGCACCCGATTCTTGCCGCGAAATACGGCGCTCACGATAACGGCTTCGAAATGCTGGCCATCACCGGCAACCTGCACGTGCTCGCAGGCAAGTGCCTGCTCGATATAAGACTGTACTTTTTCTGGCGTAAGCAAAGAGAACCACCCGGTAGTGAGCAAACGTTGGGGCCGCGAAGGCGGCGGGTCGCTGCGCTCAATGCCGCAGTTTGTAACCGCTGCGCAGCAGCAGGACGCTTACCAATGATAATGCCAAAAGGCAGCACCCCACAATTATCGCGCTGGTGCCCGGATTTACATCCGAGACGCCAAAGAAGCCGCGGCGAAATCCGTCAATCATGTAGAAGAACGGATTCAGATGCGAGAGTTGCTGCCAGAAGGGGGGCAAAGACTTAATCGAGTAGAACACTCCGGACAGGAAAGACAGCGGCAGAATGACAAAATTCTGGAACGCCGCCAATTGATCAAATTTTTCCGCCCAGATGGCGGCGATGATTCCCATCGCGCCAAGAATACCCGCACCCATCACCGCGAATAACACGATCCATACGGGTTCCCGCATCGGCACCTGGACAAAACACAACGTGACCAGCAGCACCCCCAGCCCCACCGTGACGCCGCGCGCGATGGCGGCCAGGACATAAGCCAGGAATATTTCCAGATAAGACAAAGGCGGCAGCAGCACGAACACAATATTGCCAGTGACTTTTGACTGGATCAGACTGGAGGAACTGTTGGCAAACGCGTTTTGCAACAGCGACATCATGGCGAGGCCCGGAATCAAAAACTCGGTGTAACGCACGCCCGGATACACCTGCACGTGCGCGTCCAATACATGCGAGAAAATCAGCAAGTAAAGGAGTGCGTTGAGCACCGGCGCGAAGATGGTTTGGAACGCGACTTTCCAGAAACGCAACAACTCCTTGTACAGCAGCGTCGGCAAACCGCTCATGCCGCGCCCCGCATGATCGACACGAATACTTCCTCGAGATCGGGCTGCGCCAGTTCCATCGCGACAATCTGCAAACCGTAGCCGCGAATCGATGCCAATACCGGCTCGACGTCGGCATACTCCTTGAGCGCGAATCGCAGCTCGCCATCCGGCCGAAGTAAGGCTTGCGCCACGAGTTGTGCCGGCAAATCCTCGCTACTCGACAGGCGCACGTGTAAATGAATGCCGGAAAAACCCTTGAGCAATTGGTCGGTACGCTCCAACGCCACCAGGCGGCCCTGCTTGAGCATCCCGACACGGCTGCACAGCATCTCGGCCTCGTCCAGATAGTGGGTAGTCAACACGATGGTATGGCCGTCCGCGTTCAGTTTGCGCACGAAATGCCAAAGACCTTGGCGCAACTCCACATCGACCCCAGCCGTCGGCTCATCCAGAATGATGACCGGCGGCTTGTGCACCAAGGCCTGCGCGACCAGCACACGGCGCTTCATGCCGCCCGAGAGCGCGCGCATATTGGAGTCTGCCCGCGTACTCAGGTCGAGGCGCTCCATCACTTCGTCGATCCATGCGTCGTTATTGCGAATACCGAAGTAACCGGACTGAATGCGCAAGGTCTCGCGCACCGTGAAGAACGGGTCGAACACCAACTCCTGCGGCACCACGCCCAAGGCGCGCCGCGCGGCGCGATAATCCGCGACCACATCGTGCCCGAGCACGCGCACCTTCCCTTGGCTTGCGCGCGCCAGGCCGGCGATGATGCTGATTAACGTGGTTTTGCCGGCGCCGTTGGGGCCCAGCAAGGCAAAGAATTCCCCCTGCTCAATAGCCAGATCGATCCCGCACAGCGCCTGGACTTTATCGTAGTGCTTGTGAATGCCGTGAACTTCGATCGCGGTCCGCATGAAATCTTCTTGTTGTTCTCTACTTCTCGCCTCGCCTAAGCGTTGCGCGGGCGATGATGGTTCTATCTACGCGCTTCAAGAGTAACGTTAGGCGTCCGCGCGCGGAATCAATTCGTTGACCCCATAGAGTTGCGCGAGACTTTCCAGCCGCTTGTCCAGTTTGAGGAAGTGCAACTGCCGGCGTTCTGCCCTGGCCCACGCGGACCAGCGCAACAACACACTGAGGCCCGAGGAATCGATTTCGGGAACGCGCGACAAATCGACCAAAACTTGCGCTTGCACAAACAAGCGCCGGCCTTCCGCGAGGAGCGCGGCGGCATTGGGCGTCGTCATGGGCGCGCGCACCACGAAGCGCCCGTTTTCGTTTTCAATCACTTTTGCGCGGCCTTGGGTGTATTGCGGTCGGATAGGAGTTTGATCAGTCCATCGACGCCGCCCTCGCGCAGCACCGGGGCAAACTCTTCACGCCGCGCCAGCACCATGCTACGGCCCGCGATATCGATATCGAATACTTTCCAGCCTTCCGGATTATTCTGGAAGTGGAAATCCAGGCCCACCGGTTCTACCCCGCCCGGCAGACGAATCAGCGACTTGACCGTCGCCTCGTTCTCCCCCGCGGGCAATTTGAACGGTTTGTACTCCACTACGAAGCCCTTGTAGGACGTATACGCGGCAACGTAGGTGTTGAGCATCAGCATGCGGAACTCGCGAATCAATGCTTCTTGTTGCGCGGGAGAGGTCTGCGCCCACAGCTTGCGACCAAGAATGGACCGCGTCATCAAGATAAAATCAAAATACGGCAACACCTTCGATTCGGCCAGCTTGATGAGCTTGTCGAATTTTCCGTTTTGCACATCCTTGTCTTGCGCAATGATCGACAAGGTCTCGTCGGTGACCGTCTTCAAGATCACATCCGGCGCGGGCGCGTCGGCGGCATGCACCGCGCCGCTCAGGTACAAGAAAGCCAGAACCGGTAATAGTGTCGCGCAACGTTTCATATTTTCCTCTGACTTAAACTAAAAAAGGGGCCGCTCATTTCGCCGGCGCCGGTTTGGCGGAGTTCGCCTCCGACGTCTTGCTAAAAATAAATTGACCAATAACCTTCTCCAGCACAATGGCCGACTGGGTGCGACGGAACTTGTCCCCCTCCTTCAAATTGCCAGGGTCGCCGCCGGCGTCAAACCCAACGTACTGCTCGCCGAGCAAGCCCGCGGTAAGAATATTCGCGGTGCTGTCTCTAGGAAACTGATAACGCTTGTCCACCCGAATAGTTACGCGTGCGAGATAACTGTCCGCCTCCAACTGAATATTTTCAACGCGGCCAACCAGCACCCCGGCGCTTTTCACCGGCGCACGGATCTTCAGCCCGCCGATGTTCTCGAAGTCCGCGTAGACCTTGTACGACTCGGACATATCGAAGGTGCTGGCATTGCTCACCTTGAGCGCCAAAATCACCAAAGCGCCAATGCCGGCTACCACGAACACACCCACCCAAAGATCCAGCAATGAGCGCTGCATAGTTAAATCCCCCTGAACATGAGTGCGGTTAAGACGAAATCCAGCGCGAGCACGGCAAGCGATGACGTAACCACGGTACGCGTGGTAGCGCCCGACACGCCTTCGGCGGTTGGCGGCGCATCGTAGCCCTCGAACAAGGCAATGGCCGTCACCGCAACTCCGAATACGAAACTCTTGATCACGCCATTGGCGACATCCTGGCGCAGATCAACCGACGCCTGCATCTGCGACCAGAAGGCCCCGGAATCCACGCCGATGACCACCACGGTAATCAGGTAACCGCCGAGAATACCCATGGCGCTGAACAGCGCGGCGAGCAGCGGCATCGAAATAACACCGCCCCAGAAGCGCGGTCCGACGATGCGCGCAATCGGATCGACCGCCATCATCTCCAGCGCATTCAATTGTTCGGTCGCTTTCATCAGCCCGATCTCGGCGGTCATCGCCGATCCGGCGCGGCTGGCAAACAACAGCGCGGCGACCACCGGTCCGAGCTCGCGCACCAAAGACAGCGCCACCAGCGTCCCCACCGCTTCCGCAGAGCCGTAACGCTGCAACGTGTCATAGCCTTGCAAACCAAGCACCATGCCGACAAATAGTCCCGAGACCAGAATGACGATCAACGACAGCACACCGGCAAAGTAGATTTCGCGAATCGTCAGACTCAGGCGCCGGAAGCTGATGCCGGAGCGCAGCAACGCCAACAGAAAAAAACGGCTGGCGTAACCAAGACGCCAGACGCCGTCGATGACGCGATGCCCAACCAGTCGCAATCCCCGCAGCAGGAAATTATCCAATCCTCGCCTCCAGACCCAGTTCGCGCGTGTAGGCGCTGGCAGGATAGTGAAACGGCACCGGGCCGTCAGGTTCGCCGTGAACAAACTGGTGCACATAGGCCTTATCCGAGCCGCGGATCTCGTCAGGCGTACCGTGCGCAACGATTACGCCTTCGGACATAAAGTATACGTAATCGACCATCCGCAGCGATTCCTGCACGTCATGCGTTACCACGATCGAGGTGGCGCCGAGCGCGTCATTCAGTCGCCGAATCAGATTGCCGATCACGCCCAGGGAAATCGGGTCAAGGCCGGCGAACGGCTCGTCGTACATGATCAACATCGGATCGAGCGCGATGGCGCGCGCCAACGCCACCCGGCGCGCCATCCCTCCCGACAACTCGGACGGCATCAGCCGATGCGCGCCACGCAGCCCGATCGCTTGCAGCTTCATCAACACCATGTCGCTGATCATCGCTTCCGGCAGATCGGTATGCTCGCGCATCTGAAAGGCGACATTGTCGAACACGGACAAATCGGTAAACAGCGCGCCGAACTGAAACAGCATCCCCATACGGCGGCGCAAGGCATAGAGTTCGGATTGACTCAGGTCGCTGACCACGCGGCCTTCGATCTTGACGCTGCCTTTGGTTGGCCGCAACTGACCGCCAATCAGGCGCAACAACGTAGTCTTGCCGCAGCCGCTTCCGCCCATAATGGAAACAACTTTCCCGCGCGGGAAAGTCATGTTGATACCCTTCAATACGGCGCGGGCAGCGTAGCCAAACTCCAAATCTTTTAATTCAACCAGATTATCCGTGGCCACGATTTTTCATTTTCTCTAACGCTGAATTGGCCGGCATTCTAAACTATACCTGCGCGGACGCCACGCCCCGCGTCGTGCCACAGTACATTCTAATCGAGGTATGAGTCTGAATGAGGGCGATGGTTGAAGATTCCCTGGCGCAGGGTTATGCACGGGGCCGCCGCCCGCCTCTGTTAGGCGGGAGGCGAGC
>JAYUZG010000235.1:0-6682 GCA_043751985.1 Betaproteobacteria bacterium
CTTCGACGCGGGGTACCACGCGGTGGGCTTGACACCGTGACAGGTAAAGCAATTGGTGCCAAATTGGGTGTGCAGGAAGGTCGTCGTTGGAGCGGTGCCGGCCCCACCCGCGGTGTGGCAACCCGAATTGTTGCAGCCCGTAGTTATCCCAGCGTGATTAACGCCACCGCTTGCCCAAGGAATGCTGGGTGACGTGTGACATTTTTCGCAACCGCTGACTACTCCAGTGTGAATTGGAGTGTTGGGTTTCTGCGTCGGCTGCGGATTCAAGGTCGGTTTGTTGTGACAGGTTTCACAATTGGCTACGACGCTGGCATTGGCATGGAACTTACCACCAGCCCATGTCGTATAGCCTGCCTTGTGGCAAGTGTCGCAATTCGCGTTGGTGGGATTACCGATATGGCCGTTACCCATGCCGTCGGCCGGTGGATAGGCACCTGCGGCAGTGTGGCACGTGTCGCACTTGCCGGTGCCCGGAGTCTGCGCGGCGTGACTCCATTTCGAAGCTGGGTACCATGCGGTGGGCTTCATACCATGGCAGGTAAAGCAGTTGGTGCCAAACTGCGTGTGAAGGAAGGTCGTGGTTGGAGCGGTGCCCGACCCACCTGCAACGTGGCAACCTGCGGTCGCGCAATTGGTGGCCGCGGTAAACGTTGTGTGATCGACAGCAGCACCGGCCCATGTCGTGGTGCTCTTGTGGCAAGACTCACAATTGGTCACTGTTGCGTGTATCGATGCGTACGCACCAGTGATGGGTTTTTGCGTCGGCGGACCGTACAGACCCGTCGTATTGTGGCAATTGATACAACCAGTGCTGACTGAGACGTTGGCGTGGAACTTACCTCCGGCCCAGGCTGTATAACCCGCCTTGTGGCACGTGTCGCAATTCGCGTTGGTGGGATTGCCGATATGACCGCTCACCATGCCGTCCGCTGGCGGATAAGAGCCGCTACCGGTACCAAAGTGGCACGTACTGCAATTACCCGTGCCCGGAGTCTGCGAAGCGTGATTCCACTTCGAAGCCGGATACCAAGCGGTGGGCTTCACTCCGTGGCAAGTAAAGCAGTTGGTACCAAATTTTGTGTGCAGGAAGGTCGTGTTTACAACCATGCCATTGGTAGTACCGGTGTGGCACCCCGATTTTTCGCAACCCGACGTAATGCCGGTGTGATTGACGCCAGCGCTTGCCCAGGGAATGCTTGGTGAGGTATGGCATTTCTCGCATCCAGTGGTTACGCCTGTGTGGAGCGCGGAGGTACCGACTGTCGTCGCTTGCGGACCCAATACGGCCGGCTTGGCGTTGTGACAAGTTTCGCACCCTGTCGTGACATTGACGTTGGAATGGAATTTACCGCCGGTCCAGGTTGCGTAACCAGCCTTGTGGCAAGCGTCACAGCTCCCGCTGGAGTTTGGAACGTGGTTAGCTACCTTGCCATCGGCTGGCGCGAATCCGCCTGTACCCGTATGGCAGGTCGCACAATTACCGGCAACGGTAACTTGGCTATGGTTCCACTTCGATGCGGGCGACCATGCCGTCGTATTGTGGCAGCTAAAGCAATTGGTCCCGGCAAACTGAGTATGCAGCGGCTTCGTTGCGCTTGGTCCGCTGGCCGACACGCCGTGGCATTGCGCGCAATTCGTCGCCGCTGTATATGCGCTGTGATTTGGCTTCGCCGTAGTTGCCCAAGTAGTTGTTGATTTGTGACACGTGTCGCACTGTGCCACGTTGACGGTGCCGCCAGCGTGCGTAGCCGAATAAGTCGTTACACGCGGGATGGTGCCGTTGTGGCAAGTCGAACATTGGCCGTTTAGCCCACTATGATCCATTACACGCGAAGAAAAGCTACTGGTGCTCCTGTGACACCCGTCGCATTGCTTTGCGGTCCCCGTTAAAGGAATGTGCCCACTGGATCGACCGATTCCCGGACCAGCACCGCCGTGGCAGTTTGAGCAGTTATTTACTGTACTTGCATCGTGAACGAATCCAGCCGACGTCCAGATTGAGGTGTTGTGACACTTATCACACGACTCCACCGTCTTGATGTGATCGCTTGGCTTCCCAGTCGACATCACATTGTTGTGGCAGGTGGCGCACGAACCCGGCGCCACCGTCGCATGATTGAATCGCACTGGTGCCCACACCACCGTCGTGTGGCAACGATCGCAGGAATCAGTCGTTGCAATATGTTTCTGTGGTTTGGGTGTCGCGCCTGTCCGGCTGCCGGGACTATGGCAGCTATCGCATTGCTTTGGCGTGCCCTTAAATACGCCATTTAAGTGACAGGTTTCGCATTTTGCCTGCGCGTGCGCGCCGGTCAACGGAAAGCCTGTTTTCAAATGATCGAATTTCGCTCGCGATTTCGCGGCTTGCTCTTGCTTGGCCACTTTTCGCGGCTCCGCCGCCGACGCAGGATTGGAGAAAGCGCTCACCACCATCGCCGCGACCAGCGCCACGATACTTAACGCGGATGACCAGCGGATACCGTATGTGTCTTGATGTGAATGATTGGCGAATGTTGTCGCGTTCATCGTTTTTCCCCTGCGTTTTTAGAGCACTGCGGCGGCGTTGATGGAAACCTCGGAACTTTTCCGGCCAAGGCTTCTCGGTGTTTACGGCTACTTCTTACTAGGATTAAGGGCGAGGTTCGATCACATGTTAGCGTACAACGAAGTGCAATATCCATGCCGCGATGAGAAGCGTGCTCGGTCAGCCTGCCCAACCAAGTTAGGCATATTGTCAGACGCACCTAAGACCGATCGTTTGCCGCGCCGAATTTAAGGGCGCGTCCTTGAACTCATTTAGATTTTCTTTCTGCTCAAAACGCGGCCGGGTGATTTCCGCTGCGCGATTGAAACAAAGTGCAGCGATTTGCCCAACTCCTTGTGGGCGACTATCCGGCGTAACTTGTCGTCGTCACATGGCGACATCCGCGTGCCAAAATTTGGTAGCGTCCGCGCGCGCAACCGATTTACGGCAAGACGAAATTTCTAAATTATTTGGAGAATCCGCTACCCGGCTTCAGGTCCTTCCAGTTCGCCGTGACGTGGCAGCGTTCGCATTGCTTCCCAAAACTACCATCGTGCACATCGTCCTTGGTGTGGCAGGTGTAGCAGGCCACCGGAATGCGCAAATCCTTGTCTGCCGGTTTGTTATGGCACTTCACGCAGGCGACGTCCTTATGACCGCCGTCCAGCGGAAACTTAGTCTTGTCGTGATCAAAATCCCAAATGCGCCAGTCGCGCGCGTTGTGGCATTGCGCGCACTTCGGGCCGAGCAGTTTCTTATGCACATCGTCCTTGACGTGACAAGCGACGCATTCCATCTTCGCGTCTTTGTAGCGAAGCGTGAGATGGCATTTCTTGCACTCAACGCTCTGATGTTTTCCGAGCAATGGGAAGCGTGAAGTTCCATGGTCGAATTTTGCATCTTTCCAGTCTTTTTCGTTATGGCACTTCTCGCACTTATCGCCTTCCTGACCTTCATGTTTATCGTCTTTCTTGTGGCAGGCGATGCACTCGGTCTTCAGCGCGGGCTTGGTGTACATCACGCTCTTGTGGCAAGCATCGCACTTGATTTTGTCGTGTTTGCCTTTGAGCGCGTATTTCGTTTCGCGCAAATGATCAAAAGTACTGGTCTTCCATTCTTTTTCGTTGTGACAGTTCTCGCACTTGTCGCTGTAGCGACCCTTGTGCTTATCGTCTTTCTTGTGACAGGCAATGCACTCGGTCTTCAGCGCGGGCTTTGAATAGAGCGGGGCTTTGTGGCAGTCGTCACACTTGGTCGAGCTGTGTTTGCCCTTCAACGCGTACTTGGTTTCGCGTTCATGATCGAAGGCGACGGTCTTCCAGTCTTTCTCGTTGTGGCAGCTCTCGCATTTCTCGCCGTAGCGCCCCTTGTGCTTGTCGTCTTTTTTGTGACAACTGATGCACGTGTCTTTCAGCTTATCCTTGTATAGATCGCCCTTGTGACAACTGTCGCATTTAACTTTTTTGTGCGCGTCTTTCAGTGCGTACTTGGTGTCCCGGTCATGATCAAACAAGATGGTTTTCCAGTCCTTCTCGTTATGGCAGGTTCCGCATTTCTCGCCGTAGCGTCCTTTGTGCTTGTCATCTTTCTTGTGGCACTCAATGCAGGTCAAGCCAAGTTTGAGTTTCTTGTAGGTCGGATCGTCCTTATGGCAGGCGTCGCATTTGATCTCGGCATGTTTGCCCTTAAGCGGAAACTTGGTCTCTTTGTCATGATCGAATTTGGCAGTCTTCCAGTCTTTTTCGATGTGACAAGTCTCACACTTGGTGCCAAGCGAACCTTTGTGTTTGTCGTCTTTCTTGTGGCAGCCGTAGCAATCCAGCGGCACGCCCTTGAACTTCTGTTTCGGATGGCATTCCTTACATTCCGTCTTGATGTGTTTGCCCTTCAGCGGAAACTTGGTCTTGTCATGATCGAACGTAGCGTCTGTCCATTTCGTTTCCTTGTGGCAGTCTTCACATAGCGGACCCAGGCTTCCCTTGTGAATGTCGTCCTTCTTGTGGCAGTCGTTGCACGGCGACGGCGCTTCGCGATATTTCTTGCCGGCTTTGTGGCAGTCCACGCACTTGATTTTTGCTTTGTTGGCGTGCGCATCCTTGAGAGGGTAGTCGGTACCATTGTGATCAAACTTGGCTTCGTCTAAGGTTGCAATCTTGGCGTCGCGTCCTTTGTGCTCGGTGTGACATTCTTTGCAAGCCTTGTCATTGGCCTGTTTGCCGTGATAGCCCTGCTTCGCGTTGACGTCCTTGGCGACGTCCTTGTGACAATCCAAGCAAAGCTTCGTCTGGCCAGATTTATTGAATCGCTCATGGCAGTTCTTGCACTCGGCCTCGTACTTGACGTGGCCCTCAATCACTTGGCCAGGCATGATCAACGTGTCAAGGTTGTCGGCCGATACCAGTCGCGGCAGGGCCAACAGCGCACCGCATAACAGCCAATGCAACAAGCTGATTTTTCTCACGGCCGTGCCCATCAGTACATGTGAACTGCGATGACGTGATAAATGGCGCTCACTGCCAGGAGTACGACGAAGGGAACATGTGCCACATGCCATAGCGAAAAAAGTCGTTCGTAAGTACCGAACTGTGCCACTCGCTGCAATCCGCGAAAGTACCGATCGACGGCGCGCTCTATTCGCGACGGATCGGCACGGTCGGCTTTGAGCATCAATCCCTCGTCGGTCAGGCACACGCGCTTTATCCGAATCAAATTCCACATGCGCAGCGGCGCCACCGCAAGAAACCGCCAAAAGGCCATCAGCCAACCGCCGCGCGACGGTTCGCAAAACTTTTCGAACTTGCTGATCAACTCGACGGCTTCAACGGGCAATCGTTTCAAATCCGATTCTTGGTTGGTGAATTGCTCCACTTCAGCACTCACTTCTTTCACTGACAATCGCATGCCGTGCAGGCCGCGGTAGATATGCGTATACACGAAGCGCCCAAAAATACCGCTGCTCGCCACGATCACCATGCTCCAGAACGCGAGCGTGGCGTTTAGAGAGCCAAGCTGAAATTTGGTGTGGACCAGCACCAGCAGCGGTCCGGCGACGCCGATAATCATGTGAATTTCGAGCCAGTACTTGAGCGGCCCCAGACCCTGGAACTTCTTGACGTGTTTGCGGATTGGATACAACAACAGTAGCAGCATCATCAGCGATCCGATCAGCCCAAGGTTGTAGCCAAAATCAGAGCCAGGTTTGAAGTTTGAATCCAACATGGCGATAAACGCTACCACCGCAACGCAGACCAGGGAAGCCAAGGTGAGGGACTGCATGATCAACAAATGCATAGGATTTCCCGGTTACAAGTTAGTCAGAATTGCAATAAACGAAGATGAGCGATTCGCGGATTGGTCTAAAAGCAGATTACATACCCGAATCTTTGTACAATCGGCAAGAAGCACTCGCTAATTGAGGTCTGAATAATCGAATGAATGATATACCGTACTTGATTTACGCCGTACCTCTCGGCCTGATGTTGATTTGGTATTTTCGCTGGCGCGCGCGGCGAACCAAGTCAGCAGCGGTACAGTTGGAAGAAGCCAAAATAACCGGTCTGAACGAACCGCCCACTTTGCATCCCGTTTTTGATTATCCCAAATGCATAGGCTGCGGCGCGTGCGCCAAAGTCTGTCCCGAGCAAGCTATCGGTCTGGTGGCCGCAAAACCCTACTTGGTTAACGCGGCACATTGCATCGGCCACGGCGCGTGTAAGCCTGCTTGCCCGGTGGATGCCGTCAAGCTGGTGTTTGGCACGGCGCGGCGCGGGATGGAGATTCCTCAGGTCAGCCCGACTTTTGAGACCAATGTTCCCGGTCTGTTTATCGCCGGGGAATTAGGCGGAATGGGACTGGTGCACAAATCCGTGGAGCAGGGCCGCCAGGCGATCAAAAACGTGATGGCTCGCGGGCCTGCGCCCGCCGGAATGCTCGACCTGGTCATCATCGGTGCCGGCCCGGCCGGGTTCTCGGCCACGCTGAATGCGAAACAAGAGAAGCTCAATTTCGTGACCATCGAGCAGGAAGACTCCCTCGGCGGGGCGGTCTACCACTATCCGCGCAACAAGCTCACGATGACTTCTGCTATGGAACTGCCCGTCATTGGCAAAGTAAAACTGGGCGAGATTCACAAGGAAAAATTGCTCGAGTTCTGGC
>JAYUZG010000236.1:0-4063 GCA_043751985.1 Betaproteobacteria bacterium
GCGCGCAGATCGAGGACTATTGCCGCAAGCATGGCTGGGGTTACGCGCAGGTGATGAACGACGGCTCGTTCGAGGATTTGATGCTGAAGACCTTGCGCGAAAAAGGCGTCGTGTTCTGATGAGCAGTGTCGCGGTACTGGCCGCGGTCGCGGCGCTGGTGCTGGGCTTGTATCTGCTCAAACCGCCGCCGCGGCGAATGTTGACTGCTTCCAATTTCATTTGGGAGCAAGTGGTTCGGCAGACAAGGCAGGTGCTCGATCGATGGCGCTGGTGGGTGTCGCTCATGCTGGCGATGTTGATCGCCTGCATCATCGCCGGTGCCATGTTGCGGCCACCGGCCAGCGCCGCCGGTGGCGCGGGACGCATGGTCATCGTGGTAGATGATTCGGCCACCATGGATACGCGAACCGCCGACGGGCGCAGCCGCTTCGAGCATGCGCTTAGCCGCGCCCGCGCGCTGATCAAGCAGAATTCCAGCGTGCTGTTGGCCGATACCGCGCGCGTACTGTCCACCCCCGCGTTCACCGATCGTCAAACTGCGCTGGCCGCGCTGGACAAGTTGCACGTGAGCTTCGATACCCGCCCACTTTTTCCGGATCTGGCGCAGATGTCCACCGAGCCGATGCTGGTGCGCGCCGTCTTCATCACCGACGGCGTGGCGCTGCCAGCACCGCCACCCGGAGTGGAAATGCTCTCGGTGTTCGAGCCCGCGTTCAACCTGGGAATCACTGCCTTTGATGTGCGGCCGGTACCAGGAGACAGCCGCCGCGCGCAGGCCTTCGTCGAAGTATCCAATGCGGCGTCGGAAGCGGTCGCGGCGGAAATCGAAATCGCCGGAGCCGATCGTCATCGTGCGCTCGCGCGGGTGTCGGTGGAGGCAAACAAGAACGCCGCGATGCTCATCGATGTGTCGGAGTTCGACGGCGGTCCGCTGCTGGCGCGCGTGCGCAGCCGTGCGGATGCGCTGGCGATCGACGACGTGGCCTATGCATTGTTGCCTATGCGCAAGATCGTCCGCGTCGGTCTGGTCAGCAGCGGCAATGCGTTTCTGGAAAAATCCTTGCGCTCGACGCCGCGCGTGCAATTGCGCGTGATGCAAGCGGATAATTTCGACGCATCGGCCAAGGTCGACGCCTGGATCTTCGATCGCTTTGCGCCGCCCGCCGCGCCGACACAACCGGCGTTGCTGTTGCGCCCGCCGCGCGCCGCGTGGCTGCCTAAATCAATTGGCGAATTGGCCCACCCATCGGTGACTGGATGGAGCGCTGCGCATCCTTTGTTGCACAGCGTGGTATTAGGAGACTTGTTGATCGATCAAGCGCTGCGCTACCAGGTGCGGCAGGAAACGGTCCTGTTGCGCGGTGAGCGCGATGCGGCGTTGCTGTTCGCGAGTGAAGATCGCCCGCGCCGCGTGATCGCCGCCTTCGCGCTCGACGAAACCAATTTCGCGCTGCAGCCGGGATTCCCGATATTTCTCGCCAATACGCTCAATTGGCTGACTGACGAACCCATCGCGCGCACGCATCACATGGGAGCGGTAACGCTCCCGCTCCTTGACGCGCGCGTGGTGGCGATCGACGGCAGCGAGCTGGCGACTCTCAGCGTGCCCGAAGGTACTTTGTTTCAGCCAGGCAATCCCGGTTTGTTTACCGCAGTCGCCAAGGATTCGATGTTGCGGGTCGCGGTAAACCTGTTCGATCCGGGCATCACACGCGTCAACGCCAGCCGCCTGCAAGTTATGCGCGATGAAATGCCAACGCCGCGTGAGGGCGGGTCACTGACGCCGTGGCGCTGGCTGCTGGCGCTGGCGCTATTGCTGTTACTTGTCGAGTGGCGGACGTGGAATCGCCGGATCACCGTGTAGTGCCTACAGGCCGCCTGCATTGAGCGTCGAATATCCCTGGTTGCTGACAGCGCTGGTGCTGCTCCCGTTCGCCTGGTGGCTGGGGCGGCGCACGCAGGTTAGCCTGACACGCCGCCACCACCGAGTCGTGACGGTGTTGCGGCTGCTGGCGTTGGCCTGCCTGGTTGCGGCACTGGTCGCGCCGGCCTGGCGCGGCGTGTCAACCAAGATCTCGGTGGTGTACGCGCTGGACGTTTCGCACAGCGTCGCGCCGCAATTTATCGACGCCGCATTGGGCTGGATCGAAGATGCCAACCGGCGCGGCCAACCCGGCCGTTCGCGCGTCCTCGCCTTCGCTGAGCGCCCGCGCTTAGCTGCCGGTGTTGATGAGGTGCGCGCGTTGCAACTGAGCGAAAGCGATGACTCGGCCGGCGCGATCAAGCAATCGGCTACCAATCTTGAACGTGCGCTCGACCTGGCTTTGCTTGGATTCGACGCGGCTTCGATCAAGCGACTGGTGTTGATGAGCGATGGCAATGCCACCGAAGGCGATGTGTGGCGTGTCGTTCCGCGCCTGCGTGCCGCCGGCGTTCGCGTGTTTACCGTTCCGGCGACAGTGCGTGCCGGCCCGGTTGCCTGGGTAGAGTCGGTCGAACCGCCGGCGCAAATGCGCCGTAACGAACCGGTGACGGTCAAGCTCGCTATTGGCGCTGCGCATGAGACCGGCGCGAAAGTCATGCTGCGCGATGGGTCGCGCGTGCTGGCGTCGCGTCAGGTGAAGCTGAAAACCGGAATCAATCCGGTGGCAATGGAGACGCGCATCGATCGCGTAGGTAGCGCGACCTTGGCGGCCTCGGTGGTGGTCGATAAGCGTACTGCTCCGCAGGAGTTGCGCCGCGCCGTGTGGCTCGAGCCGGTTCCGAAGTTGTTGTATGTCGAGGGGCATCCTGCCAGCGCCACGTATTTGCGCGAAGCGCTGACCGCGCAGGGAATCGAGGTGAGCGTGCAAAACGCGACCGAGTTGCCGGATAGCGTGGCGCGCTACGCCGGATATGACGCGCTGTTATTGTCCGATGTCTCTGCCGATCAGGTGAGCGCCGCGCAGATGCAAGCGCTGGAATCGTGGGTGCGCGACGGCGGCGGCGGGTTTCTGTTCGCGGCAGGCGAATCGACGTATGGAGAAAAGTCACCGCAGGATAAGGGCTATGCCGGCAGCCTCGTGGAAAAAATTCTGCCGCTGCAGTTCAAGGCGCAAGAGAAAAAAAAGGAATTGGCCATGGTGATTGCCATCGACCGCTCCTACAGCATGAAAGGGCGCAAGATGAATTTTGCCAAGGAAGCGGCGCGCGCCACGCTCGACCTGCTGGAAGAGCAGCACCGGCTGGCGGTGATCGCTTTCGATTCGCAGCCCTACATTTCCGTGCCGATGCAGCCGCTCAAGGCGAAGCGCAAAGTGGAAGACTTGATCAGTCGTATCCAGGCGAGCGGGCAGACCAGCATCTATCCGGCGCTGCAGATCGCGTTCCGCATGCTGAACGAACAAGACGTAAAGTCAAAGCACGTGATCTTGCTCTCCGATGGCGACACCAATCCGGCGGATTTTCAGCGCCTGGTGACGCGCATGGCGGACGCCAAGATCACCGTATCGACGGTGACCTTGGCAGGCGACGGCGCGGATGAACAGTTGATGGCGGACATCGCCAAATGGGGCCGTGGCCGCACTTACACGGTCGAGGACGTGGAGACCTTGCCGCAGATTTT
The DNA here is from genome assembly GCA_043751985.1 of Betaproteobacteria bacterium. Classification (GTDB taxonomy): domain Bacteria; phylum Pseudomonadota; class Gammaproteobacteria; order Burkholderiales; family JAYUZG01; genus JAYUZG01. Next base: position 3,605 of record JAYUZG010000236.1, read on the forward strand.
CATCGATGAGACACAAAAAGCCGTGCGCTCGAATCTGGTTGAAGGCGCGTTTCGCCCAGTGGTCAAACGCAAAGTGCAAGCGCTTAAAGATCTGGACTTTGCCAAGGCGCCGGAGTTGAAAGGTTATGTCAGCACCAAAGTGCGCGACACCGCCGAGTTGCTGCTGGTCTCCGACAGCGGCGCGCCTATCCTGGCTCGTTGGCAGTACGGGCTTGGCCGAACGGTTGGGTTCGCGTCGGACGTGAAGAATCGCTGGTCGGCAGACTGGCTGGGCTGGGACGGCTATGCGAAGTTGTGGGCGCAGTTGGTGCGCGAGACGATGCTGCGCGACAGCGGCGAGCAACTGTCCTTTGACGTTGCACGTGAAGGTAGCACTGCCGTCGTAACCCTGTCGGCGCTGACCGCGGATGGGCGTTTCGTCACCACGCATCGGCCGCGAGTACGCCTGTCGAGGGCCGC
>JAYUZG010000237.1:0-6773 GCA_043751985.1 Betaproteobacteria bacterium
CTCAGAAGTCGGTAACTTGTGCGACACACTGCCGTCTCCATCATAGAGCGCCGAAGCTTGGAATGTGTCGTCTTAATTGGCGACTGCTGAGTAAATGCGAACACGTTGCCGGCGCTATCTAGTTCAGAAACTGGTTTTCGTGCTGACCAGCCACTGGTACGAGCGGATAGTAGAGTCGCGATTGAGTGGAAACGCGAAGTCCAGATGCACCACGTTCCCGAAGGCGGAGCGAGCGCTGACGATGCGCAAGCCGAAGCCGACGTCGCTCAACCATCCTGGATTGGTGGTGTTGATGAGCGGTCCGCCCCAGGCGCGGCCGATATCGGAAAAGACCGCTCCGCCCACTCGGAACAATCGAAATAGATACCAATCGGAGTAGAGCCGCTCCTCCACCGTGAGCAGCGCACGCCGGGTGCCGCTTTGGTAACGCAACGGGTAGCCGCGCAGGCCGTTGTCGCCGCCGAGCAGCAATTGATTGGCGTCATTTGGATCGCGCGTCACATCGGCCGCGAACGACACGAAGAACAACGCGCTGTCTTTCTGCCGCGAATAAAAGCGAGCCGTGCCACCCAGTTGTTGGCGTTCGCCGTGGCGGCTTGCATATTCACCGGCAAGACTCATCGACGTGAGCAGAGTTTTGTTGTCGCTGACTTCGAAGCCCGTGCTCACCGTGCCCGAGTAGGTCCACAGATTGCGCGTCGAACCCAGTCCGGTGAGCGCGCGTCCCACTTGCGCGCGTGATTGAAGTCCAATCGCCAGATATTCCGGCCGTTCGATCAAGTCGTAGTTCTTCACCTGATTGTAATGGTCCTCGATCAGCTCATAGCGCAAGAACGGGGTGACCAGCGTCTGGTTCTGCGGAATCGGATCAGGGGTAGGCAGACCGGCGTCACTCCCGTACGCATCGTCCTGGTAATTGACGCCAATCGAGTAGCGGCGCGTCCACCCGTCAATCAGACCCTGCGACCAACCCCCGTAAGCCTCGGCCGTGTCTTGCTTGTGGCGTACTTGGCGGACGACGGTGCTTCCGCTATACGTCGTATCGACGCTGTTGTCCTGGGCAGCGGAAAATCCCGCGGCCCAGCGTGTATCGAGCGCGTAGAACGGGTGTTGCAACGACATTGATTGACGTCTGCCGTCGTCGCGGCTGGCGTTGACATATTCGATTGAAGTCCAGCCATCAAAAGCATGCGATTGTGACACCTGGAATTCGGAGGTGGCGTTGTCGACGTCGGATTTGCGCGACAGACCGACTGTGAGACCGCTGCCAAGCAGGTTGTAGTCCTTGAGTGTAACGCCGCTCGAATTGCTGCCGCCCGCGCGGCTGAAGCTGATGCCGGGTTGGATGGTCCAGGTGTCGCGTGAACTTACTTCGAGATCCACGATGCCATCGTGAAAAGCGATCGGGTGAATATTGATATCGTAAATAAATCGATTGCTGCGCAACAGCCGCTCCGATTCTTCAATCAGGCGCAACGACAAAGGCTCGCCGGATTTGAACAGCAGTTGACTGCGGATTACCTCCGGTCGCGTTCGAACGTGCGCCCAGTTGGCGAAGCGGAACAGAAAATTGTTCTCCTTCTTGTCATCCAGATTAAATATGTTTTGGTTGTTAATGCGGATCTCGCCGATTACCGCGCCTGAGGCCGCCAGCTCGGCCAGCGACGGCAAGGGTGCCGCGTCCTCGGCCAGCGCTATGCCGCTGGTCCACAAAGCCGCAAGCAGGCAGACGGCGCCGAGCAGTGCTTGGCGCAACGGCTTGCTCAGACTGACGTCAAGAAATCGATTGCAACGAATCAGAAGTCACGCTATGCGGTGTCGGCCGACGGTTCGGCCTCGTGATCGCCGTTGGTCGCCGCGGGATCCGGCAGCAGTTGATGCAACAGGCTCGACTCGCGGCTGTAGAAACCCTGAGTGTGAAAGGTCTCGGGTAAGTTGAAATGCTCATAGTCCAGGTGATGACAAAGTTCGTGCAACAGCGTGCGCACAAAACTCTTAAACGCAACCACTCGCTTGTTTTTCGCCGTGCGCATCCAGAGCTGGATGGTAGCCGTCTTGTTGTCCTCCTCGGGTAGATACAATCCATGCAATTCACCCCAGTCGTCGCTCGGCCGCACCGCCAGCACCTTCACTCGAAGCGGTGGGGAGGGCACGGCGGTGATGATGCCATCCGCCAGTTGCTGCGCGTAACGTTCAACGGACTTTTGCTGCTCGGACTTGAGCGCTGATTGTATGAGCGGCAAGATCGGTTGCAGCGCGGCGGCGCGTGGCAACTCGATCCGCGTGATCGCATCGCTCTGACGATAGATGCTCTGCCGCTTCGCAGACAACCGGTGGTAATAGTCGAAGACCAACGTTAATCTTCGTTCGGTGGATTGGGCGCCCCGCGTGGCACCACGTCCAGCAATTCGACGTCGAACACCAACGAAGCGCCGGTCGGCACGTCGCGCGGATACGGATACTTGAGATCATCGAAGCCGAGCTTAGGCGGCACCAGAATCAAACGTCGCGCGCCCACTTTCATGCCGTCCATTCCCTTTTCCATGCCCGGCAGCGCGCGCTTGTAGCCGTACACAAACGTAAAGGTCTCCCCGCGCTCGCGCGAGCTGTCAAACAACTGACCTTTGCCGTCGGCCTTGCCGCTGTCATATACCCAGGCATCATAGTGGATGATCACATAGTGACCGGCACGAATTTCCTTGCCAGTCCCGGCAGTGAGTTCCGTGACGCTCAGTGAATCCACAGACGCGCCATAGGCGATTCCTTGAAGCACCAGCATGGCAAAAAACACTGAGCCAAGCAGCGCGCGTCGTGGGAGGAAAAATCTACCCCAATAGTTGAACAATCCGTTCTCCTGCCCGAGTCAGAGTGGCGCGAAGTATAACCAACCACGGTGGGATTAAGCTGACCGGTAAGTGTGAGGCTACTTTCGCTGGCCGTTCGGGCGGCTGAAAAGGCAACGGGAACGCTTTACGCGCCTTGATTAAAGTTGCAGTGTCGTCTCGTTAATCGTTGCGGAGCTCTCTGAAATTGCTTAAATTCTAGCCTGGGTTGAGTGAGGCGAAAACTTCTTTTCAGTGGAGACTAACCTGTGTAACGGGTCATTGTTGCGGCTAAACCTGGGGATCAAACGGGATCGACAGCTTAGATGAAGTGAAGTCCAAAGATAAACGAAATATTTCTTCACTGGTTATTGGTGTCTGCCTCATTCATCTTCTCAGTGGGTGAAATGAAATTCGCATTGTTGAAATGTTGCAAGACGCGACCCTGAGTGTTTTCGACCCTAAGTGTTTTGGCGTAAACGTCTATGAGTGCTATAAAGAGTGCCAAGAGTGTAACGAGTGTGAAAAGTGAATTTTTCCGTCATCTATAGTATCGGCCTATCTGCTGCAGTTGGAATTGGCGGTCTCATTGGAGTCGTCTTACTCGCGCGGCGTGAGCGCCATTTTCTCTGCACAACATACTGGAAGTGGCTGGCCATTTCGGGTACTTTGAGCCTTGGAGTACCAATAGTCACGCGATGGGGTGGCCCGGGAAATGCCTCACTCGCCGACACTTTCTTACTTCGAACCCTGGACGTTGGCTGGGGAAAAGTTCTGATCGCATACGCCATGTTTGCTGGTGTGTTATTGGGCGGTGTAGTCGCCACTTTGGTGAAGTCCAGCAAAAAATAATGCGGGAAGCAGGCATGGGATAAGGGATAAAGGGGGCGCTTCCCTTTAAAAACGAAGGAACCTACGGGTAGTCCTGCATAAATGCGCACGAGGGGTCCACGAGGGTCAAGTCCAGCTAAGTAGCATCGTTCTCGTTGTGGAACGCCAGGGATTACAGATCTGGCAGCGCAGACATTTCCCCTCTGAAGCCGGCCCCGATATTCGGCTGATTACAACGAACGGATGGGTTGTTTAAACGGAGAATGCTCGCCAAGCTCGTCGACGTAGCGGACGATGCCACGCCGTTCGCGCGACAAAAACTGCGCGACTGCATCGGAAAATTCCGGCCGGGCCAGCCAGTGGGCGGAATGGGTGGTGACCGGAGTCAGGCCGCGCGCGAGTTTGTGTTCGCCTTGGGCGCCGCCTTCGAATACTTGTAGCCCGTGCGCGATGCAGTATTCGATCGATTGGTAATAGCAAGTCTCGAAATGCAGACCGGAGTGAAACTCGGTGGCACCCCAATAGCGGCCGTACAGCGTGTGTTCGCTCATGACGTTGAGCGCGGCGGCAATGGCTTGCCCATCTCGGCTGCCCACCATCAGCAATAAGTTGCGCGGCATGTTGCGTGCGAGGCGCAGAAAAAAATCCAAATTGAGGTAAGGCGTGGAATGGTGCAATTGGTAGGTGCGCTCATAGCATCGCACGAAGAATTCCCAATCCGTGGTACTTGCTGTTTCACCCGTATGCCAATGGAAAGTCACGCCGGCGTCGCGCACCTTGCGCCGCTCCTGGCGGATTTTCTTGCGCTTCTCGTGGTTCATGCGCGTGATGAAATCCTCGAAATCATGGAAGCCCTCGTTGCGCCAATGAAACTGCACGCTGTCACGTAGCAACAGCCCGGCCGACTTGAATTCATTGATCTCGTCCGGGAACAGGCAATGAAACGACGAGGCGCCGGTCTGGCGCGCGAAGTCCAGCGCGGCGCCGATCAGATGTTGGCGTAACTCAGGGCGTGCCGCCATCAGGCGCGGCCCGGTCACCGGAGTAAATGGCACCGCGCTCAGCAGCTTCGGATAATAGTCCAGGCCATGGCGTTGGTAGGCGTCGGCCCAGGCCCAATCGAAAACGTATTCGCCGTAGGAGTGGGTTTTGAGATACAACGGCAGCGCCGCCACTAACTCGCCCGACTCCCACAGCGTCGGAAAACACGGCGACCATCCGCTGCGCGGTGAAGCGCAACCGGCCTCATGCAGCGCGCTGAAGAATGCATGTGACACGAACGGATTGTGGTCGGTCAACGCATCCCATTGTTGCGGGATAACCGCGTTGAGCGAATCGAGCAAATGCAGTCCGTGCAAAGGCTTCATGAGGGCGCGCGCGAGCGGCGGCGCGGCGGCAAAGAGCGCGATGATATAGTACCCGTCATGAAAATCGCGATCGCGCAGATGAATTGTGTGGTGGGAGATTTGGCGGGGAACGCTGCCAAGATCGACGACAACGCCAGGCGCGCGCTGGCAGCGGGCGCGGACTTGATGCTCACGCCGGAACTGTCGTTGTGTGGTTATCCGCCGGAAGACTTGTTGCTGCGCGAAGATTTCTGCGATGCCTGTGACCTGGCCCTGCGCAAACTCGCGCTGGCGCTGCCGGCGCTCGCGGTGATGGTGGGTCATCCGCTGCGGGAGGGAGGCAAGCGCTATAACGCGGCGTCGCTGCTCAAAGACGGCCGCGTCGTCGCGAGCTATCGTAAGTTCGAGCTGCCCAATTACACGGTGTTCGATGAGGAACGCTATTTCGAACCGGACCCGCGCCCTTTGGTGTTCGATGTCGGCGGCGTTGCGGTGGGCATCGCGATTTGCGAAGACGTGTGGTTTCCCGCCGTACCGCGCGCGGCGAAGGATGCGGGCGCGCGCATCCTGCTGGTGCTGAATGCTTCGCCCTACCATTTGCACAAGCAACATACGCGCTTTGAGGTCGTCGCCGCACGCGCGCGCGAGACCGGCAGCGCGGTGGTGTTTTGTAATCTGGTCGGCGGGCAAGATGAACTGGTGTTCGACGGCGCGTCTTTCGTGATGGACGGCACGGGGCGCATTACGCAGCAGTTGCCGGCATTTGAAGAAGCTCTCGACGTGGTGGAATTTCGCGATGACCAGCCGTTGCCGGCGGCCGTTGCGGCGGAAATGTCAACCGAGGAGAGCGTCTACAAAGCGCTTTGCCTTGGGGTGCGCGACTACGTGCAAAAAAATGGCTTTCCCGGTACGTTGCTTGGTCTGTCGGGTGGAATCGATTCGGCGTTGACCTTGTGCGTCGCGGTCGATGCACTGGGCAGCGAGCGCGTGCACGCGGTGATGATGCCGTCGCGTTACACCGCGTCGATGAGTGTCGAGGATTCTCGTAGCATGGTACGCGCGCTCGGCGTGCGCTACAGCGAAATTCCGATCGCGCCGATGTTCGAATCGTTTAGCGCAGCCCTGCAAGAGCAGTTTGCCGGCCGCGCCGCCGATACCACCGAGGAGAACCTGCAAGCGCGCATTCGCGGCACCTTGCTGATGGCGCTGTCGAATAAATTTGGCAGCATCGTGTTGACCACCGGCAACAAGAGCGAAATGAGCACCGGCTATGCGACGCTGTACGGTGACATGGCGGGCGGCTTCGCGGTGCTTAAGGATATTTCGAAAATCCTGGTGTACCAGCTCTCACGCTGGCGCAACACGCGCTCGGCGGTCATTCCGCTGCGCGTGATCGAGCGCGCGCCGAGCGCCGAGTTGCGCGAAGACCAGACTGATCAGGACAGTTTGCCGCCCTACGATATCCTGGACGCGATCGTGGAGCGCTACGTCGAGCAAGATCGCAGTCCGCGGGAAATCATCGCGGACGGATTCCCGCAGCAAGATGTGCGGCGCGTGGTGCGGCTGATTCACGTCAACGAATACAAGCGGCGTCAGGCGCCGGTCGGAATTCGTATCACGCATCGGGGCTACGGCAAGGACTGGCGCTATCCGATAACCAATAAGTACCGCGGAGCCAGTACATTCCAATCGAGGTATGAGTCTGAATGAGGGCGATGGTTGAAGATTCCCTGGCGCAGGGTTATGCACGGGGCCGCCGCCCGCCTCTGTTAGG